>JARGFS010000014.1 GCA_029211095.1 bacterium | reverse complement strand
CAAATCACTCAAGTAAGCCGCAGCGCTGGCGTAAATAGAGTAGACTGCCAGGATGAGCTAAAAAAAAACCGATCCCAATCTCCCCCCACATTTTCCCAAGCCGATAAAAAAACCTCGCGCTCCTGATAGAAGCACGAGGTTAAACACTGCAACTAAACATCCTCAGTCTTTCATTGAAGCCAGGAAGCGTTCGTTGTTTTTCGTTTTCCTAATGCGATCCAGCAGGAACTCCATTGCATCGACCGGACTCATTTCAGCCAGGAACTTACGCAGAATCCAGACTTTGGTGAGGATGTCCGCCTCCATCAAGAGTTCCTCTTTACGTGTTGAAGAACGATTGATATCCATGGCCGGGAAGATTCTCCGGTCGGCCAGGCGACGGTCCATAACCATCTCCATGTTACCGGTCCCTTTGAATTCCTCAAAAATGACTTCGTCCATGCGCGACCCGGTCTCTATCAGGGCCGTAGCGATAATTGACAATGAGCCGCCCTCTTCAATATTCCGGGCAGCGCCAAAGAAACGCTTGGGTTTGTGCAGGGCATTGGAGTCAACACCACCGGAGAGGATTTTGCCGGAATGCGGTACCACCGAGTTGTGGGCGCGGGCCAGACGAGTGATGGAATCGAGCAAAATAACCACGTCATGGCCATGCTCCACCAGTCGCTTGGATTTCTCCAGGACCATCTTGGCTACCTGAACATGGCGCTCGGCCGGTTCGTCAAAGGTCGAAGAGACCACTTCGCCCCGCACCGAGCGTTTCATGTCGGTAACTTCTTCGGGCCGCTCATCAATGAGCAAAACGATCAGCTTGACTTCGGGGTGATTGGTAGCTATCGACTGAGCGATCTTCTGCAGGATTATGGTCTTACCTGCTTTGGGTGGCGAAGTTATCAGGGCGCGCTGTCCCTTGCCGATAGGACACATCAGATCAATAATGCGCGTGGTTACATCATCCGGGTTAACTTCGAGCTTAAAAGCTTCCTGCGGATAAAGAGGAGTAAGGTTGTCAAAGAGTGATTTATGCTTGGCTACATCGGGCTCTTCATAGTTAACCGCCTCAATTTTCAAAAGCGCGAAATATCGTTCGTTATCTTTGGGCGGACGCACCTGACCGGAAACTATGTCACCGGTCCGCAGATCAAACCGTTTGATCTGGCTCGGAGAGACATAAATGTCATCCTGCCCGGGGAGGTAGTTGTAGTCGGGAGAGCGAAGGAACCCGTATCCTTCTTCCAAAATCTCCAGGACACCTTCGGCCAGAATGATTCCTTCTGACGAAGAAGCATTCTCCATAATCTTGTATATCAGCTCCTGCTTGCGCAATCCCGAAACACCTGGAATATCCTTCCCTTCGGCAATCTTGAGCAGATCAGCTATCGTTTTAGTTTTTAGTTCAGCCAGTTCCATTTTCAGTTCCTATTTGAATATATTGTTTATGACAAACCAAATATCAATTATCCGACAATTCTTCCACGGGGGCATCCCCCCAGAGTTTTTCAAGGGCATAAAACTGCCTGATCGGTTCAAGGAAGATGTGAACCACAACATCAATGTAGTCCAGCAATACCCATTTGCCATCGGATGCGCCTTCGCGGTGGTACGGTTTAACCCCTTCCTCCAGCAAGCCATCATCAATAGCCCTTGCAATCGCCTTGACTTGTACATCGGCATCTCCCGATGCGATCACAAAATAGTCGCAGACCGAAGATATCTCTCTAACATTGAGAATTCTCACATCAAAGCCTTTGCGGGTGAGGGCGAGTTGACCCGCCTTGCGGGCCAGTTCCAGTGCGGTCAAATCTGCCAAAGTTTTGCTTATCTGTCCTCTTTTATAATATTGTCGTTTATCTGCTGCATATCTATGTCATCACCAATCACAATTGAGACCGTGACAAGATCAGTATTGAATTCCAGCGGTTTGAACTTAAGAAGCGAGGGATCGCACCCGACCAGTTCCGAAGTCAAAACGGCTGCGGTCAAATCCGCCTCCCGGGAGATCACAATGGTCTCAGATACGGAGAGTCGATTAACTTTTGAGCTGTCTACCACCATAAACTCCACCTGATCACTTTTGTACTCAGAGAGAAACTGGCACAATTCCCGCATGGCACCGGCATCAGACGAAGCGTTGAGTACCTGCAGTCGTACGATATTATCCGGAAGTTTCAGCTCATAGGAGACTTCGTTGGTTAGTCTTCCCACCACAACCGTGGCATAGACCACAGCTACGGAGAATGCGACCACAAGCAGAGGCATAAATAACAAACGGCTGTACTTGCGGAGGACACCTTTTTGCGCGGAGTTCTTGTTTTTTGTTTTGATTTTCTTATCTGATTTTTGCATTTAACGCTTAGAGGGCGGGAGATCAAGTGAAGAGGGGCAGACGGATGTTACCGTCATTGTAATTCATCGAGCTATCGTCAGTATCCCCTCCTGTACCATGAGTTCCGCTGAATATCCAAGGTCCTGTAATCAATGCGAAGATTGAAATTTCTGGAGGGATGATAATCAAGCGAAAATCCGGGCAGGATAATCGCATCACTATTTGTGTTCCCCAGTAGACCGCTTGGACTATGCAGCAAATTAACATTGAGGCCAATTGAAAGTGAGCGAGAAAGATCGTAGGACACATTCGAATTCCACATTCCCAAAGAGCCGGAACTGTTTCCACCAGAGAAAAAGGAAACCGAGTAACTATTAGACCACCGCACCCGGGAGAAATCGATCAGAGAAAATGGAGAGACCGCCGGGGCAAGGTCGAGATTGCTACTCTTATAGCTCGAAGTTGAGGCATCATCAACAAACTGGGCTGATACCGCAGAGACCAAAAAGAGAGCTATGAATGTGAAAGCGAGAAACTTCTTTACCATCTGTTATTCCTTAGCTGATCCAAATCTACCGAATAGCTTGGGAGTCGTCAACCAGAAAACGAATCCAAAAGCCTGTCTTTCTCTTAATTAATACGTACAGATCGGGCTATAGGATCAAAAAAACAAACTCTTTTAGAACCTGTCGGCAAAAATCTCACCAAGCTGAGAGAGCTGCTCGGCCGAATTGACTCCGCGAAGTTCATCAGGGTTTTCACTGGCCACGACCGAGACGCGCAAGCCTTTATCGTGCAGCAGCTTAATCGTATCGGTCAGGTAGTATTCCGCTTGGCTATTGTCATTTCCGATTGCCTTGAGTGTCTCAAAGAGAGCGAGATTGTCATAGCAGAAAGTGCCGCTGTTGATCTCGTTAATTTTTCTGACTTCCTCAGGAGCATCTTTATGTTCAACAATGCTCTTGAGAATATCTGTCCCCGGTTCCCGGACAATTCTACCATACCCGGTCGGATCGTCAAGAATAGCGGACAAACAGGTTGCTTTGGCCGCGCTCTCCCGGTGCGTATCCATGAGTTTTTCAATACTCGAGGCTGACAGGAAAGGAACATCTCCCAGGGCAATCAGGGTCGTCCCGTCAAAACCTTTCATAGCCTCTTCGGCCATCATCACCGCATGCCCGGTTCCCAACTGCTTACGCTGCCAGACAACCGTGGCCGGGTAGTCCGCTATAGCCCTCTGGACCATCTCTCCCTTGTAACCGACCACAACAACAATCCGGTCAAAATTTAGAGAGACAAGCGTATCCAGCAGAATTTTTATGATCGGTTGGCCGTTGATCTCGTGCAGAACCTTGGGAAGATCAGATTTCATCCGCTTCCCTTTTCCGGCGGCCAGGACAATAGCAGCTCTTTTGTCAGTCACAGATTATACTCCCTTGGTTGCGATGATTTACTTTTGGTGGAAAAAGCCCGGATTCAAGCATCGATTTGACGATTAGACTGGTCGACATGAACTACTTTTGGCTGGAAACCTTCGACTTCGTCAGTATGCAGATGACCATAAGCGATAATAATCACCAGATCCCCTTTGTTGACCAATCGCGCCGCGGCTCCATTGACCACAATCTCCCCGGAACCCCGCTTCCCCTCAATGACATATGTCTCAAATCGCTGCCCATTGGCAATATTAGCCACGGCCACTTTTTCCCACTCCACCAGATTGGCTTTGTCCATCAGGTCACGGTCAATAGTGATCGAACCAACATATTCCAAGTCACAATCGGTGACAGTGGCGCGATGGATTTTCGATTTGCAGACCGTTATCATCATTTCTTACCTACTCCATTCGGGCAGACAATATACTCAATTCTGGAGTCTGCGCAAGCGCTTTAGGCACTTGGCTCACAGCCTCCTCCCCTTATAACAGACTCTCTGCCAGTTAGTTCCGACTAACATTACAAGAACAAAGGAAGGCTGCTTCCAGCCCTAAGCGGTTATCCCTACCCAATTCTTGGCCGGGTGGCACACCACCTTTTACTACAGACCCCGGTCCATCCGCAAACCAGGATTCCTATTGGACTCAGGCGATTATCTCTACCCAATTCTTGGCCGGGTGGCACACCACCTTCTACTACAGACCCCAGTCCATCCGCAAACTAGGATTCCTATTGGACTCAGGCGATTATCTCTACCCAATTCTTGGCCGGGTAAATCTCCAACTCCTCGCTGATCCTATCAATCGACTGCATCAGATTGTTCCAACTGACCAGGTGACGCGCCTTGCGGGACGAAAGCCAGCGGAACTCATCGTTTTCTGCTGAAAGAGTGATTTTCGTATCCGGGGTCACAACTGCTACTATCAAGGGCAGAATCCAGATAGCGTCATATTCCGGTTCATAAAACTGGATGAGATACTCGGTCGCCCACATTGCGCGAGGGGCAAGACCTATCTCCTCCTTCAATTCCCGAACCACCACCTGTGCGACTGTCTCGTCCCCCTCTTTGCCGCCGGTCAGAAAGCCCCAGAATCCACCGTACGATTCAGATTCGGCTCGCTTCAGCAGGAGGAATTTCCAGCCATCATCATCTTTTTTTACCACGGCCACATTTACGCCGGGCGATTCTATCTTTATGTTGGTTTTTTTACTCATTCTCTGCTCTCAATTTGCACTTCCTGTCATTAATTTGAGAGTCAATAAATATGCGGATTGTCAAAGGTCAATACAATTGTTGGAAAAGATACGGCCTGCACGAAATGCACACTTCAATAGGCCAAGGGTTGGTTAGTATTCGGAAGGTAGAACCAATGTAGGGCAGCATCCCTGCGATGCGGCCAACTTGGCTATAGCAGCTTCATATTATCAATCAAGCGGACACCATGCATCCGTACCGCAAGCGAGCAGATTGTCCCTTTGGCAATCTGCTTGACCGGCTTGAGCGATTCCAAATGAGTAAACTCTATATACTCAACTTGTGCCGTCCGACAGGTAGCCTTGATAACCGCTTTCATCTCGCGCCGGATGAGACTGGTCTCTTTGCATCCGGACCTGACCATCTCCCTGGCCGTGCGAAGAGCATAATACAGCGCTCGCGCTTCGGGCCGCTGAGTTTCGGTGAAGTATTTATTACGCGAAGACATCGCCAAACCGTCACGCTCCCGGACAGTGGGCGCGATGACAAACTTGATCGGGTAGCCCAGATCGCGGGTCATCTGCTTGAGAACTATCGCCTGCTGGTAATCTTTCATCCCAAATACAGCCAGATCAGGCCTCGTGAGATTGAAGAGCTTGGCCACCACTGTTGTCACACCTCGGAAATGAGTTGGCCGCACTTTCCCTTCCAGGGTCAGGGTCAGTTTTTCGACATTCACATAGGTCTGAAATTCTTCAGGGTAAATGTCGGTCGCTTTGGGGATGAATATAACTTCACCTCCGGCGGATTTGATCTTAGCGATATCCCCTTTTTCATCGCGGGGATATCTGGACAGATCTTCATTGGGGGCAAACTGGGTCGGGTTGACAAAGATAGTGGTGATGACCACATCCGAGCTCCGAGCGGCTCTCTTAATCAGCGAAGTGTGCCCATCATGCAAAAACCCCATGGTTGGTACCAGACCGATTCTTTTTCCTTCGGCCGCCAGCTCCCTTGAGAGTTTTTGCATCTTTGATATGGAGCGGATGATGGTCATGGATTGGTCGGTTCAGGACGCACGCGACTCTTCATCTTTTATCGGTGGATTGAGGTTCTCATCCTGATGGAAAAGGGAGTCTTCGGTATGAAGTTCGTAGCCGTCAGAAATATACCGAATGGCGATATAGGTTCGCGCTTGAGCGGTAGCCAGAATGGCCAGAAAGTATCCAATGATGGAAGCAAAGACCAAAAAGAGCATGACCGACATCAGGTAGCCAGCCGCCATATCCGTCCCGCCGGTGGCGTACTTGCTGATAGATATTGACCAATCCAATCCCGGCAAAGCGGACATGGTCTGATCAACCAGGTCAGAATGAAGCGGCAAGTGGGAAAGACCGGAGCGAACCAGCCCTTCAATCTTGTCTCCCCCGCCCAGAGCCGAGGCCCAGGTTGAGAACTGCACCGCCCGGTAGCAGAAATAGGCGTAGACAAAGGCAGCCAGTTTCCCGACCACCAGTGCGTACAGCGTATATCCACCCCAGCGGAAAGGCTGGCGAATAACCGTTGAAAAAGTCTGCAGAATTGTCTGGAAAGATTCTTCTGTTTTGTCTGCCGCCGCCACTGCCGGCATTAGCAACAGCGATATCTGGAATACGACAAAGACAAACAGCGTGATGATGGCGACAACAAAGCCGGGCAAGACAAAGAAAGCGGCTACAATCCACTCACCCAGATACGGAATGCGACCGATCAGCCCAAAAATGACAAAGAGTAGAACAATAAAGCCGAGAAAAGCGCCAATGGCCAGTTCCGAGAGAATCAGCTGGTTGAAGCGGTCCAGACCAAATTTAAGCGCTTTGCGAGCCGACATAAAGGGATTGCCACGCACATCCTCGACCTCAATAGCCGCCACACAAAACATCCCCATCATAACCACCAGCAAGGCAGCCACAGCACCAAGGGCGTAAATCACCTGTCCAAAAGTACCGGCGTAGCTAATACTGTAGACCGGGAAGAATCCATAAGCGGCCCAGATCTGCTCCAGATTCTCTCCCTCGGCGGCCGGGGCAAGATAAGCGAACAGGTCAAAAACCAGCATTGCCGCCACCAGCGAAACTGTCATCACGAGAATCTTTTTTGCCTTCAGCGCCTGTATCGGCGCCCAGATAATATCATGAAAATTGTATTTTGGACGGTCATTCATTTTCTAAAACTCGCGGTTCTTGTTTCTACTGTCAAGCATTATACAGACAGAAATATGTTCGGAGTAATTTAGAACTGAGTCATACTGAGCCGGTCGAAGCTCGGATTGTTGAAGTAAAACATGACTTGCCGAGAATCAGCCACCATCGGTTTAGCCCGGAAGTTATGTATGGAATTCGATAATATCACCATCGCTGAGGACAAAATCCCCCTGGACCCGCTGACCATCAAACTTCCCTTCCCCCCATATTTTGGCAAATTTCAGTTTTTGAGCGAAGTCACGATGAAGAGTAGTAGCTGCCTGTTCCACATTCCCGCCTATAGGAAGGATAATCGGATCATGGAAATCAGCTTCATGCCCGACCGGTTTGGTGAAGACTCGCATTATCTGCAAACCGTCAAAAACCGCCTTCCTGAATCCGTTGAGACTGTCATCATCCAGTATCGAAGTTGGCGCTATCACAAAACTGTCGAAATTCTCTTTCAGTCTGGCGTAACGAGAACCATCTTCATCATCATATTCCTTGTGGGCACAGATGATTGTTTTTTTGTAGCAGTATCGCGCGTCTTCCGGTTCTTCGGTAATTTCCGGCTTTAGAATGATCCGCTTTTCATCGAGCAATTCCGTGACGACTTTCAGATCATTCTCCATTGTATCGGTAGCCAGATCAGCCACCAGCACAACCATGTCGGCATTGCGGATAAGACTGGAAAGGTAACCTTCAAACGACTCGGCAGATATGGGCGGCGTATCTATCAGCTGAATCTGCACCGTTCCATACATCATCATCCCGGCCAGCGGTTCTCTGGTGGCATAGGGATAGTCGGCCACCAGTGGTTTGGCATGGCTGAGACTCTCAAGCAACGAGGATTTCCCGCTGTTCGGCGGCCCAATCAGAATGACCTGCCCCGCCCCCTCCTTCTCCACATGATCGTGAGCCGGAGCCTGCCTGGCCCCGTGCGATTTCTCTCCTCCTTCGAGGGCTTTACGATGCTTGGATATCTTGGCCTTCATGTCTGCCTGGAGCTTGGCCGTCCCCTTATGTTTCGGCATCATTCTCAGAAGTTCCTGGGCCAGGCGAAGTCTCTCGCGCGGGTCGCGCTCCGCTTTATACTCGCGCTCTAACTCATAATACTGTGGCGGTAGATTTGCAGGCATATTCTATTAATAATAAATTTCTATCGATATGACAAGTCATGCTGATGCGACAAATCAAGAGCGGAAAACGTAAACCGGACTCAATTGGAATTCTTAGTCAAAACATTCCTGAGCGTGTCACAAACATATTCCAGGTCGGAGTCGCTCAAGCCGGGATAAAATGGAAGCGAGAGAACTCTTTTGCTTACGGCCGAAGTCTGGGGAAACTGCTCTTCTGTCAATGCCAGGGTATCTCTGAAGAAAGAGAATTCATATAGCGGTTGAAAATGCACGCCACACTCTATCCCGTAATCAAGCATCTCCTTGAGCAGTTGATCCCGGTCAATTCTCAGGCGGGGAAGGTGCAGCTTGATAATGAACAGATGCCAACCATGCCCGTACTCGCCCCGCTGACCAGGTAGTTCACAAAACTGATCCAGATCAGACAGAATTTCCCGGTAGCGATCGGCCAATCTCGACCGCTCGCACTGATTTTTCTCCAGAACGGTCAGCTGCCCCAGACCGACAGCAGCGTGCAGGTCCGAGAGATTGGCTTTGAATCCAAGATGATGGATATCATACCCGGCACGACCGGAATCGGAGCGCTCTTTGGTTGAGACTGACAAGGCATGCCGCCTGAGGAGCTTGATTGTTTCGATCAATTCTTTATGCTTTGAGACGACCATCCCCCCCTCGCCGCAGGTCAGATTTTTGGTTGAGTAAAAAGAGTAGATTGAGGTATCGGTATGATGTGGCACGGATTGGGACTGATATGTTGCCGCAATTGCATGCGCCGAATCTGATATCAGCGGAATCCCAGCCGTCTCACACAACGCTCCAATTCTACCATAGTCGCAGGGATAACCGGCAATATCAACCGGAACAACGGCTGCTGTTTTGTCGGTGATTTTCCGCTCTATATCATCCGGGTCAACATTAAGTGTGCTTGGATTGATATCAGCCAGCACCGGTCTGGCTCCGGCATGCATGATTGCCTCAATCGTCCCGGCAAAAGTGTACGGCGAGGTTATCACTTCCTTCCCCCGCCCGGCTCCAAGTATTGAGAGGACTATCTGGAGCCCGGTAGTGCAGGAACTGACGGCGGCGGCATGCTCCATCCCCAAAAACTCTGCTACTCTCTTTTCGAGCATCTCCACCCGAGGTCCGCTCGTGAGCCAGCCGGAATCGAGACAAGCATGTACTTCCTCTTTAGCAGCCTGCTCCAGAACCAGATCAAAGAGCGGTATCCGCTTTTTATTTTCTCCGGACACTGATTAACCTTTCATATAAGTTAGCCATCTTCTCAACTGACTGCTCCCAGAGGTAGTTTTTCTCCACAACGGTTCGGCCACTTTCTCCCATTGTCGCCATCAGTTCAGAGTTGGAAGCCAGTTCAATTATAGCTTTGAAAAGCTCTTGCGGGTCGTCCGGTGCAACCAACAGACCGGTTTTCCCATGCCTGACAATTTCGGAAATGCCGCCAACATCGCTTGCGATTACCGGACGGCCGCAAATCCCGCTTTCAAGGGCGGCCACTCCAAACGACTCCCTGCGCGAAGGCATAACCAGAAGATGATGTCTGTTTAGGAGGGGATAGATTTCCGACAAACTGACCTGCCCGACAAAATCAACCTGCTCCCTGATTTTCAATTCCCCGGCCAGTTTTTTGAGACTCTCCGTGAGCGCTCCCTGACCGGCCATGGTAAGTGCAATCTCCACTCCATTCTCTTTGGCCAGACTTATGGCTTTCAACAGGACATCCGGACCATATACCTGTTCGTGCGCTTTCAGGTAGCAGATTCTCAACGGTGGCATGGGAGGAAGCGGGGCAATTTTCGCCGGACGCGTCACCCCGAAAGGAATGACAGAGAGCTTGGCCGATACTTCCGGAGCAATATCAGCCGCTGCTTTGGCCAGGTAGTTGCTTGTGGCGGTTACTCGGTCCGCATAATCCAGAGTCCGTTTCAGCCAGTGTCTTTTGATACGACTAACGTACGCATTTTCCACATCGGAACCCCAGACCGACACCAGCGTTGGATGTAGTTTGGCTTTTATTGCCCACAGTCCAAACCCTCCGGCGTAGTGTACATGGATCAGGTCTGGATTCATGCGATGAGCCAGCTTTGCGGCCCTTGATCTAAGCGTATAGTAACTGATCTGTCCCGCTCGTGGAAGGCACACCGTCTCGATTCCTTCGAGTGGGTCATCCGCCCGTGATGCGGCACCACGTGACTCGTCACCACGTGATTCGTCACCACGTGATTCGTCACCCAGAGAGATCAGCTTCATCTCAAAGCCTGTTTCGGCCATAGCGGGCAGCCAGCGCTGAACGTGTGCCGAAACTGCCCAGCCAAAAACAACTACACGTCCACGACTCATGGCGACACTCCGTTAGCAGTCGATTCTCCGGAGAGACTCCGCTTTCGGGCCTCGCCGATTAACTTTGTTAACGAATCCCCTCCGCCGAGCAGGACCAGCACTACCAGAAACAGCAGGGCTACTGCCGCAAACACGCCCGTCAACATCAGCAATTGGTTTGGAACCGATGGCGCCAGCGTAGGCAGAGCATATTCCTTGAGAGACAATACGGCCACGGTAGCAATTGGTCCGGCCAGAAACATGCGGGCGAGAAAGAAGGTGAACACCTTGCGTTCCCCTCCCACTGTCCGTCTTGAGATTAGGAACACCAACAGCAGGGCCATCACCAGAAAGGCCAGCGAAGTTGCCGCTGAGATACCGGGATAGCCAAGCCACTCGGGCAGGTAGGCTGTTCCGGTGAATTTCAGGACAAACGCCACCAGCACCAAACCGAGAACCGGTTTGGCCCAGCCGCCGGAATAAGCGGCGCGAATTGAAGTTGATATTATGAACAGGGCGACAATGGTCGGCGCATATGGCCGCAGTATGAGGGAAGTAATCTCCACCGAGTAAGCGTCAAACCGGCCGCGCTGGAAGACCAGGCTGATGAGTTCTTCGGCCCCCACATAGACAAACCCGGCCAGAGGAATGGCGATCAGCACAGCCGCCGATATCGCCCGACTATATATTTTGCCGAACTGAGCCTGGTTGTCTGACATGGTAGCACGAGCAAAAAACGGAAACAGAACCGTACCGATAGCAAAGCCGACCACGGCATCCGGTAACTGGACCAGAACCTGGCAATAATTCAGGGCCGAAATAATCCCTTCGCCAAAAGGGGCCGCAAAGTAACGATCTATCAGAAAATAGGATCGGTTGATAGCTTCAATAAGAAGCAAGAGTGAGGCCGTAGCCAACAGTGTCCGCGCTTCAACACCAAACAGTGACCAGCAAAAACCGAATCGTGGAATCAGGCCAAAGACCCGGGCCAACAAATAGATATTCTGCAAAACGAGTCCGCCCACCAACCCCAGCGCAACCGCTCCAATCGACAACTGTTCAGAAAACAGCAGGACGGCGCCAATCGAGAAAAGATTGAAGACAATATAACCGGCTGCTGTGTAAGTGAAGACCGACCGAACATTGAGAAAGGCACGAGAGATCGCTTCGATAGTCATCAGGATAACCATTAGCGAAGTCAACCGCGCAAAAAAGACAATGCGCGCAAACTCTTCGGCACCGTACTCACCGGCCCAGAGTTTCATAGCCAGCGGAGCAAAGAAATAAATCAACGCCGTGGCCAGAACCGACAGCAGGAAGTAGCTGTTGACTACCGGCCAGACTGATTTCAATGTCATTGGTTCTTCCACAACGGCCATTTTGCGCGACAAAAAGGGAACCAGCAGATAGACCCCGGCGTAGTTGAAAATGCCAGCCAGCAGAGCGGGAAGCATGATAGCGATCAGGTAAGTATCGTACAGAGCCGAAGTGCCAAAGCGGTCGGCAATAACCATCTCTCTTAAAAAGCCGAGAAACTTTGACAGGAAAGTAACTCCCGCCACACCGAAAATAGCGTTTCGTATTGTCGAAGAAGTCAATTAGACTCCTTTCAGATAGGTCACCAGGCTCGAAGCAATAATCTGTGAAGGACGTTTTCTGCCAATGCGATGGTCGATAACAGAGACTTTGCCGGGTCGTTTCCAGGCGGCCAGAACTTTTGCCTTATCCAGTGAAACCAGACGGTTCCCTTTTTTTAGAAGCTCCACCCACTCTGTTTCATTCCTAAGAGTGAGGACCGGCGTTCCGAGAAACAGAGCTTCTTTTTGCAGTCCACCGGAATCGGTCATGACAAACCTGGCGAAACAGGCGGCGGTCAAAAGGTCACGATACCCAAGCGGATCACAAATCATGAGCTGCTTGTTTTTTTTCAGGCGGCTCAACAGACGATTTTTTTGCAGCGATTTTCTGGTTCTCGGATGCAGTGGGAACAGGATGGGAAGTTTTGCATCATCCAGGATTTCGCACAAACGGATCAGGTTCTCGCGCGAATCCGTATTGCAAGCCCGATGGAAAGTCAGCAGACCAAACTGGTCCTGTTCCAACCCCTGGGCTTTGAGAAAGCGTGTGTTGCCCCGAATCACGTTCCCGGAGTCATGCAGCAGTTCATACATCAAATCGCCGGAACGGACAACACCCTCTTTGATTCCTTCGCGCCTGAGATTCCGAATGGCTGTCTCGGTAGGACAAAAAAGGAGTTGGGCCAGTTGATCAGTAACGCGCCGATTGATTTCTTCCGGCATGTCCGGCACAAACGAACGCAGGCCTGATTCCACATGAGCCACCGGGATAGATAGTTTGGAAGCAGCCAGTGCCCCGGCCAGCGTGCTGTTGGTGTCTCCATAGACGACCACCGCATCCGGCCGACGCTGCAAAAAGAGCGCTTCCAGTTCCTCCAGCATACGTCCGGTCATAGCTCCGTGCGTTACGCCACCGATATTCAGATTCACATTTGCTTTCGGAATACCGAGTTGTCTAAAAAAAACACCGGACATATTATGATCATAATGCTGCCCGGTATGCACAATAACATGCCGCAGCTTTTTTGAAAGAACCCTGGCAAGAGGGGCCAGTTTGATAAACTGGGGTCTTGCTCCCACTATTGAATAGACTGTGCCCTTGGTTTTCATATCTGGGTATGATAGCCCCGGAGTCTGCTCTTTTCAACTAATATGAAAGCCAAATCCATTTCTCTGATGCGTTGACCGCCGGAAACAAAGTCCAAAACAATCTCTGTCCCGAGAATCAGACAGCCACAGCCGCAACAGCTTCTCGCACCGCCGCAATAACTTCCTGCTGTTCGGATTCGGTCATCTCTGGGTAGACAGGAATGGAGAGAACTTCGGCTGCCGCTTTCCTCGTGACGGGGAAATCATCGGCGGCATAGCCAAGGTCAGAGAAACAGTCCTGCATATGGAACGGTACCGGATAATAAATCTCGTTACCAATGCCACGCTCCCTTAAAAACTGCTGGACTTTATCCCGCTCCGGCACAGCAATAGTATACTGGTTGTAGATATGAAAAGTAGTGTACTCTTTCACGACCGGTGTCCGAACTGTGTCCAGATCGGCGAACGCTTCGTTGTAGATTCCGGCATGTTCAATCCGCTTACGAGACCACCCATCAAGATAGGGGAGTTTTACCAGAAGAACTGCCGCCTGCAGCGTGGCCAGTCTGGAGTTATAGCCGACAATGCGATGATAGTATTTGGGCTTTGAACCATGCAGGCGAAGTATGTCCACCAGATCATCGTACTCTTTGTCATCGCAGACCACAATGCCGCCATCGCCAGCCGCACCCAGGTTCTTGGAGGGGTAGAACGAGAAGCAGCCAAAATCAGACATGGAGCCGGCTTGTTTCCCTTTATATTCTGATCCAATTGCCTGAGCGGCATCTTCGATAACTTTCAATCCATGCCTGGAGGCGATTTCGTTGATAGGGTCCATGTCGGCACACTGGCCGAACAGATGTACCGGTACTATCGCTTTTGTTTTGGCCGTGATCGCCTGTTCAATCAGATTCGGATCAATGTTATAGGTGTCCGGTTCAATGTCGACAAAGACAGGTTTGGCTCCTAAACGAGAAACAACTCCAGCAGTTGCAAAGAACGAGAAGTTCGTCGTGATGACTTCGTCCCCCGGACAAATTCCGGCCGCTTTGAGAGCCAGCAAGAGAGCGTCGGTTCCCGAGGCAACCCCGCGCGCGTGCCCAACGTTGCACAACTCAGCTATAGCCTGTTCCAATTCCTTGACTTCCGGTCCGAGGATATAACCACAATGGGCCATAACCCTGCAAACGGCAGCATTCAGATCATCTTTCAAATAATCATATTGACGAGACAAATCCAGTAGTGGCACGCCCATTCTATTTCTCCTTTATGTCATCCCAACCCTGATTTTCAAGCTGCTCCTCGGCAGGAACTTCCCTGAAAAACCGGGCCGGAATTCCGGATACAATCTGTTTGTCCGGTACATCTTTTGTTACCAGTGCGCCGGCCGCAACGACAGCATCGCGCCCGATCGTTTTCCCCGGCAGGATAGTCGCGTTCAGCCCCACCCGACCGCCTTTTCTAATTATCACCCCGCCAAACTTCTCAAATCTTTTTTCTGTCCGACCGAGATAATTGTCGTTGGACGTTGCCACGCACGGAGCGACAAAGACTCGATCCTCAAGTGTCGACATAGCCGTAATGTAGCAGTTAGTCTCCAGCTTAACACGTCTGCCAATCGTACACTTGTTCTCTATTGCTACCCCTCTCCCGACAATCGTGTATTCCCCCACCGTTACGTCTTCCCTAATTGTCGCCAGATCAGCGACCAAGACCTTCCGCCCGATTGTACAACCACGATAGATAACTACCGAACTTCCGATGATACAGTCCGACTCAATCCGACAAGGAGCCAGTTCCTTAATATGGGTGACGGCTGAACTGGCCGCCTTCATGGGGAGTTTACCCAACACGCTGAAATCATCAATGCGGACATTGTCTCCAATCTCTACATCCTCATGGATAACGACATGATGACCGATGGCGCATCCACGTCCGATCTTCACATTATTCCCGATAACACAGAAGTCGCCGTAGTGAGAGCTGTCATCAATCTTGATACTGGAGTGAACTATGGAAGTTGTCATATAACTTTTCTCTCCTGAGCCGGGACCATCAGTTTGTTATACAAACAATCTGGTGCCGACGATTGGATCGCACGAATACAAACCGAGTTTTATTTCCTGCGGCTCTTTTTCCCCATTCCGGGCATCCAGCCCAGATAAGCGTTATAAAAAAGGACGGCCCGATCGTAGTCGTGGGGGCTTTTTTCTGCCAGAACCTTGAAATATTCCAGTAGCAGGGCCAGAAATATTGCCATGCCCAGCGATCCGAAACAGGCCACAATGAGCAGCATCAAACGATTCGGACGAACCGGAATCTCAGATTCTCGGGCATACGCAAGTACGGAATATTCCACCAGGCCACCTTCCTGGATTTTTGCCTGCTCCACTTGTTGAATGAGCATGGAAGTCAGAGCTTCGGAAACTTTCACCATTCCATAGAGTTCGTCATACTTGCCGCGAAGGACCGGAATTGAAGAGAGCGGCAGCGTTAGATAAGATTTCTCTGAACCCCCGTATTCTATTGTCTTCAGTTTTTCCTGAATCGCCTTCTTCCGGCCGCGCATCTCCGATAGATTTCCTGTTTCCCCACTCAGGTTTAGTTCAGCCAGTTGTATATTGATATCAATCTCGGCCAACTCGATACGCAACTGAATCGCCTGTTCGATCGCCAGATGGGTCTGTTCTTCAAAATCAAGAGCGCGATTCTCAATCTGAAACTCCTGGAATGCCATCCGCGCTTTACCCAGCTGCTCATTAGCTATTACCAGACGCTCGTTGAAAAAGTTGACCTTTTCTCTGGCCTGAGCACTGGCAACACTCCGAGTCAGTGAATCAAGCTCGGTGATGAAACCATTGGCCAGCTTGGCCGCGAAGGCCGGGTCCTTGTCATCGACCGATATATACAACAACCCTTCTTCGGTTTTATATATATCAACCACATCCTGCAGTTTCTTTTCGGCGTCCTGCATACTTTCCGCATTGAGACGCTCCATGAGGGAGAAGCTCCGCACCATGCGGTCGGAGATATCACGGCTGTTGAGAATACGCACCAGGACATCGGCCGAAGTTGTCAACGAGCTGAGCTCAAATCCGGCTCCATCCCCGCCGCTGACATTGATCACCGGCTGGGTCTCTTCAGCAGGCGGCAACAGGAGCGCTGAAGAATTATACCAATCAGGCAACAGGACCACAATCACCGTGGACAAGATTACCGTAATCAGAGTAAACAGTACGATAAAAGTACGCCGACGGGCCAGCGCTTCAAGAAACAGCCAGACATTATTGTGATGATCTTCCAAGAAATCTACTCCACTAACTGGGTGACCCACTCTCCACTCAACTGTTCAGGACCTGTCAATCGGCAACAATAGCCAAATGGGACCCTGATGTCAACCGGTATTATGATCGGGGACAACGGGTTGCCGTCTAATAGATTACTTGATCAAGGCGGATATGCGGCGGGACTGAAACAGAACCAGGAGAAATCCGACAAGAGAGATCAGCGAAATCAGAAGGCCGTGATAAAAGTATGGCGTTCGATATTCCAGAACGATTTTCTCAGTCCCCGGGCCGAATGGAACCACAATCAGACCATCCCGACTGGTCAACCGCCGCCCATCTTCGACCGTCCAACCAACATCAAACCCCATTCCGACAATCATCTCTCCGGGCTGAGTCCCATCTATGGAATAGGTTATACGATTGGGCGTGTACTCTTTGAAAAGAACCGTCGCGGCCCCGGCCTGAACAAACTCGGACATCACGTTCCCCGCCTGATCAACCAGTGCCCGACTGGGGTGATAAGCGGAGAGAACCGGCGCTACGAGGGAGCCTCGGTTTTGAAGATAGTTCCGATAAGCTGTTTGTGAACCTTCAATGGTCTGCTCAAACAGATCAGAACGGTGCACATATTGGGGAGCCCGTCGGAAAGCTTCCGAGGCCACCGGCCAGGCCAGGAGCAGGTTCGTTAGCACAATTATGCCAGCGGTAATGATTGGAACGGCCTGAACGTTTCTTCCTCTCCTTTTGAATCGTTCCACCAGCAAATCAAAGCCGATCCCACCTGTAAACGCGGCGGCCATAATCACAAACTGGAAAGCGCGTCCGGTGGCCCGAGCCGATGAAAACCCGGGCAGATGTGACAGAATTGACCAGGGAGAAAGTGCCCCGTGATCCCCGAGACCGAGAGCGAGGAAAAAGAGCAACAGGGCAAGCCAGATGATACTCCTCCGAAAGGCGAGCCAGAGGGCGACCAAGCCAAGAAGGACCAGAAGCGGCGAGATAAAGGCGCCATACTCATGCCAAGCCCAAACCTGCTCGGGAAAATTCTGTACCAGAAGCGAATGTTTATATCCAAAAAAGATACTGCCGAGCGCGCTGAACGGGATCGACTCATGCGGACTTCCAGCCCACTGGTTTTGATAGAGGTAGACTATCATGGGGACTGCTTTCACTGCCGACAGAGCCAGACCTCCCAAACCGGCCAGAGCGAGATTCCTCAGATACTTCCATTCCGACTCCTGAATAGCGAGTCCCAGAAAATATAAGGACGAGAAGAGGGTGGTGTACAAAAGGGGGACGGCCGCTCCATTCCCCAGAATCATCAGGCACAATATCCCGGCCGCGAGCACCGCTCTGGACGGTCTGCCAATCGACTCTTTGACCAACAGAACAAACCAGGGCAAAAAGCAGAAATGCGTGAATGGAAGATGCCCTTCGGCAAAGTGCAGGGCAAAATGGATAGAGCCAAAGTAGCTCAACGAAACCAATACCGACCCGATTCTCGAAATTCCTATCGACTGGGCCAGACGATAGCTGCCCCAAAAACCAATCAAGTAGCATACCGCCACCTGAATCTTGAGCCCGATAATTACTCCAAAAAGCCAGTGAACAAAAATGAAGGGAGAAAAAACCGCCACTTCCGGATGATGGAATAGGATATTCCCGCCCAACAGATATGGATTCCAGAACGGGAACTGACCGTAGTCAATAATCGATCCAATCGGCACCGCCGTTATCGTAGAAAAGAGGTCCCAGTCCCTGATGCCCCAATTGTGCAACTCCAAAAAGTATGGCAGTGTGTAAAACAATGCCATTCCGACAAAGAAAACCCCAACTGCACGATTACCACTTCTAAATTTCATTCCACCGATTATATTAGGTCGTTGTATATTGACAGATAAGTTAATGATAAAAAGTCACTATAAAAGCAAAAGTTTCCTGATCCCGTTCGGCCTCTGGCTGCTGCTCATGGTTTCCGTGATCGTTGGTCTTCGTATCGGCGAATCGCGCTATGATTCGTTCGTCCCGGCCATGATTATCTGGGATGCAGAGCACTACTTCTCTATTGCGGCCGATGGCTATCAGGTCTTTCCCTGCGACAGGAATCCGGAAGCTATCTGTGGCAACGTTGGCTGGTTCCCATTCTACCCGATGACTGCTAAAGTTGTTGGGTGGCTGGGCGTCGATCATCGTTACGCCCTTCTCGGGATTAGCTGGCTGAGCCTGTTGGGGGGTATGCTCTTGATTTACCGGATGGCAGAAAAAAGATTGGGGGAACGGGCTGCCCTTGCTTCCCTGATTGCCCTGGTCATTTTCCCTTCATCATTCTATTTCCTGACCGCATTTCCTTATGCCCTCTACCTTTTGCTGGCCGTCTCAATTCTATACCTGCTGGAAAGAGATCGATCCTGGATGATGATCCCATTGACCGGTTTCCTGACCGTTACATATCCCTCCGGCGCAGTTATCGGCTTTCCCCTGCTATACTACTTGCTGGCCAACTATAAGAAAATGACTCAGAGGGAGCGGATCAACGTGGCTTCCTCTATCGGAGCAATCGGCGCGGCTATGTTCCTTTATTTCGCATACTATTGGATAGCATTCGACAATTTCTTGCTCTACACCAGCATCCATGCCCAGTACTATTACAGCCATGAGATCACGTTCCCGCTGATGACCTTTTACCGGGTGTTGACGGAGATGTCCGGCAGCAGTCCTGTCTTTATCATGGTTCTGTTTCTGTTGATCACCCTTCCGTTCATGTACAATAGAAAACTGCCGATCAGCTGGCAGCTTTTCATGATCGGTGTGCTGCTTTTTACCCCTGCCATGGGGACCTGCGACTGCTACTACCGGCATATCGTTGTGGCCTTCCCTCTGTACATTATGATTGGAAGCGCGGTTGAATCCCGGTGGCGCAGATACCTGCTGATTCCGGTCGGGCTGGCCTCACTCTACCTGGCCTGGACTGTTTATTTTTCTATGTATAAAATTGGACAGCTGATGTAGGATCAGGGGGCGGTCAAATCAAAGCGGTACTTGATAGTGTCGTCTCTGTCTGAATTCGGGAGACCAATGATGTATTCCCCGGTCATATTTAGATCTCTCCCTTTGATCTCGGATTCAAACGAGCCTCTTGGCGTGCGAAGCGTATCGCATTGGGCGGCGGTTGTGTTTTCTATCTCAAGGGTGATCCAGCCTACCTCTGTGTTGTAGCTGATCTTCCCGATAGAACCGCAAATGTGGCTCTTGTCTGTCTGAAAGGTGAGAGCGTAAACATCGCCTGAGACCGACAGGGTCACGGAATCGGTTCTTTCAATAGGGTAGTAGGGCGGAGCTGATTCGCGCATGTTGATTACAACATGCCCTTCGTACCGGTTGGCTGGCAGAACATCCGCTGCCGATGTTGGCGTTTCCTCCTCGTCACAGCCAATCAAACAAAGGCCGACCAGCAGGAAAATGACAGTGGTAATTCGCAAATTCTCTCCCATCGTTTACTCGATAGTATAACGGCAGAGTGAGCTTAATTGTTCAAACGGATTAACTACTGGCCCATCAACTCCAGCCGAACAATGATAGAGTCGTGGAAACTACCCTCAATCGGCTTGTATTTCGCACCGGTTATCAGAACTCGATTGTATCGGAAATCAGCCTCATAGGTCCCTTTGAGGTTCAGATAAGTCTTGCAAATGGTTGTGTCCGAAATGGTGGAATCAACCGCAAAACTTATCGCTCCGTTCACCGGATCAATCTCAACTGAACCGACAGTGGAGCAAAAATCGGTTCCGGTTAATACTCCAAATGAATAGAGTGAGTCGGTTATAGACAGCTCCACTGAGTCTTCGATAACTGTGTGATCTGTGTTCAGATACTGGTCCACTCTCATCAATCCGACCAGTGAGTCATAAATATTGAAAGCGACCAGATCAAAGGAATACTGAGCCCGCTCAAGTTCTCCCGAAGGCAGCAAGACGTTTCGGGCCGTATCCATAACCAGACTGCTCTCTGTATAGACGGACTGCATTGTCCCCCGGGGAGTACGGAGACTGTCACACTGGGCCATAATCGGCTGGCTGCTCAAGAGTACGGTCAGGTCTCCCTTGCCGAAATCAAGTTTTCCTCGTGAGTCACACAGATTGCTGGACCGAGTGAGATGATAAAGGTAGAAACTGTCCGGCTCAATCAGGAGTGTGACCGTGTCCTCAGTTGTAACGGGAAAACCCTGATCCGGTCGTGTGTAGCTCAGAACCCCTTTGTAGCCATCGGCAAGTAGAGCCGGGGTCTGATCCGGTTCATAAGTAAACCCCGTATCCGGTAATTCCGGGATTGTATCGGTAGTATCAGGGGGGGCAACAATTGATTCCTCTTCGTCATCGTCACCACAGCTGGCCGCGAGAAAGATTAGCGCGCCCACCAACAGGCATATCATGAACCGCCTAATGTGCAAAATGTCTGTAATCATGATTCTTATCACAAAACGGAAGGTTAGCAGAGATTGTTCAATATAATTTAACCCACCGGTCAATTATTCTCTGTTACTTGCCTCCGGCTCCAGTTTCCTGTTACGTTTTTCGTGAAAGGCAACCGAAGCTCCCACAAAATCTCTGAAGAGCGGATGCGGATTGGTCGGACGAGATTTTAGCTCCGGATGGAACTGTACCCCCACAAACCAGGGATGATTGGCTATTTCCACTATCTCTACCAGACGCCCATCCGGGGAAAGACCGGACAGAATCAGACCGTTCTCAGTAAGCATCTCCCGGTAGGCGTTGTTGACTTCGTACCGATGCCGGTGTCTTTCTGAAACCCTTGTTGTCCCGTAGGCCGCCTCTGATTTTGAACCGCTGCTCAGGTCACAGGGATAGGCCCCCAATCGCATAGTCCCGCCCAGTTCGGTGACCCCTTCCTGATCGGCCATGAGATGGATAACCGGATGCTTCAATTCCCGGTAGAATTCATACGAGTGGGCTTCGGAGAGGCCGCATACATTGCGAGCGTGCTCAATCACGGCACACTGCATCCCCAGACAGATACCAAAGAAAGGGATGTTGTTTTCGCGAACGTATCGTATCGCTTCAATTTTACCTTCCACGCCCCGTTCACCAAATCCGCCCGGTATCAAAAGGCCATCGATATCATGCAGAAACTTTTCCGGGCCATGATGCTTGATATCCTCGGAACTGACCCAGATCAGTTTGACTTCGGCATCGTTGGCCACCCCGGCGTGCACAAATGACTCAATGATCGATTTGTAAGCATCTTTCAGCATCACGTATTTACCACAGATACCAATCTTGATCTTCTTTTTGGGGTCAGTAACTTTTGAGACCATTTCCGACCAATCCCCTAATTGCGGTTGGGGTAGTTCCCATCCAAAGTGGCCACAAATGATATCGTCCACTTCCTGGTGGTGAAATTTGATCGGTACATCATAGATTGTAGAGACATCTTCGGCGGCGATAACGCTGCGGGTAGGCACCGAGCAGAAGAGACTGATTTTCTGCCTGAGTCCCTCGGTGATTGGCTGAGCGGAACGACAGAGAAGCATGTTGGCCTGAATTCCGATCGCCCGCAACTCTCGCACCGAGTGCTGGGTAGGTTTAGTTTTGAATTCACCGGCGGAATCTATATACGGGACCAAAGTGACATGAATAAACATAGTATTTCCGGGCCCTTCCTCCTGTCCCATCTGCCGGATAGCTTCCAGGAAGGGGAGTGACTCAATATCACCTACGGTGCCGCCAATCTCGGCAATGATCACGTCTGGAGGATTGTCAACCCGTTGCAGTTTCCGAAGACGATTCTTGATCTCTTCGGTAACATGCGGGATAACCTGTACGGTCGCCCCCAGGTAGTCACCCCGTCTCTCTCTGGTAATGATAGTATTGTATATCTGGCCGGTGGTAACATTGTTATCCTGCGTCATCGGCACCCCGGTGAAGCGCTCGTAGTGCCCGAGATCGAGGTCGGTCTCGGAGCCATCGTCCAGGACGTAGACTTCGCCATGCTGGAACGGATTCATCGTTCCGGGATCGACATTGAGGTAGGGATCAAATTTCACATGGCAGACCGCCAAACCGCGCCGCTGCAATAGCAGGCCGATCGAAGACGCCCCTATTCCCTTGCCTAACGAAGAAACCACGCCGCCGGTTACAAAAATATACTTGGTTTTTTCACTCATCTGAGACCTCTATTATAAATTCTCTATTTTTTTCAAATCTTCCGGGCGATCCACAGAAACCGTCTTCATGTTGGTCCGGTACACGGCCATTCGCTCCCGATTACAGAGGATGCGAAGCTGCTCCAGGGACTCGGCCTTCTCCAGTTTTTCTCGGGGCCAGGCAGCAAATTTTCTGAGGCCTGATTTACTGAACAGATATATTCCGATATGCTTTAGAAAACCAAACTGGCGGAATCTCTCCCCTGGCGACTGATCCTGTACAAAAGGAAGAGGGAAGCGCGAGAACCAGAGAGCCTGATCCTCTCTGTCCAGAATCACCTTGACGATATTAGGATCGAACAGTTCGTCATCCGATTCAAATCTCCGCGCCAGAGTTCCAAACTGGCTTTTTTTGTCAGCCATAAACTTGAGAACAAGTTTATCCAGCACAGCCGCTTTCAGGCCAAAACAATCAGCCTGCACATTCAGGTACAGATCAGCTCTTACTTTGTCAGCCACCGCCGCCACTCTGTCCGATCCGGTCCGATAACCGGCGCCAGTCATAATAACTTCAGCGCCAAATTCCCCCATCCGACGCTCTATCTCACGGCTGTCAGTAGCGATAGCCACTCGACTAACCTGACGACAGCGCGTTACACTCTTCCAAACGTAAAAAAGAAGCGGCTTACCCTGAAACAGATGAAGCACCTTTCCGGGAAACCGCTGCGAACCAAGTCGAGCCGGTATTATCGCCGCAACAGTCGTGGCCATCAGCCCATCACCTTTGGTACCAGAAAGAAGTCTCCATCGCTCTCCGGAGCATTGGCCAGAGCTTCTTTTTGGCTAAGTGACGGCTTGACAACATCCTCCCTAAGCTCCCCGGAAGTGCCGACAGACTGGCCGCGAGGCTCGACACCTGTGGTGTCCACTTCTGTCATCTGCTCAAAATAATCCACCACGACCGTCAGGTCATGAGACAGCTTCTCTAAGTCGTTTTCGCTAAGTTGTAAGCGGGCTAAAGCGGCAATGCGCTTGATTTCATCTTTTTCGAGCGGCACAGGTAAACTTATCCCATCTGAGCTTACCTGTCAAGCAAAAAGGGATTTGAGCACGTCAGGAACCGGAATTCCAGCAATTATTCCGATTCGTCTAAAGATATCCGACCGACTTCCGATTAAGTAATCAGATGTATCAAAATGAAACAGCGAGTAAACAGATGAAAAGTACAGAGTTTCAAACTGAATCAAGAATCTCGACCACCGTCCTGGGGCATGATCGCTTGAGCGATTGCGTTCAGGTCAGAAACAGCATTAGTTTACCCGCAATAGAATCACTATTGCTGGGATATCTTCTGAGAGGTCGCTTTACCGATCCAGACAAAGAACAGCTGGACCGTATGGCCCCTTCCCGTTCTATCGCCTTCATCCTTGAATCCGGAAAATGGCTCCATCCTGAGAATCTCAGCCTCTTTGACCTGGCCCTTCTCGACCCGACTGCCGATCAGCAAAATGGCGCTATCTTCACCCACTTCTGCCAGCCACTACCGGGAAGCAGCCAGCAACGACACAAAATTACAACTGCAATTATTAACCCTGGAAGCAACAAACCGCTCACGCTCGGTCTTTTGGGACCGGACCATGAGATATCCCCTCCTTATAGAGAGAACCTGTTTGTCTCCCTGGTCGATGTATTCAGAAAGGCCTTTCGGCCGGCGGAGATTCTTGCCCAACGGGTGAGCACGAAAATAAAACCGGATGACGCGGTCATAGTTATCAACCGTGCCTCAGGAGTGGTGATCCATGCCAGTGACCGGGCGGCCGAAATCTGCCATTGCCCGGTTGATGCGCTTTTAGACCGGGAGTACCACCAGATCAAAGAGAGTATCCCGGCCGTTAGTCAGGGAATGAGTCTGCGACTGGAGAATCTGACTGAGGACGATCTGAGTATCAGCCTCATCAACATCCAACTGCCGGCCAAAAAACAGTCGGTGGATGACCAGATCGGACTGTTCCTGATTGAACAGTCTGAGCGCGCTCTGCACATGCTCCGCTCCAATGGGACAAGAGACTCACTAAGAACCGTCATTCGACCGAGCGGGAAAATCTCCCACTGTTTAGCCCGTCTCAAACGCGGACTGCTCGGATATCCGACGGCCAAAGGGAACTGTAACCTTCTCGTGACGATAGATAACGCCGTCCGAAACCTGATTGGCGGCCATGAGTCAATCTACCCGATTCAGATCAAAACCGAAGGCTCCGGATTCATTCTACCGTTGACTACCGGGGAAATTCTCCCCGTTCTGGAAACAGCCATTTTGGGCCACCTTGACCGGCCCACACGGCCATTCCAGACGGAAATCAAGATTAGCGCCGGTTCCCCACTCTCTCTGAAGATGACAACCATAGCCTCCAGAAACAGCTTGCCGCTTGACTTCCACCAGAAATGGATCAAACAGCTGGAGAATTTTACTCACATCTGTACCTGCTCACACCGTCGATCCGATGGAGAGACCAGATTGGAAACAACCCTCACATTCAAGGAAATATCGACATCATGAACCCCGCCTCCGATCATAAAGCGACCAAAGTGCTGATTCTCGGCTCAACCATCCTTAACGCCAAAAATGTCAGTACTCAATTTGAGGATACCAATATCAAATGGGAACTATGTGATGACCTCTCCGCCGCTGAGACAAAGCTGAAGTCCGGCGATTTTGCGGTGGTATTGGCCACCCCGCCCGAAAACAAAGAACTGCTGATGCGCTTTGATATCCTGAGAAAGGAGAACCCGGAGTTGGAATTTGTCCACTTCCTCCCAACCAACAGTTCTCCTCCAAATAGTGGCAGGCAGGACGGGCAAATCGGCAACCTGATGTTTGTGGTGACGGTTTTGTCACACCTAAAAGCTACCGTAGAACTGGCTCTAAAGCATCAGAGTATGAAAAGCGAACTGTTTGCGCTCCGAGGCCAGATTGCCATGTCTTTTGGATTCGACAATATCGTCGGCCTTACTGACAAAATGCAGGAGATAAAAAACAGCCTCGCCAAAGTGGCCGAAACAGAAATTACTATTCTCCTCAAAGGCCCCGAAGGGTCCGGGCGGACCCTGATCGCCCACAGTCTGCATCATCACTCCCGCCGCCGCCATGAACAGTTGGTGACTTATGATTGCAAGTCGCAACATGATGAACAATCGTTGCTGCCCGAAGCTGATTCTGATACCAGCCCTTCGGTTCCCGGCGGATCGGCCGTAGAACAGGCCGATGGTGGAACGCTCTATATCAAGGATGTAGAATTGCTAAGTCTTCCGCAGCAACAGCAACTGGCTGCCTTTCTGAGTACCATGACCTGGTCATCGGGAACAACCGGCCACCAGATCAAGATTGACCTCCGGCTGCTTGTTTCAAGTACGATTGACCTCGAAAAAGCGGTCAGATCCGGATCATTCAGTCAGGAGTTATGGCACCAGATCAATGTTCTGCCAATCTCTATCCCTTCGCTCTCAGAGAGGATCGATGATCTCGAACTGCTGGTGGAGTACAGCCTGCGGCGGATAACCTCTCGATCAGAATCTCCCTCAATAAGCATCTCTCCGGCTGCCATTGAGGCGCTCAGAAATCACAGTTGGCCCGGACAGGTGCGCGAGTTGATCTCCGTTCTTACCAGGGCCGCAGCCGTCTGCCGGAACTCGCAAATCGAGATTCATGATCTCGGCTCCCTGGCACCCTCGGTTGATGTTACTCAGCTTGTCAGCCAGAGACAGAATTCCAATCTCGGGATCGCGCGCGGCAAGCTGGCTGAGAGCCAGAAAGAGCTAATTGTAAAGGCGCTGGATGAAAATGATTGGAATTTTACCCAAACGTCTCACGAGTTGGGGATTGGGCGAACAACTCTCTGGCGTAAAGTCAAAAAATACAACCTCAAAAGAGATGCGGAAAAGAGCCCGGTGTGAGCAACGAATCTATGAGCAAACTTCCGAGACAGACTGTCGTAGCCAATGAGACCAGCTATACATCGCCAGGAGGAGATGCTGCGACCGGTGCGGTGGCCACTAAAGATATTGATCCAACGCATTCGTTTGAACAACTGGCCCGGCGACTCTCGGATCAGCACCAGGTCAACCGTGGCGTTATGGTCATTCGAAACGACAGTTCCAATGACCTGGGCGTTGTCTCGGTCTGGGATGAGAGTGGAATTAAATCGGGATTAACCCTGACCCTTCCGTCAGAGAATTCTCTTTTCCACCAGGTAGTCAGAGATGGCCGCCGCTACACACTGGGCAACCTGAACAATTTCTCCGGAAACTTCTTTGAACGCAAGCTGCTGCTTGAAGAGGCAACTTCCTCAATGCTCCTCATCCCTCTGACTTCGAGAGAACAGGTAGTCGGCCTGATAGGATTCAGCTCCGTGCGGAATAAATCCCTTCAGGAGATTGTGGGGGAGGAACTGTTGGCTGAAACTTCGGCCCTGGCCGGCCTGATAGAATCGAAAATTGACTGACTACGACTGCTGCCGGATCACAAGAGCCGGTGCAGACTATCTGCCGCGAATTTCACGAATGGCCCGGTTGTGTTCGGCATTCGTTTTTGAAAAACGGTGGCCGCCTGAATTATCGGCGACAAAATACAGAAATTCTGACTCGGCCGGATACAAAGCGGCCTTTATCGCTTTCAGTCCGGGCGAGTTTATCGGCGTTGGCGGCAACCCTTTGTTCAGGTAAGTATTATAAGGCGTCTCTATTTTCAGATCTTTGGTCCAGAGTGGCCGGTCCAGACCACCCAAACCATAAATAACGGTCGGGTCCGCATCCAGCTTCATCTTTTTTCTTAACCGGTTGTGGTACACCGAAGAAACCATCTCCCGCTCACTCCCTAATCCGGTCTCCGCTTCTATAATAGAGGCCAGAACTACAATTTCGCTCCGGCTCAGGCCGCCAATAATATCTTTAGGCCATATGGAGTCGGTGCTGGTCCGGTATTGGCGTACCATCTCCACGAGAGCATCTTCCAGCGGATAGCCCCAGGGGAAGAAGTAAGTCTCCGGAAAGAGGTACCCTTCCAAATTGCTGAGTTCAAGCTGTTGAAGGAAACTGCTGTCTCTACTAAGTCGGATCACTTCGGTCGAGTCATAGGACATCGCCCGATTCAACAACTGGGCTGTTTTCCAGATGGTGGATCCCTCAGGAATGGTGACTTTCAGCCGGAGAAAGTCCGCTTCGGCCAGACGTTTTAGAACTGATTTACAGGAATTGACCCCGACAAAGTCATAACGGCCGGGGATCAGTTTCTTGTCATCACCGGTCAAACGCGCCACCAGTTTGATTGGTAGTCGCGACTCAATGACTCCTTCAAAGACCAGCTGATCGACAACCTTCCCAAATCCGTCGCCCCGCTGTACGACAATCGAGACCTGGCTACCATCCAAATCTACTTCCTCGTTATACAGTTTTAGACCGATCAGAAAGATAACCGAGAGGAGCATGAGGAGTGCGGCCGCCACTTTGTAGATCAGGCGATTCAAATCGACCTCTCCAGGCCATCCAGGAATCGCTGCAGAATGATTACAGCGGCCAGACGATCAACCCGCTTTTTGTCCTGCCCTATCTTTTTCCCGTGCGCATGGATGATACTCTCTGCTTCGAGCGAAGAATACCGTTCATCGATTTTATGAACCGGGCCGGTGTAGATCGTTCTTAGCCTCTCAATGAAGCGGTCGATAGCCAGACACATTTTGCTGATTTCACCGGACTCACTCAATGGGTAGCCGACCACAATGCCATCCGGCTCAATCTCGTTCAATTCTATTTCGAGCTGGGCCAGGGCGTTGGCGTTTGATTTGACCTCCAGCGTCTTGAGAGCAGACGCAATCATACCGGTAGGGTCGGACTTGGCCAAACCAATCCTTCGCTCACCAAAGTCAATTCCCAAGAATGTCTTATTGTATGCTGTCACCGGATCAAAATCGCATTTGCTTACTTAAGGCACAACCATAAAACGATTACGCGGATCGCTTAGGTCATGTCTTACGTTCTTTTCGCTTGGCCGCCGGAAAGAGCACATTGTTGAGCAAGAGGCGATATCCGGGCGAGTTTTTGTGCAAAGAGAGATCAGTCGGCGGATCGTGAACCATGTGCTGGTAGTCTTCGGGATCATGACCGGAGAGGAAAGTGAAAGTCCCCCGCCCGATATTTCCATGAATATAGCGTACCTCGTCAAAATTGTCCGGCTGACCCAGGGCGATAACTGATTTCCGGAGCAGTGATTTTCTAAACCCGGTCGACTGCCCCATGAAAGCATCGACCGTATTCACATGGTTCTGGGTCAACATGGTAGGTACGGGGTCAAGCTTGGCGGCAAAGTCGAAGAGGTAGAAAAAGTCATTCTGTTGTCCGGGAAAGCGAGCCAGACGATCCGGGTAGGTGTCGATATCGCTGTGCCGGTAGAGCATGGGGTCGGTGGTGACATGGAAATTCTCAAAGGCGAAAGTCCCACTATAGTCAAGGGCCTGCTGGGCTCCCGGATCAATAGGGTCGCCATCGAACTCCCGCGGGACGATATCAACATCTTTGGCCGCCAGGGCGATATCAATTGTTTCCGGCGCCGAACACATCGAGAACAGAAAGCCGCCCCGCCGCACAAAATCATAAATTGTGAGCGCTACATCCCGTTTCATCTGGGAGACTTTGTTGTAACCAAGGCTGGCCGCCATCTCTTCGTTGGTCTTCACATCCGCCTGGTACCAGAGTTGATTGCGAAACGCAGCATAGAACTTGCCGTACTGCCCGGTGAAATCTTCGTGATGGCAATGCAGCCAGTCATAGTCATCAAGCGCAGACGATAGCACCTCTTTATCCCAGATAACATCGTATTTGATCTCGGCATACGTAAGGGCCAGGGTGACCGCATCATCCCACGGCTGCATGGATGGCGGAGAATAGACGGCAATAGCCGGAGCCTTTTCCAATTCCACCCGCTCCATATTCTCGACTTCGATCCTCCGGAAAATATCCGCCACCTGCCCGGCACTGACTCGCTCGTAGGTAACTCCCATCACGAGACACTTGTTTATGGTCCGCTCGGAAATGTCAGTTAGGAAGGAGCCGCCCCGATAGTTCAGCAGCCACTGGGATTTCTCCCCATTGGCCAAAGCCTGGAAAACCACGCCGTAAGCTTTAAGGTGATCGGTCTGCGTCTCATCCATAGGGATCAGCAGCGAAGCCGACCGGGAACTGGTGGCAAGCAAGATCAGAAGTGCGACAACTATTGAAATTTGCTTCATATCTCAAATATCTACTAAATCATTTGAATTGCAATCAATCTTTGATACACCCCAGAAGGGAAATGTGTCCCGCCGCTCTTTCGAGCGCTTGCAGTTAGCGGATCAGCGTTCTACTTCCAGAGCGGCCAGGAAAGCTTCCTGCGGAATCTCCACACTGCCAAGCTGCTTCATCCGCTTTTTCCCCTCTTTCTGCCGTTCCAGCAACTTGCGCTTGCGCGTGATATCGCCCCCATAGCAGCGAGCAGTCACGTTTTTGCGGAGCGGACGAATGGTCGCCCGGCTGACAATCTTGCTCCCGATAGCTGCCTGAATGACAACTTCAAACATCTGCCGCGGAATCAGGGTGCGAAGTTTCTCATTGAGGTTTTTCCCCCAATGATACGCCTTTTCCCGGTGAATTATCGTGGAAAGAGCATCGACCGGCTCCGTATTTATCAGGATATCCAGTTTGACCAGGCTGGACCTACGATAGAACGGGAGGCCATAGTCAAACGATGCGTACCCTCTGGTGGCTGATTTCAGTTTGTCATAAAAGTCAAAAATTATCTCACTGAGTGGAAATATGTAACTGATACTGGCTCGGGTCGGTGACAGATACTCTGTATTCTTGTATTCCCCGCGCCGGTCCATAGCCAGTTTCATAACTGCCCCCACAAACTCATCGGGAACAATCACCTGGGCATTTACAAACGGCTCCTCAATATAGTCGATGTCGGCCGGTTTCGGCATGTGAGCGGGATTGTCGACAATTTTTTTCTCGCCGGAAATGGTATAGACAAAATATTCAACATTGGGGACAGTGTTAATGATTGTCTGGTTATACTCTCGTGAGAGCCGCTCGGTAATGATCTCCATATGCAGCAGGCCGAGAAAACCGGTTCTGAAACCGAACCCGAGCGCCTGCGAGGACTCCGGAACGAAAGATAACGAAGAATCATTCAGTTTAAGTCTCTCAAGCGCTTCTCTCAACTCAGAGAAGTTCTCCGCCACGGCCGGATAGAGGCCGGAATAGACCATCGGCTTGACATCAATAAACCCGCCGAGCGGCTCTTTGGCCGGTCTGGACGCGGTTGTGACCGTGTCGCCGATTTTGGTGTCGGCTACTTCTTTGATGGACGCAAACAGGTAGCCCACTTCCCCCACTCCCAGTGACGCTTGGGGGACTTTGGTCATGCACATATAGCCGATTTCGTCGGCGTCGTACTCTTTGCCGTTCGACAGAAGCTTAATCTTTTCCCCTTTGTTCAGTTGGCCATTCACAATCTTTACAAACGGCATCGCCCCGCGATAGCTGTCAAAAAGGGAGTCAAAAATCATAGCCTGCAAGGGCGCCTCAGGATCACCGGTCGGCGATGGAATGACCCGAACGATCTCTTCCAGCAGCCGGTCCACGCCAATTCCCTCTTTGGCTGAGCAGTGGATAACCTCTTCCGGTTTGCACCCCAGCAGATCAACCACCTCTGCTTCAATCTCTTCCGGTCTTGCATTGGGCAGATCAATCTTGTTCAGCACGGGTAATATTTCGAGATTATTGTCCATAGCCAGATAGAGGTTGGACAGCGTTTGCGCCTCAATCCCCTGTGAGGCATCCACGACCAGAATAGCTCCTTCGCAGGCAGCCAGAGATCGGCTCACTTCATAAGTGAAATCAACATGCCCGGGGGTATCAATCAGGTTGAGTTGGTACTCCTTCTGGTCCGCTGCTTTGTAGAGCAGTCGGATAGCATGCGCTTTGATTGTAATCCCGCGCTCACGCTCCAGGTCCATAGAGTCCAGGACCTGATGCTTCATATTCCGCTCCGAGATTGTATTGGTCGACTGGAGTAAGCGATCAGCCAGCGTGGACTTGCCATGATCGATATGGGCGATAATGGAGAAATTGCGAATCTGTTTCTGATCAATCATCTCTTAACAAGCCTGTCCATCTTAAGTCAAAAAAAACCGGCGAAACCTAACCGCAGCCGCCGGATCATAATATAATTTCTGCTTTACTGGTGAGCGCAAAGATATATCCCTCAGGCGGATTTGTCAATTCGTATCTGCTTTTGTCGGGTTGACCTCAGCGGTTCAGGTACTGGGCCAGATGTTCGCGGAATTCGTTGGTCTTGATTTTGCCGTGAAGAATGCCGTCATAAGCTATCGACAACTGGCTCGTCTCTTCTGAGACCACAATCACGACCGCGTCGGAGACTTCCGAAACCCCGACCGCCGCTTTATGGCGCATTCCAAACAGTTTGGAGTATCTGAGGTTTATGGTCAGTGGGAGCGATGCCGCCGCCGCCACAATATGATCTCCAGAGACTATGACAGCGCCATCATGGAGCGGGGTGTAAGGAGTGAAGAGGGTAACCAGCAGTTCCGAAGACAACTCGGCATTCAATTCTTTGCCGGATTCAGCAAAATTACGAAGTCCTGTCTGGCGCTCTATTACAATCAGTCCGCCATACCTGAGTTCGGCCAGCCTGAGGGCGGCTCTGGATATCTCCTCAATAGAGCGACGCTGCTCCGCCGCAAACATGCGATTGAAGATACGGCTCTGTCCAAATTGGGCCAGCATTCCGCGCAGTTCCGGCTGGAACACTATGACAAGCACAATCAGTCCAAATGTGGCCAGATTGGAAAAGAGCCAGGCCAAACCTTCCAACTGAAACCAGTAAGAAACAAAAGCAACCAGTGCCAGAGAAAAAAGTCCGATTATGATCTGAGCCGATCTTGTACCCTGCATCAGTTTGAGCAACTGAAAGAATATGAACGATACTATCAGGATATCGACAATATCTTTCAGCCCAAAGCTGATAAAATCATATTCAATGAGGGTCATTTTGTTTCCTTAAGGGCGTTAATCAGACTGATTGCTTCCACAGTTTCCCGGACATCATGTACTCTAATAATATCGGCCCCGCCCAGAATTGCCACAGTGGCGGCAGCAATAGAGCCACCCAACCGCTCCGAGGCGTTCCCCCCACCAGGAGTCAACTGACCGATAAATGATTTTCGCGAAGCCCCAATCAAAATTGGCAATCCTGTCCGGGCAAGCTGATCTATGCCTGAAAGAATAGCCAGGTTATCGTGAAGTCGCTTGCCAAAGCCGATTCCGGGATCAATTATCAGTCGATCAGGCTCTATTCCACTTGACTGACAGAACTCAATTCTTTCCCGGAAAAATTCAGCTATCTCCCCCACGCAGTCTGTATAGACCGGGTTCTGCTGCATATCTTTGGGCTTGCCCAACATATGCATGAGTATCACCGGTACGACTGTGGCCTGGACCAGAGTGACCATTCCGGGATCAAATCTCATAGCGGAGATATCGTTGATAATGTCAGCCCCGGCCTTGAGTGCCGCGCCGGCTACTTCGGCTTTGTAAGTATCAATTGAGATCGGGATGTCGGACTTGGCCCGGATAGACTCAACCAGCGGAATAACCCGCTCCAGTTCCACTTCCAAAGGTACCGGATCGGCTCCGGGTCGACTCGACTCTCCCCCTACATCAATCAGGTCCGCCCCCTCCGATACCATCAGCAGGGCTTGCTCCAGCGCCCGGTCGATCGAATTAAACCGGCCGCCATCAGAAAAAGAGTCCGGAGTAATGTTGAGAATGCCCATAACCAGCGGTTTGGCCAAACTCAAGACCCGTCCATCACTGAGGCAAATCCCCTTTGTTGCTGATTCCGTCCTTTTGGCTGTCCTGATTGTCATCGATCTCCGTTCTCCGATTTAACCTACTCCTATATAAGAGGTTCAAGCAGACAAAATCAAGCCCAATGCGTTTGAGAGGACTGAATGAGCCAAGAAAAAGCCCGGCCGCTCCGTTTTGAACGAACAGCCGGGTCATAATCAGCAGAATTTCGGTAGAAATCAGACTTCCGGAGTTGGAACCGGTTTCTCTACTCTTTCAGCATCACCCGAAGAGCGACCGATTATTTCATCGACTTCGGCACTGTCAACAATCTCTTTCTCCAACAGCGCTTCGGCCAGCAAATGGAGCTTATCGACATGCTTGCTCAGTATGTCATGGGCGACTTTCTCGCCTTCCTCGACAAATCGTTTCACCTCGTGGTCAATACTTTCGGCAGTTTTCTCAGAGTACTCGTGCCGCTGCTGAATCTCTTTGCCGAGGAATATATGTTCTTCCGTTTTCCCAAAGGTGACCGGACCGAGCTTCTCTGACATACCCCAGTTGCAGACCATCTTACGGGCCAATCGGGTCGAACGGTCCAGATCATTTCCGGCCCCAGTATCAAGCTGGTTGAACACGATCAGTTCCGCCACGCGTCCCCCCATGAGTACGGCCAGGGTGGCTTCCAGATATTCCAGTGAATGAGTATGACGTTCATCGACCGGCAGAGACTGAGTAATCCCGAGGGCCATCCCACGTGGGACGATTGTCACTTTGTGGATCGGGTCCGCTTTGGGGAGGAACTTGGCCACCAAAGTATGGCCAGCTTCATGGTAAGCGATGATCTTCTTTTCATCATCCGTGATGACGAGCGACCTCCGGGCCGAGCCCATCATAACTTTATCTTTGGCTTCATCAAACTCATCGTTACCAACCGAGTCTTTCTCTCTTCGCGCAGCCAGTAGCGCTGCTTCGTTGACGAGATTGGCCAGGTCAGCACCGGACATACCGGGAGTGCCCCGGGCCAAAACTTTGAGGTCTACGTCTTCAGACATCTTCACTTTGCCCACATGGACTTTCAGAATCCCTTCACGCCCCTTAACATCGGGAGTAGGCACCACGATCTGGCGGTCAAATCTTCCCGGCCGGAGCAGGGCGGGATCAAGAACATCCGGACGGTTGGTGGCGGCAATCAAAATGACTCCATCGTTAGACTCAAATCCATCCATCTCAACCAGCAGCTGGTTGAGGGTCTGCTCCCGCTCGTCATGTCCACCGCCGAGGCCGGTACCACGATGACGACCGACCGCGTCAATTTCATCTATGAAAATTATACAGGGAGCGTTCTTCTTACTTTGCTCAAACAGGTCTCGTACCCGACTGGCTCCCACACCTACAAACATCTCCACAAAATCGGAGCCGGACATCGAGAAAAACGGCACTTCGGCTTCACCCGCAATTGCACGCGCCAGCAAAGTTTTGCCCGTTCCGGGAGGTCCCAGCAGCAGGGCCCCTTTGGGAATCTTTCCCCCCAGCTTCTGGAATTTACCGGGTTCTTTTAAGAATTCGATAATCTCCCCCAACTCTTCCTTGGCTTCGTCTGCCCCGGCCACATCCTTGAACGTAACTTTTGGCCGTTCATCGGTGAGCAGTTTGGCTTTGCTCTTGCCAAACGAGAACAGCCCCTTGGCTCCGGATGCTCCCTGCATCTGCTTGATAAAAAAGAGCCAGATCAGAATGAGAATTATCCAGGGGGCAAAAGAGATCATATACGAGAAAAGGTCCGGTCCTTTGACCTTGGCCACAATTTTTACTCCCGCCTCTTCAAGTCGGTCTATGAGATCGTAATTGATATCCGGAAATGGGATTCTCGTCTTAAACTTGGTATACGGCGTGGTGCTGTTACTGGAAGAAAAGGTCTGTGCTTCGTGGAGGCGACCCTCAATTTCCTGATCGGTAAAAGTAACCTCACTGACGTTCTTGTTGTCCAGTTGGCCCAAAAACTCGGTATACGTTATTTCCACCGTGTCCTGATTGAAGGAATTATAGTAGGAGTAGATTATGAACATGACCATAAACAGGCCTACCCAGAAAAGAGCAGACTTGAAATTGTTGCGCCAGTTCATTGGTTCCTTTTGCTTGTCGTCTTTGTCTCCCGGGGAGGGTCGATTTCTTGTCGGTCTGTTATTCAATTTAATCCTCTATTACAATTCAAAGCATTCTTTCCATCTTTATACACAGCTGGACGGGCAATATTCAATCACCGAAAACCCGGTCTCGATCCTTAGGACTCTAATACGCGCCCGATGAACGGAAGGTTCCGGTACTTTTGAGTATTGTCAAGCCCATATCCAATAACAAACTCGTTACCAATGCTGAACCCCTTGTACTTGATATCAAGGGTCGAACGATGGCTGGCCGGTTTGTCCAAAAGGGTAACAATCTCAACCGATGCAGGTTCCTGACGTTCCAATTCCTTTAATATAGTTCTGACCGTTTTGCCGGAGTCCACAATACCTTCAATCAGAAGGACATGCCTGTTCTTGAGCGGTACTGTCGAGGCTCCCCGCAGCACAACATTATCCTGCGGCTTGCTCCCTTTACGATATGAGGCGGCCGAAACAAACTCCACCTCCAAAGGTATATCAACAGCTCGGATTAGATCGGCCATAAAGACCAGGCAGCCTTTGAGGACGCCAAGCATAATCGGCAGACGGCCGTTGTAATCCCGGGTCAATTCCCGTCCAAGTTCGGTCACGCGCTTTCCGATTGTCTTCTGGTCCAGCATAATCTCAAAAGGAACGCGGCGGATACTGGGGTTTTTAACTGTACTCAATGCTCAAAGCCTCTTCTGTCTTTTCGTCTATTTTTACTCGCTCAGCAATTTCAAATCCTATCAGCCAGACAATACCAAGTCTATCACAAACAACCGCTGTCTCCTCCCTGAGTGGACGCGGCACTTTGCGATTAATTAGATATTCGCCTACTTTCTTGGAGCCAGCCATCCCCAGTGGTACAAAGCTGTCTCCACTCTCAAGGGATCGCACCGACAGGGGCATCTGGACCTTCAACCGGTCCAGAAGAACCGACCGGCTTCGCCGCTGACGCACCAACTCTCCTTGCCGGTATGGCGAACTCTTACAGATTACCGCTGCGCCCAGTTCAGGAATCTCGGTGCGACCGGCAACCTCCAGATTAGTATTAAAAGCAACCTTGGCACGCGAAGCCAGATAAAGTTTTTGGCCAGATG
>JARGFS010000149.1 GCA_029211095.1 bacterium | reverse complement strand
TAGCCAGAGAGATCAACTTTCCCCGAGTATCCTGAGGTACTTTTGAGTGTACGTACTGGAGGTTGGTCGTTTTCCCGGACAGACCTGGACCATAGTAGACAATCTTGCAATATACTTCCCGAGATGAATAATTTATAGCAACCATAGTTTATTGTGTCCTAATCTTATCCGGCCAGGCTCAGCTTCCCTATTGCGTTTTTGATTTCAAGTCTGATCAAGCCGATATTAACTTCTTTCTGAGTTGTCACCACCAGGATCCCAATGCCGGCATCGCTGAAGAACAACTTCGAGCTATCGGCTTCAATAGTCACCTGACTTAATGGTCTGGATTCAAGGCGATCCAGAGATTTCTGGATGTTGGTCGTTATTGACGCCGCTAAAGCGCCAACGGTATCACTTTCGCTGCCTTCTTCAAGATCGGCGGCGATAACTATGCCATCCTTGCCAACGACCATAGACCCGGTTATCCCGGTTGTCTTATTCAGATCATTGAGTACTTCATACATAAGCTTTCTCCGGTTTTACAGGCGATTTCTCGCCATATCTATCCGCGAAATATTTCTTTGCAATTTCAAGTCCCTGGGTTACCCGAATACTGAGCAGATCATCGGCCTGCCGTTCGGCAACCACCAGCAGGTGAAAGAGACCGCTGCGAGCCAGGAACAGTTTATGTTCATTGAGTGTCAATACCATTTTTTCAGGTGCCCCCATGGAGTTCCGGTCCAAACTTGGCTGCAGTTGTTCAAAATACTGCACCGCAAATGGAGCATACTCTTCGTGGGAGATGTCTCCCCGCGAGAAATAGGAGAGGCAAAGGCCTTCCTGATCAACCAGCACGGCCACTTTTACGGACGGCTCGGCACCGATGTGATGTGTTGCCTGATCGAATCCGTTGTTTCGTGCCACGTCCGTACCTTTGGCGATAGCGGGGGTCGCTTTCGCGGCTGGACGGGTTGGCGGTTTGAACCTGGAGTCATCGGGTGGTCGATGATCGCGCGAGGCAGCTACATTTGTCATTCCACCTGGGGCAGCGGCTGATGCTTCCGGCTTGGGAATCGGTTTATCAACGGAACGCGGACGATCAGCCGAGAGGAGCGGTCTGAGAATAAATGGTGTCGCCGCAATATGCAGAAACAGCCCGGGCAGGTAACCAAACATGGACAGGGTTAGAGAGACCTTAATACTCATCGAGTACATCAGGGTCACAAAAAGGCCCAGCAGAACTCCAACCAACACCCGGTAGACCAGGCAGATAGCTCCGGCCTTCAGGAGACTGGGAAGGGAGTTGGTTTTGTTCAGAAAATATATAGCCGCGCAATAGAACACCAGCTCAAGGACGAAATTTAGCAGCGATGCTTTGCCTAATCCGGTGCCGAACTGCTCCGGGAATGCAACCATGGGAGCAATTACAATCAGTAACGACAGCAGAGCAACTTGCCTGACAACCCGGGTTGATAAGTTCATATTTTGTCCTTTTCTACTTTATATTGCCGTTGAGCAAGTTTTCTATTTTCATCCTGATGGAGCCAAGATTGGAAGAGCAGCGCGAAGCAAACAGGAAAAACCCGTCTTCCATGTTCATCTGATAGAACATCAGATCTTCAGACTCAATCAGAATCGTCTGAACTTCTCCAAACGAATTCTGCATCAGTTCCTGTGCAACAGCTTTGCCAGTCTCGGCCATGATCGCGCCGCACGTTGATTCATCGAGTTTAAGGGTCCATTGGGACTCAACGACCAGTCCTTCAAGATTGACAAATAGAACACCGTCTATCCCTGGAAGCGTAATGGCACGCTCTACCAACTGCGCTGTTGATAGTCTGACCGTAGTTTCTTTAACCGGTGCAGAGTTGGCCGCCTTCTCGGTTGCCGAATCGACCGGACCGGGGATTGCGCTGGCTGAATTAGTGATGACAGTCTGCTCTTCCGGGAGCTTTCTGGCTATTTCCAGAAGCTTGTTGATCTGCGAGTCGTTGGGATTGATCTCCAATAGTCTTTTGAGAAGATTTACCGCCTTGGCAAATTCTCCTTTGTAGATCAGAATCTCCGCCTTGAGGAGTTCAATCGCTCTCGTATGTCCATCTGTCTTGGAGGCCTTATTAACTTCGATCTCAGCCCAGTCAAAGAGGCCGCGATCGAGATTTATTTTAGCCATCACAAGATGAGCCGAACCACAGTCCGGGTGGATTTTGAGCCCGGTTCGGCAGACCCTGAACGCCTTGTCCAAATCTCCTTTTTTTCTCAGCGCTTCGGCCAGCGCGGCGAAAATTTGAGAGTTTGGATCGGTGTCAAGTATCTTCTGACACTTCTCTATTCGATCATTTATTTCCACGGCAGTTGTCATGTGTTTTTACATAACCTTCTATGTCACAATTGGTTTTCGAAAAGTCGTTTTTTCGAGTATGTAAAGATATACTTTACACTAACTTATGTCAACTCAAATCCGGCCTATCCGAGTATCCGCCGCGCCTCATAAAGGGCATAGAGAAACAGTCCGGCCATAAGAGTAAGTATTCCGGGAACTATGAAGCTTGGCAGGGCCAGAATCTCAAAGGTTACGCATAATGAAGCTATCTGGCTAACCACGAGCATGCCAAATCCGGCCAGGAACAGCTGCCAGCTTTTGCTGAAAAGTCCACCTTTGACCAGTTCGGCCACCTTGAAGCAACCGGCCACACAACCGACACTGGCAACCAATACCAGAACATTCAGGATTGTGGGGGGGCTTGTTATTACGGCAAAATTGGCCGCATGGACCGATTCCGACATCAGGGCGAGTGCGCCCGCGAATATGAATGAGTACTTTTTCATCTCTATCCTCTTACCATTTTGACAACTTTGTCAGCTCGTTTTATAGTCTTATAGAAGTTTTCTTCAATCGAATATCGTTTGACCAGTTCCCGTCTCATCGCCAGAGGTTCGGCAATCTCTTTTTTCACCTTGTTGACGGCTTCTCGGAAGCCACCAATCCCAAGCAGCTGGAAGCAAAACTCTAACTGTTCGGCCAGCATATTCTCCAGGCCGGACATTAACTTGTAGTACCGAATTGCAACCGGGTAGGCCATGACGGCGGTCATGAATTTGTCGAATGAAGGAGCCATGTCGCTGTTGCGATCCGTGCCGGGGAAATGAGTCAGGATTCCAGTCCGGTACTGCGCAGCAAAAGCCGGGAAGCGCGCGTTCTCTTCGCCCAGCAGTTCTTCGACCACCGTTTTGATTCGATAGAAAGAGTTGTTGTAAAGATCAAAGACCAGTCTCAGAGCGGCTTCGTCTTCGTCCTCTTTCTCTACCGTCTCAACTTCTCTTTTGCCGACCGCTTCAACTAACTTACCAAGAATCAATTGGTAGATAGCCCGGTAGGTTACAAATTCACCCATCGGCGAGATACTAATCAGTTCAGGCAGGGTGCGTTCGCCATTGATATAGGCCAGCAGCTTGTACTCATCCAGTGAGAGGCGTATCTCTTCCTTGTTGATTTTGGGAGATCTGACAACCGCCAGAACCACGTCATCCGGCGGTAGAACTTTTTGGATTTCCATCCATTCATCAATTCTCCGGGTCCCTTCCATGACCACGCTCATCGTATTCATCTCAACGAGGAAGGGAGCGGACTTGGGCTGTTTTCCTTCGTGGAAGATGAAGTCCCCTTCCGGCCACGAGAAGAGGTTGTAGACGATCTCTTCAATTTGCAGCCTGAGACACTCCGTAATTTCTTCTTTGTCAAAGATGTTCATATCGACCAGGGTTGTTCCCAACTGGCGCCCGGTCTGTTTGTGCAGAGTAATTGCCCGGTCAAGATCTCTTTTGGAAATTTTCCCACGCGAAAGCAGCATATTACCCAGCAAGTCTTCGGTGGCATTTACCGACGAAGCAAAAATTATGTTTCCGTCCCGGAAGTGAACTTCCTTCTGCCGACTGCTCGTCTGAACTTCCAACAGCCCGGTTTTCTTTCCGGTAGAGAGAAGCTGTAAGATATCCGAGAACGAAACGGTCCTTAAGTTGCCTGATAAACCCATAAAGAGGCCCTTGATTCGGTGTTAGCTTTTGCAATCTCCCGCGCTAATGGGAGTGCTTCCATTTAATATCTATCGGGTGGTAAGTCGTTTTGTTTTACTGTAAATATCAGTTAAAAACTGGTCTTAGAACCGGTTGGGCGAAGGAATCATCCCATTCGATCCGAATTGGGCCGGTGCTGTTGAGATTGAAGATATTGGAGCTATCAATGCTATTGGCGCCGTTGTTGATGAGCATTTCCAGCATCTGTTCATATTTTGCACAGGATATAATCTTCTGATGATGGACTGCGTCTATTGAAGTCTGGTCCCGTGACCGCTCCGGCAAGTAATCTGGCTCGGCAATCAGGACCGACTCCTGTTTGTCGGACTGATAGACCAAATCCGATGATTCAGAGAACCTGATAATACGTAGATGGACATGGTCAAGATCGATTGAATAACTTCGGGCGTCGATCTCAACCGCACCGGTCGGATTCTGCTGCTCGTTAAACTCCCCCAAAGATACTATTTCGCTGGTGAATGCATCTCCAGAAGAGAGCCCCTTTAAGGCATCCTTGAATGAAGGGAGCAGGTGGTCTGGCAGAAGAATACTGTCGGCGGCATACTTCCCGGCCAGTCTCATGATATCATCCAAAGCTTCAAATCCGGCCCCAAAGAGAACCAGACGACCGAGTTTTGTAACTGCATACTGTCTAAGGAAAGGATCGAGAATCCGTTCATCGACCGGATAGTCGCGAGAATCAAGACCGGTCAGAATCAGGTCCGGCTGCTGCAGGATACTTCCATCCAGCAAGATGCTGGTACCGCCCGGTGAGCGGGCAACCGTTGCTGTCAAAGCCGGAGATCCCCGCAGATTCAGAGTTATCAAGACAAACAGAACAACATTGGTGAGCAACACTGCCCCTATCAAGCAGTACCTCCGCCCCACTCGGCTGGCCATAGCAAGGGTTGCTGCGACAAGTCCCCCGAGAACGAAAAGAACCAGAAGAGGGGAAACTTGCCCGATCTCAATCATCGGTGCGCCCGATGCGCCAAAGAACTCAAGCGCCTCGGCAATTAAAACCGTAACCGATTCCAGCCCTCCCCCGACTATCTGCCCGAAAAACGGCAGGATCAGGTCAGCAGCCAACAGAAGCATTATCCCGACGACCGCGATAGAGACTAAAGGAATAATGACCAGATTGGCCGCCAGCGAAAGCAGTGGAATTTGATGAAAATATAATGCAATAAGCGGAGCAGAAAACAATTGAGCGGCCAAAGTCAAACAGAGCGGCATCACCAGCCAGTAGTAGTACCAACGGTGTTTTCTCTTCCCCCAGATTCTTTCAACTGTCGTAGCGCTCAGGATCAGCCCCCAGGCGGTAACAAATGAAAGCTGGAACCCGACATCAAAAAGCTGGGCCGGAGAGTACAACAGAATGATCAGGGCTGCGCCGGCAATTATGTTGTTGGTATTATATCGTCGTTCAAGCAGCTGAGCCATGAGGATAAGCGAGGCCATCACCGAAGCACGAACGACCGAGGGCTCTCCATACGACAAAATGGCAAATAAGACAATTAACCCGATTAGGAGCAGGTTTGTCTTGAGTCGATTCAACCCCATCCACCTGAAGCAATAGAGAAAAAACATTATAACCATAGCCACATTGGAACCGGAAACGGCCAGAAGGTGCAAGGTTCCGGAATCTCTGAAGTATTGATAAATCTCGGGCGAAATATCCCTGGTCTCACCGATCAGAAAACCGGAAGCCAGGGCCGCCGCTTCAGGGCTCAGGTTGCGGGCGAAACTCCCCTTGATTGATTCCCGAAGCTGATCAACCCATTTGAAGAGCGGATTGCGATCGGTTCGATTGACCCGAACATTGAGGACCGAAGACTGATAGACAACACCTGAGATTCCCTTGAGACTCAGGTAACGCCCATAATCAAACTCACCTGTCCGGCTCATAGAACTTACCGTATGTATTCTTCCCCAGAGCTCAAGACGATCACCTCGTTGAAAGCCAGTGGTTGAATCGGATATTTTTAGAAGAATGGTCCCGTGGACCGGCTGGAACCGCTCGGAGCCGAGCGAGTCAAGCCGCAATTTCACCTGGGTATACCTCCCCTTGAATTCGGGCCAGTCCGCTACCTGCCCAAAAATGTGATAGCGTTCTGAGAATTGAACCACATTCTCAAGATGGTCGGGCCCTTTTTCGTAGACACCAAAACCAAAATGCGCTCCGGAAAAAAAGAGCAGGACCAGACCAGCTCCAATAGTGGCAAGACGAGATTTCTTTTTGAGGTGGAAGTAGACAGCCGGGCCAGCCGCAACCAGCGATAGAAACACGAAAACTGCAGCCGGTAGTTGCATGCGATCCGCGAGGGCGATCCCGATGACAACAAATCCAAGAAAGATCAGACTTGGATACCGATTCATTCCTACCCCTTATTTTTTGCGCCGAAATATTACCCTGACAAGACGACCGGTTTCTTCGACTCGTAGAAGAAAACTGAATCCAAAATAGAGCGTTACAAAA
>JARGFS010000148.1 GCA_029211095.1 bacterium | reverse complement strand
TACTTACTTATCAAAGAAAAGAAACTATACTATTAGCGACAGCGAAAGGTGATCCGGCCAAGATTGACAGGATGCAGTAACTGAAATTGACCTCTGTAGGCTTTTACCTCGCAACCACTTATTATTCCCGTCTCTCACCTCCAAACCGATTGACAAAGCGGACAAGTTATGATATTCTTATCGTCTTAGCCAAAATATGGTCTAAGTGAAATAAGCAATTAAAAGTGTTTACCCATATCTGGATCGCGGAGGTCCCGGTGAAAGAATTTCAAACAAATCAAATCCGAAACATCTGCCTGTCCGGTCAGCGTGGCAGCGGTAAAACGAGTCTTGCCGATGCCATTGCGTTTTGCACAGGTCAGAACAGCCGTATTGGAAGTGTTGACGAAGGCTCTTCAATTATGGACTATACCGAGTCCGAAATATCCAAGAAGACAACCATATCATCCAAACTACTGGCCTGTGAATTCAACAAGACAAAAATCAATCTTCTGGACTGTCCCGGCCACAATGACTTTGTAGGCGAATTCCTGAATTCCCTTTCAGTTTCAGATTCAGTTGGCATCCTTGTTAACGCTACTTCCGGAGTCGAAGTAGGAACTCAGGTACAGTGGAAATCGATCGACAAATTCAATGTCGCCCGCTTCTTTTTTGTCAACAAGATGGAGATAGAGAACGCCGACTGGCAGAACTGCCTGACCCAGATCAAAGACGCTTTTGGCAAACAGGCCGTTGCGGTTCAGATTCCTATTGGTCAGGCTGCCGAGTTTGGCGGTATGGTTGATCTCCTGCACATGAAGGCCTACAAGTTCGACGCCTCAGGAAACCGCTCTCCCATGGACATTCCGGCCGATCTCAAGGATACTGTTGACGCTGAGCGGGAGGCGCTGATCGAGGTGGCCGCTGAAGCTGATGATGCCCTGTTAGAGAAATTCTTTGAGGACGGAAACTTGTCTGATGAAGATGTCCTCAAGGGTCTGAACCTCGGTATCCGCCGCGGCAAAATGTACCCGGTCCTGTTTGGGTCGGCCACCAAGAATATCGGCGTCCAGTTGCTGTTAGAGTTTGCCGCAGAGTATCTCCCCTCTCCGGATCAGATGCCGGCCCGTAAAGCGGTCAAGACCGGCTCCGAAGACGCAGTGGAGATTATGCCCGACCCTTCCGGCAAAAATGTTGCCTACGTTTTTAAAGTTGTCTCCGAAGGACACTTGGGCGAGATGACTTTCTTCCGGGCCATGTCAGGTACCATCAAGTCAGGCCAGGATTTCCAAAATCAGCAGACCCGGTCAGGGGAACGGGCCACCCAGCTATACACCTTCCATGGCAAGAACCGTGATGAGATTACCTCGGTTGCGGCTGGCGATATCGGTGCTCTGGTTAAACTGAAAAACACTCATATTGGCAATACTCTTTCGGACAGCTCATACTCTGTCTCGATTGTCCCGGTTGAATACCCGAATCCGGTTATGGATGTGGCCATCAGGGCCAAGTCCAAAGGGGACGAGGAAAAGATCGCCAACGGACTCTCAAAACTGCATGAAGAGGACGCGACCTTCAAGCTGGTTGCGGACCCGGCCCTGAAACAGCAGGTATTGTATGCTCAGGGATCGGCGCAGATCGATGTGCTCACGGACAAGCTCCAACAGCGTTTTGGGGTTGAAGTGGAACTGGTCAAACCAAAAATCCCCTATCGTGAGACTATCCGTGGTAAAGCAGAAAAACAGTATCGGCATAAAAAACAGTCCGGCGGACGTGGCCAGTTTGGGGATGTGCATATTCGTGTATCGCCCAATACAAGGGGCGGCGGCTTTGAGTTTCTCGATGAGATCAAAGGCGGAGTTATCCCCAGCAAGTTTATCCCGGCCGTTGAAAAAGGGGTTGTTGAAGCGATGCAGAACGGCGGCCTCTCCGGTTCCCAGGTTGTCGATATCAAGGTTTCCCTTTTCTTCGGATCCTACCATGATGTTGACTCCTCTGATATGGCATTCAAGATCGCCGGACTGATGGCTTTCCGCGAGGCTTTCATGGATGCAAAACCTGTTATCCTGGAACCAGTTTACAATCTGGAGGTAAGCGTACCTGATACCTTCACCGGCGATGTCATGGGCGACCTCTCTTCGCGTCGTGGTAAGATCGCAGGTATGGATCCGGACGGAACCAATCAGATCATTCGCGGCCAGGTTCCACAGGCGGAGCTCTATCAGTATTCGGTCGACCTTCGTTCCATGACCCAGGGGCAGGGCGTTTATACGCTGAGTTTCTCTCACTATGAAGAAGTTCCGCATGATGCCGCTCAGAAGGTCATTCAGGAAGCAAAGGCGGCCAAAGAAGAGGAAGAGAAATAGTCTCTCCATTCATATTTGTATATCCAACCGGGAGGTCTTGCCTCCCGGTTTTTTTTATGTCGTTATGGCCATAACCCGGCAAGTGCAGTTGACAGACTTATCTAAGTCTTAGTAACCTCTAAAAACAGACTTGACCCATCAACTTCGAAAATGTCAAAGGGGTACCCCGATTTTTCGCCCCAGCTTTTGAATTCTTCGTGATCGATAGTCTCGGCAACAAATCCGTCTTTACACCTGATGATGCCGTGGCCGGTTGTTTTGTAGTCGATTGGTCCAAGCAGCGATGCTTGAGCCTGCAAATCGAACCAGCGCAACCGCTCCTCCCAGATATTCTCTGAATAGCTGGACAGTAGGAGTCGTCCGTTCACAGCCAGAACTCTAAGCGACTCCCTGACCACCGCTGATCGGTCCTCCCCAAAAGCAGAATACCGTTTTGAATCCCAAAGACGATATCAAAGCTCTCCTCTTCAAACGCGAGATTGACCACATTCATAGCGGCCAGACTTGTGATTCCGGATGAGTCACAAAATCTCCGGGCCATCCGCAGGCTTGGCAAGGACAAGTCGATTCCGAATAAACCTCGGCAGTGGGAGACCAAAGATATCAACGCCCGTCCATAACCGCAGCCAAGTTCCAGGACGTCATGTTCCGGCTGGATGCGGGAAATTACCGTATCGACCTCCGCCTTCAGATATCGCTGTATCCGAGGGGTGGCCAACTCATAGACTCTGACCAGCCTTTCGGCTGAAAGTGATTTGCTGTAATAGTCCTTCAATCTCTTGAACTCCCGAATAGTAAATATTAGTTAACATCACATATCCCCCCAAGCAACCAACTATTTCTTGACAGATGAACATCTGAGCAGTATTAGATATAAAGGAGAACCAAAGCTAACTATCGTTAACGAAGGAAGCAATCAAATTGAGGCCGGAACTGACCGACAGACAGCGTGAGATTTTTGATTACATTGAACAGAGAATCACCAATCAGGGAACTTCACCAACCGTAAGGGAAATTGGGAACAAGTTCGGGATAAGTTCTACCAACGGCGTCAGGCAGCATCTCAGCGCTCTGATCAAAAAGGGATACCTGAAAAAACAGGAATTCATCTCGCGCGGGCTGGAATTGGCTCGACCGCTCCTGGGCGGGATTGGACGTGTACCGATTGTTGGCTCCGTCCCGGCCGGGGTTCCGATTGACGCGGTTGAGAATATCGAAGGTGAGATTGCGGTTGACCTCTCCTTCCTGCCGCGCAATGAGTCATTTACTCTGCGCGTCACCGGCGACTCCATGAAAAATGCCGGAATTCTGAATGGCGACCTCGTGCTGGTTCAAAAGCAATCAGTGGCCAGTAAAGGGGATATTGTTGTGGCAGTTATAGGCGGGGAAGCTACTGTCAAAAGATATATTCCGCTCGGCAAATCAATCAAACTTCAGCCGGAAAACGAAGAATACGAACCGATCATTGTCGACAAACAATCCCGCGAATTTAGAATTGCCGGAAAAGTGGTCGGCCTGATGAGACGGATGACATAGAAAAAGCCCGCCGCGATACTGCGACAGGCCTTCTTCAGATTCAGTCTATAGCATCAAATGGGCTAATGCCTATTTGGCAGAGACAAGCTCCAGTTCAAGCATTATCTCAACTTCATTGCCGACAACCAGCCCCCCGGTTTCCAGCGCTTTGCTGAATGAAACATCAAAGTCCTGCCGGTCAATTTTGGTCTTGGCACTGAAGCCGGCTCTTTTGTTTCCCCAGGGATCATCCATGACGCCATTGAAGTCACAATCGAAAGTAACTTCTTTAGTTATCCCTTTCATGGTCAGGTCGCCAACCAGCTGGAACTCACTTCCTGTTCCGGGAACTACCTTGGTGGACTTGAAAGACATGGTCGGGTGATTCTCAACATCAAAGAAGTCCGCGCTCCTGAGATGGTTATCCCGCTTCTCATCATCGGTATCAACCGAAGTTACCTGGACTGTTAGCTCCGCTGATCCGGCGGCCAGATTCTCTCCATCAAATTCGACCGAGCCTGCGAAATCAGTGAATACGCCACTGGTTTTGGAAACAACGAGGTGGCGTACTTTGAAGCCAACCGACGAATGTGTTTGATCAACATTCCAGGTGGCGGCGTTGGCCGATACCAGCCCCGCTACGAGCACTACGGCCATCAATAATACAATTCTTTTTATCAAATCTGGTCTCCTTGTTAATAGTCTGTATTGGTATGAAAAGTTAAACAACTTCTGTCAGGTTCGGTTCCCAGATCAACGGAAAAAACCAAAGTGACCATCCACTTTGACAACTTTTGGTATAAATCAAATGCGGCCAGCCTGTAGTTTCAGGTAGCTCAGTCGGTTCAACTGGCCCGGTTGATAGCCACCAGCAGACCGCCGCTAATAAACGCGATCACCCACCAAATGTAGGCGGATCGAGAGTATATGTGCAGCCAGCGCGGTGTCTCGGCCTGACCGTGGGATAGTCTGTGCTTCCAGATTAAGAAGACATCAGTCAGCATTCCGCCCAGCGAAGAAAACCCAAGAACGCCGTGAAGGGTAAACCAGCCTTTTTCCGATCCGATGATCATGCAAATAGTGGCGGTGATATCCAGAATAACGCCCAGGGTCAAAAATGTGGTTACTTTTGAAGTAACTTTTCGCCCCTTTTGCTCGGCTACTATACCGATGGTATAGCTGATCAGAGCGAGAATTACAATTGAAGTCCCGGCCATCAAAATCGGTTTCATACAGTCAGATCTCCCAGTTGATTTTTGCCGACCATAATAGACGACCAGCCGACATTCCGCAAGTAAATAGAACTTGATTGATATTGATTCACATCTGTCCGGCTGTGCAAAGGGGTCAGCTATGGTCGCCGGATCGCTGCCGAACAGCTTCGTACAGACAGATACCGGCAGAAACGGATACATTCAGGCAGTCTACCGAGCCGCGCATCGGAATCTTCATCAGAAAATCGCACTTCTCAGCCGTCAGCCGACGCAACCCCTTCCCTTCGGCCCCTAATACAAGGGCTATTGGTCCAACAAGTTTGGCGCTATAGATATCAGTCTCGGCCCGGTCCGTTGTTCCCACGATCCAGAGGCCGGCACTCTTGAGGCCTTCGAGCATCCTCGCCAGATTAGTAACCTGAAAGAGCTTAACACTTTCTGCAGCGCCTGCCGCCACTCTGCGCACCGTTTCTGTAAGCGTGACCGACCTATCACGGGGAATGACCACCGCATCTACCCCGGCGCCATCCGCTGTCCGGAGACACGCTCCCAAATTGTGCGGGTCCTGAACCTGGTCAAGCACCAATATCAGAGGAGCAGCGCTCGACTTCTCCAGCAAATTGAACAGATCATCTTCGTTACCAACTTTGATTTCTGCCGACAAATCCGCATGTGAGTTCCGGTCCCGACCGGTTCCCTTTTTCCGCACTAAGGCTCCTTCCTTTTGCCATCGATACATTCGGTTTGAATGTTCAATATAGTATCCCCGGCCCTTTCGTACAGGTATAATTCCGTACTCCAATTACAATTTTCAAATCATTGGCAGTGCTCGTCAGGAAAGCTCCGCGCGAGCTCCCCCATATTAAATGCTTGACTTTATATAAGACAAAGTTCGATATATTATATATATTTTATAACACTTTCTGATATCAATCGACTAATAGCTAAAGATTAGTAATTAAGAACAAATAATCAAATAGAGGAGTATTAATGATGGACACAACACATTTGAAAAACGGCGTAGTGGGTGGGCTTGCCGGAGGTATGGTCTTCGGTATGATGATGGGAATGATGGGGATGTTGACCATGATTGGTAAAATGGTCGGACAACCATCAGCTGTTGTAGGATTTATAGTACACATGGTAAATTCTGCTATTATTGGAGCTTTGTTTGCTTTTGTTATTGGCAAGATAGTTTCAGAAGTTAAAGCAGGAGTTGCTTATGGAATGGGATACGGAGTTATTTGGTGGATATTAGGTCCATTAACAATGATGCCTCTCATGCTGGGTATGCCATTTGGTTCAAATTGGAACATTGAAGCTATGACTACAATGATGCCAAGTCTTATGGGGCATGTAATTTACGGAGTTATTTTAGGAGTTCTTTTTGTAATTCTGAATAATCGTTCAAGTAAAAACGTAAACTCCCCCAAATAGTAGACTGTCGTAAAGTAGAGCTTTTTGGCATATTGTAGCCAGGAGGTATCTATGAAACG
>JARGFS010000147.1 GCA_029211095.1 bacterium | reverse complement strand
CTTCACCGGCTCCCTGTTAGGAGCCTTCACGGACCTGACTATGTCAATTGACAACACGAACCGCACCCTTACAATCGATGCCGTGCAGCTGCCGGGTGATGCCAACATCCCGGCCGCCTCTTCCGGCCTCATGGCGAATCTCATTTTCTCGATTGATGCTCTGGCAGCGGATGGAGCTTATGAAATCAGCCCCTTCCTGGTTGCTACCGCTGGCTTGAACCCGATCTTTGTACGCGACTGCGGATTGGGAGCCGAAGAGGTTCAGCCCTTTGTTCACCTCAATGGTGGTTCAGTCTTGATCGCCCAGTCACCCACAGCCGTGTGCGGTACTGTGGTCGATGAAAACTGGAATGAAATAGTTGGCGCTACCGTTGAATTGTGGGACGATCTTCCGGCCGGCCTGGTCGAAATGATGGCCACCACTAATTCATTCGGATCGTTCACTTTTGACAATATTAACAGCGTACCGTTTGACCTTTACGCTTTTGCCGGTGGCTACTATCCTAACTCCCTTATGGATGTTAACTTTGGCGAAACCGGACTGGTTATTCAGCTGATGCCTCATCAGGCTGTTACGCCAACCAATGAAATGGTCTTTTTCTACTGCGGTGGAGAAGGTGCCCTGACAACTTACATGGGCGGCCCGGTTCCGGTTGGTTCCATCATTGATGCCTATGATGAAGATGGTGTTCGTTGTGGTACTCAGGTAGTAACAACTGCTGGTAAGTACCTGGCCATGCCGGTTTATCGCGACGATCCGTTTACCCAGGAGGACGAAGGTGCCGACCCGGGTGACGTTATCCGTTTCTACATTAACAATATTGAAGCTATCCCGTATGGTGATCATATCTGGACCCAGGACAGAGATCAGTTCCTGGTCTGTCTTGAAGTTTCTGATCAGGCCACCCAGAGCTGTCTTCTCTCCGAAGGATGGAATCTGGTTAGCTGGCGTGTCGACACTCCGACTGATGCGATTGAGAATGTTCTCAGTTCACTCGGCAGCTGTGTTGACTTTGTGATCGGCTTTGAACAGGGCGGTCTGGCTTATGATCCTGACCTGGTTGAATTCTCAACCCTGCACAACGTTGATCACCTCAGCGGATACTGGATTAAGGTACGTCAGGGATGCGGAGATATCACTCTTGACGTCACAGGTATTGGCGTCCCGGTCTCCACTCCTATTCCGGTTACTCCCGGATGGAACCTGGTATCCTATCTGCCCGAGTCATCCCTCCCGACTGCCGATGCTCTGGCTTCCATTCACTCCGACCTCGTTGTGGCTATCGGCTATGACGGCGGCGGTACTATTTATGAGCCGGGTGTCCCCGGAAATAGCCTGACCGATATGAACTCCTGCCTCGGCTACTGGGTCAAGGTCAACCAGGGTGGAAATCTTGTCTATCCGGGCGGCGCTCCTCTGCCTGCCTCAGCTACCAAGGGCGCTACTTCGCCAATGGCGGCTTCAGATGCCGGCAAGCCGGATGTTGTTCAGTCAACCCAGTGGATTAATATCTATTCCCACAACCTCACCCTTAACGGTGAGAAACTGGGAGCCGGTACGGTTATCACCGCTCATACCGAAGATGGCGCGAAAGTCGGGCACTTCACAATCGGCAGCAAAGAAACCTTTGGTTTCATGTCTGTCTACGGTGACGATCCGATGACCGACGCTGCCGACGGCGTCGCCTTTGGTGAAACCTTCTATCTGGCCGTTAACGATCAGCCGACCGATCAGCGCTTCAGCTGGACCGGCAATGGCGAACAGATGGAAATCACCGGCGGCCTCACGGCCAAGAGCGATCCGGAAGCTCTGCCGACCAGCTACTCGCTGAAGCAGAACTATCCGAACCCGTTCAACCCGGAAACTACTATCGGATTCAGCCTGGCCAAAGCTGGCAAGGCTAAAGTCGAAGTCTACAATATTCTCGGAGAGTTGGTTGCCACACCGTTTGACGGAGCCGCCAATGCCGGGCAGAATCAGGTCGTCTGGGACGGTACCAATAGAGACGGAAAATCGGTCTCTTCAGGTATTTACTTCTATCGCCTGACTGCCGATAATTACTCTGAGACCAGGAAAATGACCCTTCTGAAGTAACTCTCAGAAAGGCAGATAATTAGTCCCGGCTGCCGGTTACTCCGGCGGTCGGGATATTAACTCAAGGTGAGCAGTGAATAAGAAGTTATCGATCTTCCTTCTGGCATCTCTTTGTATGCTGGTTTTTGCGTCCAGCGGATGGACCGACGTTATTCTATCCAATAAATATGCCTTCTTCCGGGGCGCCGCGGTTTTCAACGGACAGCTGGTTCCTATCGGCACCATTATTGACGCTTATGACCCCCAGGGGACCCATTGCGGAACCTGGACGGTGGATTCAGTCGGATTTTACGGAAGCATGCCGGTTTACGGTGATGACCTCACTGTGCCCGACACGCTTGACGAAGGTGCTTTGGAAGGAGAGTTGATATCTTTCAAAATCAACGGTCACGCCGCAGTTATTGATTCCGGTTCGGCAACCTGGCACAACCTGGGGTCAGACGCGGTCAATATCTCTGCCGGCGGTGTTGTTGACTTTGAATTGCTCGCTTTTGATGATGTTGCCCTTATTCAGGCCCCGGATACTTCGGCCCGCTTCACGGTGGGTGTAAAGAATCTTGGTGATGGTCTGGATATGTACGGTGTTAATTCCAGTTCGGCCCGGGGATGGCTGACGATAGATATGCCCTCTCCCGCCTACGCCGATCCGCTGGACACAGCCTATGTTTACTTTGATGTCTATATTGATGTCTGGGATACTCTGGACGTTGACACTATCACTTTCTCAGTCTTTTCACACCTCGACACAACCATAAAGGTTGATGCGGCTTATGTCGTGCGCGGATTTGGTGATACTCTGGTGCAGTTCACCGTTCTGACACCGGCTGCTGATAGTGTTGGTCAGCCGGGCCAAACGGTTGCGTTCAGTATTGAGGTGCAGAATAATCACCTTGATCCCATGTTTATGGATTACTACGGAGTGGATGCTGTCTCGCAAAATGGCTGGTCCACAGGTGGTGATCAAATGATCCCGGTAGCCGGACAATCTTCCGGCTGGGTCTCTTTTGAAGTGACTATTCCCGGTTCGGTCAGTACTCTTTCGGATACCATAAGCTATACTCTCTTTTCACATCTTGATTCTACAAAGAAGTTTGAAAGTTCAGTCGCTCTTAATATCACTTTGAGCAGCACCACAATTATGGCTGTCACTGATCCTCCGGCTGGCCGCAACGGCATCAATGCCGGGGAAACGGTACGCCTGCTGATTGGGGCTCGCAACGATGGAACCTCATTGGATATTTACTCGGTCACTTCATCTTCAGCCAAGGGCTGGACAACAATCGATAGTGACTCAGCCTTCAACAGCCCCGGCAACACTGTCTATCCATTCATTGACGTTGTCGTGCCCGACCTCGCCTTTGGCATGACCGATACTATCGACTACACGATCGCCTCGCTGGTGGATCCTTCACAGACTTTTTCAAGTACGGTTGAGATCGCCACCACCATACCAACTATAGCTTTTGACGTGTACAATCTACCAACCAATAAAGATGCTGCTCCGGGCGACCAGATCAGCCTCTCAGTTGGAGTGATAAACAAAAGTCAGATTGCCGATTCCTATGAACTAACTTCAGTATCGAGCCACGGTTGGTCAATTTCCCTGAACGATTCAATTCATATTCAGGTCGATGATTCCGCTCTGTTTAATTTCGATATTACAGTTCCGTTGGGAATCCCTGATTTGACCGATACTATCTCGTTTACCATTCGGTCATTCATAGACACCACCGTCAGCCGGTCCGGATCACTTCTGATATCGGTCAAGTCTACCGATGTGGATGATGACAATAACGGTCTGCCGACTGTCTTTGCGGTCGAGCAAAACTACCCTAACCCGTTTAATCCCACAACAACTATCGGATTTGCTCTTCCCTCTCACTCCGATGTCCAACTGAGTGTCATCAATCTGCTGGGGCAGACGGTCCAGAAGGTTGACCTGGGAAATCTCCCGGCCGGTGAGCATCTGGTTGAATATGACGGCATGGAGATGGCCAGCGGGGTCTATTTCTACAGAATCGAGACTGATTTTGGCGCAGAAACCCGGAAGATGGTCCTGCTGAAATAGTCGACCCGTATACTCCAAACTTATGCAAAGCCCCGGCCAATGACCGGGGTTTTTTGCTTGTGATAATCATGGCCAGATGTAATATTAGGTCGTTCTGTGATGGCAGACAATTGAACTTAGAAACGGATAGAGAATGCCGCCTACAAATAGAGCCGTAGGACTGACCGATGTGGGATTGGTTCGTTCCGGCAACGAAGATTGTTATTACACCAACGCCGAAGACGGTATTCATATTGTCTGCGACGGAATGGGGGGACATCAGGCTGGCGAGGTTGCTTCGCTGGCGGCCTGCAGCTTAGTGGGGGCTTCGTTCAGCGCCTTCAGAAAAGGGCTGCTGAATGATCAGCGTCTTTTTACAGGACAGGATTTGCCACCCAGCGGCGAACTGTTGGTCCGCTCTATTCGGCTGGCTAATCGGTATATTCGCAACAAGTCGGCTGAAGACAGCAGTCTGGCCGGAATGGGCACAACCATTGTGGCGATCGCCCTGGAAGATGACAATCTCTCTATAGCGCATGTCGGGGACAGCCGGGCCTATCGCATTGATGAAGAATCCCTGACCGCTCTCACCCGGGATCATTCCTGGGTAGCCGAACTCCAGAAAACATCTGACATGTCAGAAGAAGAGGCCGGTTCCATTGTCGGCAAGAATGTTATAACCCGCGCTCTGGGGGTTAGGGATACGGTTGAAGTTGACTACCATCTTATCAAGACCAAACCGGGGGATCGATTCCTCCTGTGCAGCGATGGCCTCTGTGGGTTTGCCACCGATGAAGAAATGTTCACCGAATGCAAGCGCGGCGACAGCAGTCTGTCGGAGATTGCCAAACGGCTGGTGGAGTTTGCCAACAGCAAAGGAGGCAATGACAACAGCACGGTGGTCCTGGTGGAGATCACCGAAATATCCGAGACCAGGACTGAGCCTATAGAACCGGTCAATTGCGGTGAAGAGTCAACCGACATCCTCAACGCCGGTGATGACTGGTTGCAGAAGATTCTTCCGGCTCTGGAAAAACAGGCGGATGCTGAGGAAACTGAGTCCGAACCGGAGCAAAACTCCAACAAGACTATGCTGATTATAATGTTTGCCGTCTTTATTCTGGTGGCCGCGCTAATTATGATCTTCTCCGGCGGGAATTCCTAATTAGCCGTTGCCAACTTGCAAACCTGAGCCCTCCCCTCCTCTGATTTCCCGGCATTGACAATTTTCGCCCAAGCGTTATATTTAGAGACTGAACATTACTGAGGTGACTTCTTGCTGAAATTCATTGCCACAATTGCACTCATGCTACTGATTTCGAGTTCTGTTGCCGCCCAGAGCATAACCCTTGACCATGTCGACGGGCTTGTTTCGCCAGGTGTGATTGCCTCCAATGCCCCGATTGTCTTTCACATGCGAATGACCGTTATAAACACTGGTGAACTGAAGGGCTCCACAAATGGATTTGTACTGTACTCTCCAGATAATGCTGTCTGGCAGCCCCCAGTCTCTGCGCATACCGGAGCTTTAACACCGTACTATGAAGCGAATGTCTTTGTCAACGAGTTCGGTATCGATGGTTCCGGAGAGGACACTATTGCAATCGGTGGTTTCTCTATTAACGTTGCCAAGTATGTGCCCAGCGGATTCGATGAAATTGTGTTGACTATAACCACGCAGGTCGCTAGCTCCGAGTCTGGAAAGACTATCTGCATCGATAGTTCTTTCTATAAGCCCAGCAACACTTGGAAGTGGTCGACAACATGGAACGATCCACTCATTCCTACATGGGGCGGCCCATACTGTTTTGGGATCGACACGCCTACCTCGGCTGAGTCCGACGCTGACGCCCTACTTCCCTTTGAATTCGCGCTGCACCAGAACAGCCCCAATCCGTTTAATCCAACTACCTCAATCAGATTCGATTTGCCTCGCTCTACCCCCTACCGCCTCTTGATTATGAACAGCCTCGGCCAGATGGTGAATAAAATCGAAGGCTTCGGCGCAACCGGGGAGAACGAGATTCTATTTGATGGCTCATCGCTGGCCAGCGGCCTCTATTTTTACCATCTTCGGGCGGGTGAACTGAACGCTTCGCGCAAAATGCTCCTACTGAAGTAGTTATTTGGCCTCCTGAGAACAATCCAAAAAAGCTGTTGATTATGGTCGGTCCAATTTGTATACTGGTCCGGTCTTTTTCAGGCCGGCTTATCCCCGGCCTGCACGAGGCAACAGAGCCGTTCGGGGGCTTCTAACCCGAGCGGACTATAATGCGCCCATAGCTCAATTGGATAGAGCGTCTGACTACGGATCAGAAGGTTGGGGGTTCGACTCCTCCTGGGCGTATTTTTTTACCCGCACTGTGGGATATTCTCCTTCGGACAGCCCCAAAGATCAAACGCTGACTACACAGCCTTGACCAGTGCGATAGGCCGACACCCTGCGGTTTCGACAGATTGAAACCCACCATAAACGGCTTGTTGATAAAGTAGTCATTCGTTGCGTTGGGTCTTGCGGTCAACTTCAGTTGATCGTGTGACCCGACGCAG
>JARGFS010000146.1 GCA_029211095.1 bacterium | reverse complement strand
ATGTACCGTTCCCAGGACCCACTTGCCTTTGAGCTCTTCTTCGGTCATCTTGGCGGCCTTCCCTTTCATCACGGAATTCTCCTTGAAGAGGTTCAGCATCGCCACCGCGTCTCCCTGGCGATTGAGCCGACCAAAGTAGGTGTGGCAATTGGAGACAGCTTCGACCAATGAAAAGCCTTTATGATCCAGCGCCGCGACCAGTGTCTTTTCCATATGCGGAGTGTGATAGACCGTTGTCCGGGCAACATAGCTGGCCCCGGAACCGGCAGCTAATAGGCAAGGATCAAACTGCTTCTCAACATTGCCAAATGGCGTGGTCGTTGACATTTTCTCGGCCGGTGTGGTAGGCGAGCCCTGACCACCGGTCATACCGTAAATATTATTGTTAATCAGAATAGCCGTGATATCAATATTCCGACGGCAGGCATGAATAAAGTGATTCCCGCCAATCGCGAGTGCATCTCCGTCTCCGGTAACCACAATTACCTTCATTCCCGGCTTGGCAAATTTCACTCCGGTGGCAAAAGCCAGAGCGCGGCCATGTGTGGTATGCAGGGTGTGAAAGTCAAGGTAGATTGGCATACGGCTGGAGCAGCCAATCCCGGAAACCATGGCAATATTGTCACGGTCCCATCCAAGTTTATCAATTGCTCTGATAAGGGCACCCATAACAATGCCATTCCCACATCCGGGACACCATACCGAAGGAAACTTTTTCCCCGGTCTCAGGTAATCAAGCATGACATCGGATTTCTGTTTGATGGCGGTAGCCATTAGAGCACCTCCTCGAGTTTTTCAAGCAACTGCATCGGAGTCATAATTTCACCGTCGTACCGTTGTTTGGCGTGAATCTCAATATCGTCCGGCAGTACCCGTTCGATCTCATGAATAATCTGCCCCATATTCAGTTCGCCGACAATGACCTTTTTGCATTTAGCACAGATCTCGCGGAGTTGTTTGTCGGGGAAGGGCCAGATGGTATACAGCTGGACGCATCCAACCTTGACACCGGCTTCACGGGCAACGGCAGTCGCCTGTAGAGCCGCACGAGAGACGGAACCATAGGAGATAAAAGCAACCTCAGCGTCATCCATATTCTCGACTCTCAATTTTGAAATTTCATCCCGGTAGTTGAGAATCTTATCCTGCAGCTTATCAAGCTTGGGGAAAATTTCATCCGGCCGGTTAGTGGAAAATCCATGAACATCATGGGTAAGGCCGGTAACATGGAACCGGTACCCTTCGCCATAGCCGGCCATCGGAGAAACCAGGTTAGGGGTCATTTCAAAGGGCTCAAACTCTTCCGGAGGTACGGTCGGTTTGACCCGCTCATAGATATCAATTTCCCCCTTTTCCGGTAAGGCAATGACCTCTCGACTGTGTCCGATAACCTCATCCAGCAAGACTGTTACCGGAGTCCGGAAGCGCTCTGAGAGATTGAATGCCCGAATCGTTTCGGTCAAGCATTCCTGCACTGTCGAAGGCGCAATGGCGATGGCAGTATAATCGCCATGGGTGCCCCATCTTGCCTGCATGGTATCGGCCTGCGAGACTTTGGTGGGCAGACCGGTCGAAGGTCCCCCGCGCTGCACGTTGACGATCACCAGCGGGGTTTCCGTAATGAAAGCGTATCCGAGATTTTCCTGCATCAGAGAATAGCCGGGACCAGACGTCGCAGTGAACGATTTCAATCCGGTTACCGATGCTCCAATGATCGCGGCAATGGAGCCGATCTCATCTTCCATCTGGATAAAACGACCGCCTATCTTGGGTAGCTCACGAGCGCAACCCTCGGCGATCTCAGTTGAAGGAGTAATGGGATAACCGGCATAGAACCGCATTCCTGAATAGATGGCTCCCTCAACGCAGGCGATATTGCCTTGCATGAGTTTCTTCTTGTTGTTTGCCACTTGCCTGTTATCTCCTACTTGTAGTTTGATGTAATGGCAAAGTCCGGACAGTGGACCCAGCAGATAGTACACTGAGTACAATCATCCGGGCGCGCCTGGACTGGCTTGCCATCCCGATCCGGTTCAAACACTTGCTTTGGACACAAAGCGATACAGAGATTGCATGCTTTGCACCAACTTAGGTTGATCTCCAGCGGCATGGGACCGTTGGCGTAATTATACTTGGAATTACCCGCCGGTTTACTTTCAGCAGCTCCGGACGCTTTTGGTTCTGTCATGACGTTTCCTCAATGGACACATCGTTATGTAGGTTCAACATTCTCTTTTATCTCTTTACACTCTTATTCTTGCCGGTTGCCTTGGCGGCCTTTTTCAGACCTGACTTAACAGCCGTACTCTTGGTTGATTTGCTGCCTGCAGATTTGCCTGCCACAGCCTTTTTGGCCGCCGGTTTTTTGGTCTTCGCTTTTGCCTTCAAAGGTTTCCCCCCCGCAAGCAGCTCTTTCATCAGAGCCGGGATCTGAATAGGGGATAATGCGACCGGAATACCAACTTTATTCAAGGCCGTAATCTTATCGACAGCTAATCCACTGCCACCGGAAATGATAGCGCCCGCGTGGCCCATTCTCTTTCCGGGAGGAGCAGCCTGTCCGGCGATAAATCCAACCACCGGCTTGGTAACATATTTTTTAATGTACTTGGCGGCCTCTTCCTCATCCGATCCGCCAATCTCCCCAATCATGACAATCCCTTTGGTGGAACGGTCATTCTCAAACGCTTCCAGACAGTCAATGAAATTAGTACCAATCACCTGGTCACCACCAATGCCGATACAGGTAGTCTGTCCCATTCCTGCTTCGGTCAGAGCCCAGATAGCTTCGTAGGTCAGTGTTCCCGAGCGCGAGACAACACCAATATTCCCTTTCTTGACAATTGAAGCGGGCATGATACCGACTTTTGATTCTCCCGGAGAAATGAGTCCGGGACAATTGGGGCCGATCAATCGCGCGCCCCGATCCTTCACATAGGGATAGACTTTCATCATGTCGTTAGCCGGGAGGCCTTCGGTAATACAGACGACCAGTTTAATCCCGGCGTCGACGGCTTCATAAATCGCATCCACGGCAAAGGCCGGTGGCACATAGATCACCGACGTGTTGGCCTTAGTCTTAGCGACTGCATCTTCGACCGAATTAAATACCGGAATACCGGCAACTTTGCTTCCCCCCTTGCCGGGGGTAACACCGGCAACAACATTAGTGCCGTATGCTTTCATCTGTTCGGCATGAAAGGAACCGTCACGACCGGTGATCCCCTGGACCACCAGTTTTGTTCTCTTATTTATAAAAGCAGACATTGTTACAATCCTCTTTACTTTCCGTTATGACGTTGTCTCTGCAAGTTCAATAGCCTTCTTCACGACATCATCGAGCGTGTCGCCGTAAGGAAGCTTGACTTTTTTGAGAATCTGTCTGGCTTTTTCTTCATTGGTACCGGTGAGACGGACAACAACCGGGACTTTCAAATCAAGCTGCTTGAAAGCCTCCACAATTCCGTTGGCCACATCATCGCAACGGGTTATACCACCAAATATATTTATCAGGATAGATTCAACTTTGGGATCGGACAGAATGATCTTCATCGCCGTCACAACCTTCTGAGGATTGGAAGAACCGCCGATATCCAGGAAGTTGGCCGGCTCCCCGCCATAATGCTTGACCAAATCCATCGTGGCCATAGCCAGTCCGGCTCCGTTGACAATACAGCCAATGTTGCCATCGAGCTTGACAAAGGAGAGGTCCCCTTCGCGCGCTTCCACCTCTGATGGCTCTTCGGAATCAATGTCCCGCATCTCTTCGATTGCAGGCTGACGATACAAAGCGTTGTCATCGATATTTATTTTTCCGTCAATGGCCACCACATCCCCTGAGGTATTGGTGATGAGCGGGTTAATCTCCACCAAAGACGCATCCACTTTCCAGAAGGCATTGTACAATTTTAGAATTATGTCGGTTGCCTTGCGTACCTGAAGTGGGTCACGGTACAGCTTGTAGGCCAGGTTGCGAGCCTGGTAGTTCCGAAGTCCAACCTGGGGGTCAACGGCCAGTTTGAATATTTTCTCCGGTGTCTTGGCGGCCACTTCTTCGATGTCTACACCTCCGGCCGGGGAAACCATGATAACCGGTCGCTTGGTAGCTCTATCCAGAATAATACCGAGATAGGACTCGGTGATGATATCTTCGGCCACCGTAACCAGAATTCTCTTTACTTCCAGTCCCTTGATATCCATTCCCAAAATCTGTGTGGCCAGCACCCGCGCGGCTTCCGGCGTCTCAGCATATTTTACTCCGCCGGCCTTTCCGCGTCCACCCACGTGAACCTGGGCTTTAACCATAACCGGGGCGTTGTACTCTCGAGCTAATTCTTCGGCCCGGTTAGGCGTCGTCACCATCTCCCCCAGGGGGACATGGATACCGGCTGCAGCAAAAACCTCCTTGGCTTGATACTCATGAATCTTCATCAGTTACTCCCTTTATGAGAATCTGTTTCACAAAATTCTTTTGCCAATGATTCCAATATTGGAGCGCTGTTATTGGCCGGATCATCCAACACCCGCTCCATCAAAAAGTCCAATATCTTTCCTATTTCCGGTCCCGGCTGAAGTGAGAACAGCTCCATCACCCTCCTGCCATCGATAGCCAGATCGCCCAACCCCAGCGGCGGTTTCCTGTGTATCTCGTCCCGGATGCGCTGCTCAAATTCATCCACATCTTCAGTCGTCCCGCCCATTCCCTGGGCCACCACATCGGCCCTTCTCAGGTCAAGCAGGTCAAATATCAATTCCAATCCAACGCGCCGCATCAGACGCCGCATCCCTTTGTCCGACACCTGGGTGGTGAACATGTGGCGATCCACAAGAAGGGCGACCTGATCGATCAACTCATTGGAGTATCTGAGCCGATGCATAACCCGTACCGCTGTCCGAGAACCGAGATTTTCATGCCCGTAGAAAGTTGCCCCTCCGTCAACCAGTCTTTTCGCCTGCGGCTTGTTTATGTCGTGAAAAAGCGCAGCCAGGCGAAGTCTCAGTTTCGGCGGTACGGCATCAATAATATGCATGGTATGTTCAAAAACATTGTACTTGTGATAACCGCCCGGTTGATCGACACCAACGCATTCCTCCAGTTCCGGCAGCACATACTTCAGGAGTGAAGTCTCCTGCATAAGTCTGAATCCAACCGAAGGCTTCTCTGACAACTCCAGCAACTTGTTCAACTCTTCCAGAATTCGTTCCGGAGAAATTGTCTCAATCAACTGAGCGTTTTCACAAATCGACTGATAAGTGCCTCGCTCAATCTCCATTTGAAAACGAGCTGCGAATTGTATTGCCCGAAGCATCCTCAATGGGTCGTCATGGAATGACTCGGGGTAGACAATTCTGATAAGGCCATTCTCTATATCGGCCTGTCCGCCGAGAGGGTCTATCAGCTTTCCAGTACCCAGTTCTTCGGCCAGCGCATTCATGGTAAAGTCACGGCGGGACAGATCTTCTTCGACCGTGATGTCGGGATCGAAATCTACTTTGAAGTCCCTATGTCCGCTTCCGGTGGAGAACTCGCGTCGCGGCAGGACAAAATCAGACGTGACTGGTTCGTCACCGTCGAACTGAGTAAACTTGATGACGCCAAAACTTTTGCCGACCAGATCGGCCTTACCATGCTTTTTGAGGATACGGGTCAGTTCGTCATAGGGGATACCGGTGACAAGGTAATCATGATCCTTAGTTACTTTGCGCCGCTCCATAAACTTGTCGCGCACCGCGCCGCCGACTTCATAGATTGCGCCCCGGGCAAGGATTGACTCCAGTAATTGAGTTGAGAGTCCGCTCATATCAGTTCTGTCTAATTCTCGTACCAACATCACCATTCACAGCCTGTGAAGCATTTTCAAGAGAAGTAATCGTGACCAACTCCCCTCCCTTTTTCAAAAACTGCAGTGCCGCTCGCACTTTCGGACCCATTGAGCCGGGAGGAAAGTGCCCCTCATCAAGAAATCTCTGCATCTCCCCAGCCGTAACAGCGCCGAGGGCTTTTGCATTCTCTGTACCGTAATTTATTACAGCGTTCTCTACCGAAGTCAGGATTGAGAGTATCTCGGCCCCAATCTCGGCTCCAATCACCGCCGCAGCCAGGTCTTTATCGATGACCGCATCTATCCCCTCAAAGTATCCCCGGCTGTCAATGTAAATCGGAATCCCTCCGCCACCTCCTGCGATTACGATCGTGCCGGATTCAACCAGCGTCTTAATTGTCTCTGCTTCAATAGCCCGAATAGGCTGGGGAGACGGAACAACTCGACGCCAACCACGGTCGGCATCCTTTTTCATCTGCCATCCACGCGTTTCGGAGAACAATTTGGCTTCCTGCTCGGTGTAAAACTGTCCAATGAATTTAGTCGGGTTGTTTACTGCCGGATCATCCTGATCAACCAGCATCTGCGTTATCAGAGTCACCACCGGGCGGTCGATCTTTTCCTGCCGTAGCCTGTTCTGCAGTGACTGCGCAATCATGTACCCCATACCCCCTTCGGTATCAGCCACCAACACTCCCAGCGGAAGAATCGGCGCTTTGCCGCGCGACAGCTCTATCCTGAGCAGGGCGTTGCCAACCTGGGGACCATTCCCGTGGGTAATTACCAGTCCGTATCCCTGCCGAGCCAATTCCACCACCCCATCCAGTGACTTGCGCGTATTGGCGAACTGGTTGGCAATAGTGTCCTCCTGGCCGGGGGTAGTAATTGCATTCCCACCCAGCGCAATGACCGCTTTTTTATGTATCGCAGGTTCCAACATCGTT
>JARGFS010000145.1 GCA_029211095.1 bacterium | reverse complement strand
AACAACACCCTTGTTCCCATGACGTCCGGCCATTTTGTCTCCCACAGATATCTTGCGACGGATAGCAATGGTCACCTTGACCAGCTGCTTAACTCCCGGAGGAAGTTCCGCTCCGCGTTCTACCTTGTCGACCTCAATTTCCATCTGCTGGGTTTTGTCAGCCAGCAGTGCAGAGGACTGCTCTATAATATTGGCGACCTTCTTATTGATTCCATCGTCAGTACAGAAACCCTCGGGGGCCACAGCGCCTTCAATGTCAAACGAATCAAAGAAATCAGCCTTATATTTATGACCGGCCCGGATCAACACCGAGTTATCAACTACCGACCGAACCGTCTGCGAAGTCTGATCATCCAGCAAGCCGCCAACCTTCTCATTCCGGAGCTTCTTGATATCCAGCAGAATCTTATTGAATGTCTTCTTTATCTCGGAGATGTGACTCTTCTCCTGCTTCTTGGCTTCTTCGGTCCGCTCTTTACGAGCAAAAGTGCATGTCCGAATGACGACACCCTTCATACCGGGAGGAGCCTTGAGGCTGGCATCGCGTACATCACCCGCTTTTTCGCCAAAGATGGCGCGAAGCAGACGTTCTTCAGGAGAGAGTTCCGTTTCCCCCTTAGGGGTTACTTTACCAACCAGAATATCACCCGCTTCAACTTCGGCTCCTTCTCGGATGATACCAAACTCATCGAGATTCAGCAGAGCCTCTTCTGAAACATTGGGGATTTCACGTGTAATCTCTTCGGCGCCTCGCTTGGTGTCACGAACCTGAAGTTCGTATTCTTCAATATGTACGGAAGTGAAAATATCTTCCTGCACCAGACGCTCAGAGAGAATAATAGCATCTTCAAAGTTGTAGCCGCGCCACGGCATAAATGCCACCAGCACGTTCCGACCCAGGGCAAGCTCGCCCCGGTCAACTGCTGGACCATCGGCCAGAATATCACCGGCGGAAACAGTATCACCCAGGCTTACGACCGGGTGAAACAGAACGCAGGTATCCTGGTTGGAGCGGCGGAACTTGGTCAATGGGTATTCGATATCTTCCACGTAGCCGAGATCCCCGGCGCGCTCGCGTACCTTTGGCCGTATCACGACTTTAGCGGAATCCACAGAGACAACTTCGCCATCGACCTTGGACTTGACCACGGCCCCGGCATCGGAAGCAGCCTTTTTCTCCATACCCGTACCCACCCGAGGAGCATCGGTCCTCAAAAGCGGAACAGCCTGTCTCTGCATATTGGAGCCCATGAGCGCACGGTTGGCGTCATCATGCTCCAGGAATGGAATCAACGAAGCAGCCACCGAGACGATCTGTCGCGGTGACACATCAACATACTCTACCTCGGTACCCGGTATCAATGGATAGTCCGAGCGACGGCGAGCGACAACATGGTCATTGACGAACTTCCCGTTCTTGTCGACCGGTTCGCTGCACGGAGCGATATAGTAGCGATCCTCTTCATCTGCAGACAAATATTTAATCTCACTGGTGATCTTCCCTTTGACAACCTTCCGATAAGGGGTCTCAATGAAGCCAAACTTGTTGACCTTTGCAAAGGTGGCCAGCGAAGTAATCAAACCGATATTTGGTCCTTCCGGCGTCTCAATCGGGCACATCCGACCGTAATGAGTGTGATGAACGTCACGCACCTCAAAACCGGCTCTTTCACGGGTGAGTCCGCCCGGACCAAGAGCCGAGAGACGACGCTTGTGTGTCAACTCTGACAGCGGGTTGGTCTGGTCCATAAACTGGGACAACTGCGATGATCCAAAGAAAGTCTCAATCACCGACGAAACAGTGCGGGCGTTAACAAGCAACTGAGGAGTAACATTCTCCTGATCCTTCAACGAGAGTCGCTCCCGAATTGTCCGCGCAACACGAGTAAGAGCCACCGAGAATAGATTCCCCAGCAATTCACCAACCGTACGCGTACGGCGATTCCCCAGATGATCGATATCATCCGTGAATCCCTGTTCGTTACACAGCCCTATGATATAAAGAATAATCGCCATCAAGTCTTCGTGACCCAGAACGGACTTATCCAGAGGAACATCTACACCCAATCGTTGATTGATCATGTAGCGCCCGACCTTACCCAAATCATACCGCTTGGTATTGAAAAAGTACTTATCAAGAAGGGTCTCGGCCATCTCAACTGTCGGAGCCTCGCCCGGACGGAGCAACGAATATATTTTGAACAAAGCCTCTTCCCGAGACTTGGTAGTATCTTTGGAAATGGAACTCAGGATGACCATAACTTCGCGATTTTCATCCCGCTTGATGACACTGATGCTTTTGAATCCGGCATCGGCCATCTTGTCCAGGGTGGCTTCTGTGATCGGCTCACCGGTCCCAAAAACAATTTCACCGGTTTCACTGTCAATCAGGTTTTCGCCCAGGTAAGCAGTACCGTCAAGCTCCTGAGCCTTCTTCCCCTTGACACTAACCTTGTCCGGCTTGTAGAACAGCTTAACGAGATCTTCATCAGTAGAATAGCCGATAGCTCTCAGCAAAGTGGTAACAGGGATTTTCCGTTTGGTATCAATGAAGACATACATGATGTCGTTGATATCGGTGGAGAATTCAATCCAGCTGCCTCGGTACGGAATGATCCGAGCCGAGTAGAGCATCTTGCCATTGGGATGGCGCTCGCTGTCGAAAAAGACACCGGGACTGCGATGCAGCTGGCTGACGATAACCCGTTCAGCTCCGTTGATGATAAACGTACCCCAGTCCGTGATCAGGGGAAACTCTCCCAGATACACATCCTGCTCAACGATATCCTTGACTTCCTTTTCTTCACCATCCCCCTGTCGGGCGATGAGCCGCATCGTCACGCGGAGCGGTGCCGCAAAGGACATATTCCGTTCGCGACATTCATCGATACTGTATTTTGTCGGACCAAGGTGGTAACCAACGTATTCCAGAGTATAATTCTCATGGATGTCGGTAACCGGAAAAACCTCCTGGAATATCCGATTCAACCCTGTATTATCCCGCTTTCCCGGAGCTACATCGAGCTGCAGAAAATCATGATAGGACAAGAGCTGAAGATCCAGCAGATTGGGCATTTCCGCAATATCGGAAAGTGACCCAAAAGTCGTCCTTGTAATAACTCCCGTGTTGGACAATGCCACACCCTCCTAACAATAAGGAAACTAACGCTCAGACGGTGACGGTTACCGACTTCAAGCAGTTTCGGTCATGGAGTAAAACTTGTAAATTCAGGCGATCCTGTCTTTTATTTTCATTCTCTCCCTGCCATTCTTTTCAGGGAGCTCAAGAGAGCAGTCAATCAACCTACTAACAAAAACCCGTTGGGAAAATTCAATTGCTCTTAGCTTCTTGGCCACGAAGCAATTAACGAGTCGGGAACATCAAAGTTCCCGACTCCAGATAAGAAATAACTGGCTATTTGATCTCTACGACCGCACCGGCCTCTTCAAGTCTTTCCTTGGCCTTAGCGGCATCATCCTTTGAGATAGCCTCTTTCACCTTGCAAGGTGCAGATTCAACCAAGTCCTTGGCTTCTTTCAGACCAAGTGAAGTCAACTCACGAACGGCCTTAATAACCTGAATTTTCTTGTCACCAGCCGAATTCAAAACAACGTCAAATTCTGTCTGCTCTTCAGCCTCGGCAACTGCGCCTCCGGCACCGGGGGCAGCCACAGCTACCGGTGCGGCAGCAGTCACTCCAAATTTGTCCTGAATCGCTTTGGACAAGTCCGCAAGATCCATGGCGCTCAAGCCAGAAATCTTCTCTACAATTTCTTCAATTACCGCGTTAGACACTTTGGTTCCTCACAGATTATTGGTTCTTCTCACTCTTATTCGTTCTTATTTAATCCACAATCATGATCTTGAACCACCCCGACTGGACCATGTCGGGTAGAAGCGTAGGTCAAATCACAATCTCAAAGGTCCGTCATTTATCCCTCGTTCTGCCTTTTCTCGGCCAGCGCGTCAACCGACCCGACCAGTTCCCTGAAGAACCCGTCAAGGCTTCCAACCAACTCGCTGAACGGCGCTTCTACCGAAGCTACCAGCAACGACAAAAGCATATCTTTCGGCGGCAGGTCAGCCAAACGGCCAATATCAGCCGCATCAAAAACCTGCTCATCAACCACAAAGACCTTCATACGTGGCAGGTCCTTGTCCTTAAATGAATCATTGAGAATCTTTGCCGCTACCGCCGGGTCATCCATCGCAAAGGCAACCGCGGTCGGACCGACCAGATGCTCGCTGACGTCCGGGACACCAGCCTCTTTAGCGGCAATCTTGATCAGCGTATTTTTCTCAATGATATATCTAACGTTTGATTCCCGCAGACTCTTTCTCAAGCCGGTCATATCAGCGACATTAAGCCCCTGATAGTCGGTTACGAAGAAAGAACCTGCCTCCTCAAACAACTTCTTGGCCGCTGCTACGGCATCAATTTTTTCCTGCTTTGGCATCTATATGGCTCCTTCTTACGTTACTTCTTCAGGGTCGCAATCAATCCGGCATGATCCAGTTTCAAACCCGGCCCCATCGTCGAACAAATGGCTACTCCAAGAACATAAGCGCCCTTGGTAACAGCCGGCTTGGCCTTGATAACAGCATCCAAAAAGGCCAGAACATTCTCGCCAATCTTATCTGCATCAAAAGAGAGCTTGGCAACGGCGGCCGCAATATTGGCCTGCTTGTCAACCCGGAATTCGATCCGACCGCCCTTGACCTCTTTAATAGCCTTGCTGACATCCATAGTCACAGTACCGATTTTCGGATTCGGCATCAATCCGCGCGGACCCAGCACCTTACCGAGAGGTCCCAGGATTCTCATCATATCCGGAGTGGCCACCGCAACATCAAACTCCGTCCAGCCGCCTTTTACTTTTTCGGCCAGGTCTTCGGCACCAACAAAGTCAGCCCCGGCTTCGGTAGCCTCGGCCGCCTTGTCTCCGGACGCAAACACCGCCACCCGAACCGTCTTTCCGGTCCCGTTTGGCAGCGCTACTGTTCCGCGCACCATCTGATCGGCATGCTTTGGATTGACACCCAGCCGGATCGCAACTTCAACCGACTCGTCAAACTTGGCATACTTGTTCTCTTTGATAATCCCGACCGCTTCATCCAACGCATAATAGTGCGTCCGATCCAGGGCCGTACGATAACTCTTGTAGCTTTTAGAACGTTTCATTTACTCCACTCTCCCTGGTGCAACGTCAATCGGCACCAGGTTCAAACGAACAGGTTTATCACTATAAGGCGATCAGCGAACCTCGATACCCATCGACCTTGCTGTGCCTTCTATTATCAACATCGCGGCTTCAATCGAAGCTGCGTTGAGATCTTCCATCTTTTTTTCAGCTATCTCCCGAACCTGGTCTTTGCTGACCGCGCCAACCTTATTTTTGTTCGGAACCCCGGACCCTTTTTTCAACTTGGCCGCAATTTTCAGAAGCGTTGAAGCAGGGGGAGTTTTGGTGATAAAGCTGAAGGATTTGTCGCCGTAAACGGTGATAATAACCGGAGTCAAAACACCACCGCCCTGCTGAGTGCGGGCATTAAAGGCCTTGCAAAACTCCATAATATTGACACCACGCTGACCCAGGGCAGGACCAACCGGCGGAGCCGGATTTGCCTGACCGGCCGGGATCTGGAGCTTGATATAGCCTGCTACTTTCTTTGCCACTGTCTCTAACTCTCCTTACTTGCTCTTTGCTATTTCTACCTGAAGGAAGTCAAGTTCCACCGGGGTGGGACGTCCAAAAATCGAAACCATAACTTTTACTTTGCGACGTTCCATATTCACTTCGCTGACCGTACCGGAAAAGTCCGCGAAAGGACCATCGTTGACCTTCACAGAATCACCGGCCTGGAACGGAACCTCGGTAACTTCGGCTGTCCGGCTGCGGTCAATCTGACCAACAATCCGCTCAACCTCAGACTCCTTCAGAGCCCGCGGCATGCCTCCGCCTCCAACAAAATTGGTAATGCCGGGAGTAGAAACAACCACATCCTGCGTCCGCTTATCAAGGTCCACCTGGACCAAAATATAGCTGGGCAGGAACTTCTTGGTACTTGTGGCACGCTTTCCGCGCTTCATCTCGGTCACTTCTTCAGTCGGCACCAGAATCTGGCCAAACTTATCTTCAAGACCGGCGTTAGTTATCGCCGACTCAAGATATCTTTTTGCCTTCTGTTCGTGTCCCGAGTAAGTATGCACGGCATACCACTTAATCGACATGACCAATCAACCTCCGCCGCCACCAAAGATTGAACGAACTCCCAGCGAGAGAATTCGATCAACAATACCGATAAATATGGCCACTATCACTGACATAACTATTGTCACGATAGTTGAACCGATCAGCTCATCTTTCGATGGCCAAGTTACCTTGCGGAGTTCCGCAACGGCTTCTCTTAAGAACTTGTTTAGCTTTTCCAATTCACCACTCTTTATTCAAAAAGATTGCAGGCCAGGAGGGACTTGAACCCCCAGCATCCGGTTTTGGAGACCGGCGCTCTACCAATTGGAGCTACTGGCCTGTATAAGGAAATTCGTTACCTCGTTTCCTTGTGCAAAGTGTGCTTGTTGCAAAACGACAGTACTTGCGAAACTCAATCCGCTCCGGATGAAGCCGTTTGTTTTTCTTCGTATCGTAGTTGCGCTGCTTGCACTCGCCACAAGCCAGGGTCAGTCTATCTCTGGGCATTTCAAGTTACCAATCCGGCTACTGCCGTTTTATTCCTGAACTTCCGCGATGACGCCGGCGCCAACCGTGCGACCACCCTCGCGAATGGCGAACCGAAGTTCCTTCT
>JARGFS010000144.1 GCA_029211095.1 bacterium | reverse complement strand
GCTGAGCATACTCCCCATCAGCGCTGATCAATTCTTCATGTCTACCCTGCTCTTTGATCTTTCCCTCTTCAAGGTAGATAATCAGATCAGCCTCTTTGACAGCCGAGATGCGATGCGAGATGATTATTGAAGTTCTCCCCGTGAGCACTTCGCTGATACGGTCATTGATCTCATGTTCCGTCTCCGTATCCACAGCACTGGTGGCATCATCCAGAATCAGGATGGCCGGATTAGTGATGATTGCCCGGGCAATGGAAGTGCGCTGCTTCTGGCCACCAGACAGCGTAATGCCGCGCTCGCCAACCAGAGTATCAAACCGGTTCGGGAACGAGTCCACATCCTTGTAGAGGGCGGCCGATGTCGCCGCTGCCTCCACCGAGGCATCATCGGACGTATCGAGACCGAATGCGATATTGTTTCTCAGCGTATCACTAAACAGAAAGGGCTCCTGGGTGGCAATGCCGATTTGTCTGCGAAGAGCCTGCAGGTCCCAGTCGTTTATATCTACTCCATCGATAAACAGCTGACCCGGTTGCACCGGATAAAGTCTGGGAAGAATTGAGATCAGACTCGTCTTTCCTGATCCGGTTGCGCCGATAATACCTATCGATTGACCGGGTGCTATCTCAAGATTGATATTACTGAGAACAGAATCCCCGTTGTAAGCAAAGGTGAGGTTCCTGAACTCGACATGTCCCTTCATTTCGGCGCTGTGTACATTTTCCGTCCGAGCATCGGTATCAGGTGAGGTAGCAAAGATCCCGTTAACGCGCTTTAGTGATGCCGTACCGCGCTGGTATAGAGACATTACCCATCCGAGAGCAATGACCGGCCAGAGAATGATCGACAGGTAGCCAAAAAACGCGACCATAGTGCCAAGCGAGATTTCATCTCTCATCACCGCCATCCCGCCAAAAAAGAAGACGGACAGATAAGATAGCGAAGCTGTCAGGCGCATCACCGGCATGAAGATTCCCTGAAGCTTGACCAGAGACATGTTCAACCGGATATATTTCGAGGAATGCTGAGAAAAATTGCTGATCTCTTCTTCTTCCTGACGATACGCCTTGACTACCCGTATCCCGGAGAGATTCTCCTGAGCCGTAGCGGTCAATTGTGAAAACTGCTCCTGGATCTTCATCGATCGCTTGTGCAGCTGGTTGGCAATCAGGTTCACGGCGATAGGCAGAATCACCAGCGGAATCGCCGCGTACAAAGTCAGCGAAGGTGAGAGATAGATCATCACTGAGAATGAGATCAGAAGTTTCAGGAAGGCATCGGACAAATACATTACGCCGGGACCGACCATCTGACGGATAGCTTCCAAATCGTTGGTCATTCTGGCCATGATATCCCCGGTGCGATTCCGGTGATAGAATGACGAAGACAGTTTCAGCAGGTGAGCCATGAGGTCTGAGCGAAGATCGTATTCGATGAAACGGGACATCCAGATTATGGTTCTTCGCATCAAGAATCTAAAAACGGCCGCCCCCAGAGCAAGGCCCAGAATAGCCAGAGCCAGTCTCATTATCTGGCTCGTCTCCGCCCCGGCTTCAAGAAGATCAAAAACCTCTTTGGTCAGATAGGGAGCATAGAGTGAGAGGAGATTGGTAGCCAGAACCGCAAAGCCGCCCAGAATCAGGTAGCGCCTGTATTTACTCAGATACCGGGTTACGGTCGAGAAGCCAATTGAATCGTCTGTGTCCGCTCTGTTCGTCTTGTCCATTCTTCACAATCTACTACATTGTTGCAGTTATGGACAGTTAAACAAAGATTTGAATCAGTAGTTCAGAATATTAGCCAGTAAATGGATAGCTTCAATATTCAACCTGGAAATCATGTCCATCAGGGGGAGGCCGCAATAGATGATCTGCCCCTCGCCAAATCGTGAGACAGAGAGCATCGCCCCGCCGCTTTTGGTGACATAGACAATTTCGGCCGGTGAAATGGCCGCCGAATTTGATTCCCGCTTCCGATAAAAACTGGAAAAGAGGTTCTTGTCAGAAATTGAATAGGGCTTGGAGAGAACACGCGCCTCGACTATCCGGTTTGTGATTCCCTCCTGCTGCACCGTTTCCCGATAAGGAATAAACGAAATCGGCAAAATTCCCTGTGGCCAGTCATCAGGCTGCCCCAGTATTAGAATTGATCCTCCGTAACGAAGATACTCATGCAGCTTGGATTTTATTTTGAGAAGCGAAGGATTGTTGCGGCTTGCCCCGGAACCGATAACAATGACATTGAACGGGGTCAGATCGTAATTCTCCAGTGTCCGGTCGGTCAAGGGCTGAATAGCTGCGCCGGTCATCCGGAGAATATCCTCCAATTGGCCGCTGCTGTCCGGCAAAAAGCCGATTTTGATCTTTTCATCAATCTTGCAGGAGGCAATTCTAATCAGCGCGCTGTCGGCAGCAACCTCTTTCCCTTGATAAAGCAGTGAGATTGTCTGCCGCTGGATTCCCTTCTCAAAAAGATTGGAAATACTAAAAGGAATTGTAATCTCCTTGCGAGTAACCCCGGATGGAAGATAGTGCTCACTTCGATAGGAGCCGGCAAACAGACCACGCGGTGTTTTCAGGTCCAGCTTGACCGTATCGGCGAACTCTTTTGATTTGGTGATGACTATCCTTGAAGACATCGGAGCGATGACACGATCAATATCCAGGCCGCTTATCGAAGGAACAAAGTTGTAGTCTGGCGAAAACGCGACATTCAAATCCGGGCGGTCCCAGACCGAGAGAGAGTTGGTCAATGACATGGAATGCCCCCGATAAGAAAGCTCGGCGCTGAAACGGAGTGAGTCCGGCTGGCCGCTCTCAAGACGGGAGCGTTCTATATCCACCAGGTACTCCCGAACAAAGGTCTGATGCGGTGCAATGATATGCTGACTCTCGTCAATGGCCACCACCATGCTGTCCCAGTATGGGTGAAACAGGACTTTGTCCAGACTTACTTCTATCGGGCTGTCGGCGCCAATAGCCAGGCGGAATTTCAGTTTTGGACCGTGCGGCGAATCTCTGAGGATAATCCGCCCTGACCAGTTAAGTCCGACTGCCTCCAGGGCGACATGCTCGGCTACCCGGTGGAGATCACGGAAATAGAACTCAATATCAGTGACCGAACTGCGCAGTTCATCAAAAGCACGCTGGCCATAGAGATCAGAAAGAGAACGGTAGCCATCAATTATCGCCCCGATCCTGTCCGGTCCGCTCAATTGTCGAGCGCGACCAAAAGAGGCGATAAAGGTTGAGGCTTGACCGGTGAGAATCTTCTTGCGGGGGCCATCGGTGAACAGTGAATCAATTATCTCTACCAGTCTCAAACGCTCTATGCCGGAGACAAAATCGGCCTGTCCGGCGCCACTGCGAAGTTTATCAGAGAGGATTTCATACCTGATCAACCCCTTCTCATCGGAATCATCGCTATGATAACCGGGCAGCAAAATTGGAATCTCTGTCTGCATCCGTATTCTGTATCGATTCCGCAATTCTCGGCCATTAAGAGTGACAACCGGCTGCTCCCTTTCCGGTTTACTTGAAACGTACTTGAACAGCCGGGAGATACTGAAAATCCGGTTCGGCATCGGGACCAGTCCGGCTATGGCCGAGAGCAGCTGATCGGCGGCGGAACTCTTCCGCACCTCACCGCCAATAACAATGTCGGGGTATCGCTCAGCAAAAAGCTCTCGTATGGCTGATTGACTCCAGCCGCTGTCAGAACTATTGACTGACAATTGATGCAGCCAGAATTGATTCTCGCCATCACCCAGTATATCATGGTTGAGCTTAAAATTATCCCGGACAGAGACGAGATCAATCCGACAACCGTATTCTTCGTTGAGATAGAACAGCGTGGGCCAGTCAATTCTCTGGGCGTCATCGTACAGGTACATCACCCGGACATCGCAGAGCGCGTAATCGATTGGACCGGCATTCGCTTTGTCGGCGGACATAGAGGCAAAAGCGCACAGGAGCGCCGCCGCCATCAGCATTTTTGAAAGTCTGCTCATGTTAATTAAAGTCATATTGAAATATATCGGCACGGGAGAATTGAAGTCAAATTTGAAAGTGCCTCCGGGTGCTTTTTTTGTCCTATCGAGCGGACTATTTCACTGGTCTCGGATACAGGTGTGCGGCAAGACCACATAGTGGTAATTGCCACGTCGTGGTAATGCTACATCGTGGCAATGCCACCTATTCGAGAACCTCTTCGTCCGCACTTTGCCAGGCCGGGTCGACAATACAGAGAAACTCAAGCGACTGACCGGAATTATTTTCCAGCCATTGCACCGTTCCGGGGGGGATATCGACCAGATCGCCAGCTGTGACCTCTGCTGATTCCTCATCCAGATGCATGAGGCCGGTTCCACTCAGGATATAGTAGACTTCGTCAGTCCTCAGGCGATGTTTCAGGGATTTCTCTCCGGCAGGAACAACGGCGTGAGCCAGCGAATAGCGACCGGAGAAAGGGTAGTCACGATCCGGATGAAGCAACTCTCGCAGCCGGGTCCCGTCACCGGCGACTATTTCTGTCTGATCTTTGAGTTTTCTTATCAACATCGGCTGTTTAGCACAAAGGCCGCCAGAAGGCGGCCTTGATTTACGCTTATTGAAGCTATATCAGATTATCTGCTTGTCACGAAGTTTCTGAAAGAGGTTGTCCGCCAGTTCATCCGGCGTTTCCCCTTCGATCATTTCTCCCGAGGGACGCGGTGGTGGCGGCGAGACCTTGACCGATTTTGTGCCGGAATGAGTGCCGACCGTAGCCGGGTCTATCCCAAGATCAGCCGCCGACCAGGTGGTAATTGTCTTTTTCTTGGCCGCCATTTTCCCTTTGAGAGACGGAAGTCTCGGCTCATTGATCTCTTTTACCACCGATACGACAGCGGGCAAGGTCAGTTCAACTACATCATAGCCATCTTCGGTTGTCCGATGTACCACTGCCGTTCCATTTTCCGCCGATTCAAATTTCTTCACAAACATTGCCTGCGGGATATCCAGCAGGGCGGCCACAGCCCCCGGAACCTGGGCGGCATCGGAGTCAATTGCCTGTTTTCCGGCCAGAATCAGGTCAAAAGATTCCAGCTTCTTCATACCTGCGGCCAGAATCTTGGCCACTGCCTGCGGATCGGACCCTTCAAAAGCGTCGTCGGTCAGGCGGTAGGCCTCGTCAACACCAAGCGCCAGACAATCCCTTAGTGCGGATTCCGTGCGCTGTGAGCCAACAGTCATAACAGTGACAGTGCCATCGGTCTTCTCTTTCAGGCGAAGGGCCTCTTCGACCGCGTATTCATCGAACGGATTAACCGTTCCCGGCCCCTGCGGCAGGTCAACTTTGTTGGCTGCTTCATCGACTTTTATGAGCGCGATTTCAGGTACTTGTTTGATTAAGACAACGATATTCATCATTTCTCCTGTATCAGATCAAGAGTCTCAGTGCAATTTCAGAACGGCAATATCGCGATTATGGGTGAAGATGTCAAGATGGGGGTATATGACAAAAAGGCCCGCTGAAAAGCGGGCCTTTGCAATAGTTGGTTCCGGGCGACAATTTTCGACCTTTACAAACTCTGTTGACAAACAACTAACTTCACTTAGTACTCAAAGCAGGGTTTGACTGGAGCAGGACCGTATGGACTCCCAAAAAAATAGTCGACCAGATATGTTAAATCGTTAGCATCAACATCACCCGAACAATCGCAGTCCCCGAGGAGGACACTCAGGAACGGATCGGCACCGTCATTCCACAACCAGTCTACTAAGAAAGTAATATCTGTAATGTCAATCACGTCACTATTATCGGCATCACCGCGCGCTAATGAAAGTATGGCCCGAAAAGCATCCACGCGACCATAGCCGTACTCAGGTGACGGAGGTGCAGAACCCATGTGTGACAACCAAACGGCCGATTCCTTCAGGATGCCGTATACTTCAACGGATGTCAAGTCCGAGTCCTTCGCCAGGATCAACGAAGCCGTGCCTGCAACAATTGGGCACGCCGCCGAGGTGCCCCCAAAGTGGCAATTGTAATTGTAGTTGTTTCCAGAGGAGTCAGGGCAATCCCAGTACTCTACTCCAGAGTGCCCTCTGTCATTTCCATCCTAACGTGTCCATTCTATCAATTGTCCAGACGTCACCTGCGCCACCCGGATCATCACTTGGTGCAACTAAATCCAGAGAATCTCCCCAGTTACTCCAAGAAAACTGGTACTCCCAATAAGCGTCAATAGCGCCAATCGCCATTACCGCAGATAATTCGGATGGATAGGCCATGAGACTACCGAAATTACCCGCCGAGAAGAAAATTGGGCACCCAGAACCGTTTCGACCGGTCGCGACAGCCTGAGCAATCACGTGCTCCAGAATGGGGTAAGGTCAAAACCAGACCAATAGCCCCAACTGCAGGTAAAAGATATCAGCCTCCCCTTCTGTAAATGCCCACGCCAGCGCATATGCCATATTTATCGGGTCGAGAAATCCGCCGCTATCACCCGCCATCTTGATAGGCACAATCTGCACGTTTCCATTCAATGAGAAAACGCCAGATGAATCTTCAAGTCCATTTGTACTATCGACACAGTGCGTCGCAGCCACTATTCCTGCGCACGCCATTCCATGTGCGTACCTGAAACCAGGAGAAGGGTCACTATCAAAGACACCAGGGTAGCCCGAGTAAAAGTCTGCACCCGGTGCAATTCGCGATGATGGCAAGTCTTCGTGTGACTCAACTCCCTCGGTAAACTCCCCCAAATAGTAGACTGTCGTAAAGTAGAGCTTTTTGGCATATTGGAGCCAGGAGGTATCTATGAAACG
>JARGFS010000143.1 GCA_029211095.1 bacterium | reverse complement strand
ATCGGAATTGATCCGGAAAAGAATGACAGTACTTTTGCCGCAGAGGTCGATATTTCATCAGCTGAGGCAAAGGTGAGAACTCTCGTCATTCCCACCAACGAAGAACTAATGATTGCGCGCGATACCAAAAGGCTGGTCGAAGCCTCCTGAGAGGGTAACTATAATTCCCCCTCCGCGCCGCTGCTTCTGACGTTGAGGCTGGGAGCGGTACCATCCTTCCGCTGCCCCTGGTACAGGGTCAGGTGTGGGAACGGAATCTCTACTCCGGCTTCATCAAATGCTCTCTTCAATAGTCTATTGTAGGCCCGCCTGACTTTCCATTGCGTTATCGGCTTCACCTTCAAGCGAGCCTTCACGATCAGAGCGGAATCCCCAAAAGAGTCCAGTCCAAGAATCTCAAGCGGTTCATAAATATACTTGGCTACCGCTTCAACATCCTTCAACGAGTCCGCGACCTTCTCCATGATCTCAAAGACCTCATCGATATCTTCACGATAAGCAACACCGATCTCCAGCCAACAATAGGAAAACTCTTTGGTCATATTAGTGACAACATCGATTTGGCTGTTCGGGATATAATGCACGTTCCCGTTGAAACTCCTGATAACGGTCTGGCGAAGATTAATACGTTCGACCATTCCGGCCCTCCCGGCGATCTCAACATAGTCTCCCACCCGTACTTCATCATCAATCATCATAAAGAAGCCATTGGTCAGGTCCTGCACCAGGTGCTGAGCCCCAAATCCAACCGCAATGCCAATCACACCGGCAGCCGCTAACAAAGGTCCGACCTCGATCCCAAATTCTTCCAGAAAGAGCATAACGCCGGTGAAAAAAATTGCCGATGAAATCACCCACCGGAACATATTTCCAAGGGTTGTCGCTCGCTTAAAGTGTTCCGCGTCATCGTACTTCTTCTGGTAGAAAGCTACAATCCGACCCGCAATCACCTTTGCAATGAGTAAACCGAGCAGGGTCAAGCCAATGACTATGGCCAGCCGCACTCCGGTTGTCGTAAGCCATTCTTTTATCAGATTCAATTCAGGCATTTGATTTTACAACCATCGCTTTCTTTTGAACATCCAGAGCTGTCCTCCACCTACGGCCAGGACCAGACCCCAGAACAGGAAATAGCCGTATTTGAATCCCAGCTCGGGAAGATTGAACGGGCTGTTTGTGTCAAAATTCATACCGTAGACTCCGGCCAAAAAACCGAGCGGAATAAAAACCGAAGCCATTATGGTCAGCACCTTCATAACTTCGTTCATCTTATTGCTGACACTGGAAAGGTAGAAATCCAGCAACCCGGAGACCATGTCGCGCAACGTCTCAACCGTATCAATCACCTGGATGACATGCTCGTATAAATCCCTGAGATACGGACGCGTGCCGTCGTTCAGAAGATCATTTTCTGTACGCTCAAACGCCCCAATCGCCTCCCTGAGCGGCCAGACCGCCTTACGAATAAAAGCCATCTCCCGTTTCAGCGCATATATCTGCTCCAGATCCTCCCGCTCGGGATGGCTGATCAGCTTGTCTTCAATCTCCTCCACCCGTTCCGAGACATGTTCAAGGACCAGAAAATAGTGATCCACGATAGCATCGGCAAGAGAATAAGCAAGATAGTCTGCTGTCATGAATCTCTTGCGGGGAATGGACTTGCGCACTCGTTCCCGGACATGTTCAAGAACATCCAGTTTCGTCTCCTGAAAGGAGATCACCCACTGCTTCCCGAAAACGACGCTAATTTGCTCGTTCTTCAGTTCACCGCTTGTGGTGCGGTAGAGCATTTTCAGGATCAGACATGCGCTCTCTCCCCCCTCTTCGTACTTGGGCCGAGAACTGCAGTTGACAATATCTTCAAGAATCAGCTGGTGCAGACCAAAGCGCTCACCCAATCCACTAACCAGTTCAATATCGTGAACGCCGGGAAGGTTGATCCAGCTAATGCTGTCCGATGATCCAAGCTCAGTAAGTTTGTCAAGTGAGCCGGACTGCCACTCGGAAAGCTGATCTACAGTATAGTCGATGACATCGGCCAGAACCGGACCCTGCCGTTCTTCGCCAACATAAACCACCGCCCCCGGTTTCATACCGATCTTGGTTCTGGAGTGTTTTACCAGCCGCATACGACAACCCAGTTTTGTGTTCTCAACTTTTAGCCTCTTTCTTTCGCACCACAACAAAGGCTATGAGCGCTACCACAAAAAAGAGGAAAAGCGCCCAGGCCAGACCGCCGAGCGTGTTGATAACCGTACTGTATATATGCAACCCCCATAGTTCAGGGCCAAGAACCTTTACCGCTTCCCCCTCGGCGGGAGAGATATACTGTTCCAGTCGCCAGATATTGACTCCGGAAGAGACGCCTACCACCATCAATGCAAAGAGTATGAACTTCCGCCAGGCCGAAGAGAGGTCTTCGCCGATTATCCTCGCAAATATTTTGTCTATCGGCTTGCGAAAAAAGAAGACGACCATACCGGCCACAACAATTGCGATAAAAGCAATGAAAGCAGGAGCACCAGAAATTCCATACGAGCCTCCTTAGTATTACTCAATTATGAAGACTGTTTAAATCCGAGTCAATTAGAAAGGTGAGGGGATAATGCGGCGGGTGCAGGTGAATCTTCAGATTCGTTGTAGACAACCCGCCAATCTGAAGATCAGCGGGCCACAAATATTCCAAGTTATACTGCAATGCTCCACTTACTTATACCTGCGAAACATAAAACGGACTTCGTCCGCCAGGCGTCCGCCGGGTGCCCGGGACAAACTTGTTTGTCCCGGATTCCAGACTCAGCAGCTTCTCCGGCAAGAATCACGCCCAAAGCGAGTTTGGGCGTGCCACCCAGATAGACAACCTGCCAATCTGAAGATCAGCGGGTCACAAAACATCTGGATTCCAGCATTCGCTGGAATGACATATCAAGATCAAATGCATCGCCGGGTGCCCGGGACAAACTTGTTTGTCCCGGATTCCAGACTCAGCAGCTTCTCCGGCAAGAATCACGCCCAAAGCGAGTTTGGGCGTGCCACCCAGATAGACAACCTGCCAATCTGAAGATTGACGGGTCACAAAACATCCATCTTCCCGCTTTTGCGGGAATGACATATCAAGATCAAATGCATCGTCCACCTTAATCAGCAGGCGAAGCTAAAAAAGCAGACCGCGTCTGCTTAGCGCATGTTCTTGATAATGTTAGCCGCGTACTGAGAAGTACCGATTTTCTTGGCACCTTTCATCTGACGCTCCAGATCATACGTGACGGTCTTCTTGTCAATCGTCTTCTGAATCGCCTTGGTTATCATCACCGACGCTTTGTCCCATTTGAGATACTCAAGCATCATACAAGCTGACAGAATCAGCGATCCGGGATTGATCACATCCTTGTCAGCATACTTGGGCGCGGTGCCGTGAGTAGCTTCAAACAGACCGATATAGTCACCAAAGTTGGCGCCCGGAGCCATACCCAGTCCGCCAACCTGCGCTGCGCAGGCATCGGAGAGGTAGTCACCGTTGAGGTTAGGCGTAGCCAGAACTTCGTACTCATCGGGACGGAGAAGCACCTGCTGGAAAATGGAATCCGCAATGCGGTCCTTGATAAGAACTTTCCCTTTGGGCATCTTCCCTTTGTACTTCGACCAAAGCTCGTCCTCGGTCACAATCTTGCGCCGAAATTCTTTCTTGGCCAGATCGTAACCCCAGTCACGGAAGGCACCTTCGGTGTACTTCATGATATTCCCCTTGTGGACAAGGGTCACGGAGCTGCGCTTGAGGTCGATCGCGTACTGGATGGCCTTGCGGACCAGCCGCTTGGTTCCGGTGACCGAGATCGGCTTAACGCCTATACCGCTATCCGGGCGAATCGAGGTCTTCATATTCTTATTCAGCCAGTTGATGACTTTCTTGACATCCTTGGTCCCTTTTTTCCATTCAATACCGGCATAAACATCTTCGGTATTTTCACGGAAAATTACCACATCCAGTTTTTCCGGATGCACAACCGGAGAACCAACGCCCCTGAAATAGTTCACGGGGCGAACACAGGCATATAGATTCATCAACTGACGAAGCGACACATTGAGCGAACGAAAACCGCCGCCGACCGGGGTGGTCAAGGGGCCCTTAAGGGCGACAACATACTTCTTGATGGCATCGATCGTCTCCTGGGGCAGCCACTCTTTGTAGAGTTCGTTGGCTTTCTCACCAGCATAGACATCCATCCAGACGATACGTTTTTTTCCTTTGTACGCTTTCTGAACGGCGGCATCGACCACCATGCGGGTCGCTTTCATGATGTCACGACCGATACCGTCCCCCTCGATCACCGGAATGATCGGGTTGTTGGGGATGTTCAGCTTTTTGTTCTTGATCGTGATTCTTGTGCCATCCTTGGGGACGACAATATGTTTGTACTTGGCCATTCTCAGTCTTTCCTTTTATTTAGAGAATATCTTTGAATGCTCTTTGTAAGTTTTGGCCGACTTCTGGAGATCAGTCAGGTCTTTCTTGCCCAGCTTCAGTTCCAGAATCTTTTCTATCCCGTTGGCTCCAAGGATTACCGGAACGCCAATGTAAATGTCTTTGATTCCGTACTGGCCGGTCAGGTAAGCCGATGCGCACAGGACTTTCTTTTCATCGTTGAAAATAGCTTTGCACATGTCAACCGAAGCCGCCGCAGGGGCATAAAAGGCCGAGCCGGTCTTGAGTAGTTTGACAATTTCTCCGCCGCCCATACGAGTCCGCTGAGCCATCGCCTCGATTTTGTCTGCCGGAATCAGTTCGCTGATCGGGATACCGGCAACCGTTGTGTACTTGATCAACGGAACCATAGTGTCCCCGTGCCCGCCCAGAACAATTGCCTGTACATCGGTCATAGCCACACCGAGTTCCATAGCGATAAAGGCACGGAAGCGGATAGAATCAAGAACGCCAGCCTGTCCAATCACCCGGTTCTTCGGGAAACCGGTGATTTTCTGCATGTGCAGTGTCATCAGGTCAAGCGGATTGGAGACGACAATCACAAAACTCTTGGGGGCGTACTTCTTGATATTTTTGGCTACTGAACCAACGATGTCCGCGTTCTTGGTCAGAAGGTCTTCCCTGGTCATCCCAGGCTTTCGCGGCAGACCGGCGGTCATGATGACAATGTCGGCCCCCTTGATATCAGAAAACTTGTTGGTACCAAAAACCATCGAATTATATCCGCGAACCGGTCCGGCCTGAGTCAGATCAAGTCCCTTTCCCTGCGGAGTTCCTTCGACAATATCCACCAGGACAATGTCGGCAAAATTTGCTTCGGCCAGATATAGTGCGCAGGATGCGCCTACATTTCCAGCACCGATAACTGCTATCTTTTTATTCATCTTTCCTCCAGTGATTGATAGTATTTCATTTATGTGGGTCTTTTCAAAACTACATTTCCAGCATCATGAACCAGGGCCAGCGACATGTCTGCTTTTTGCCCGGTTCTCTCCAAGATGAAAGCGTTCAGGTCAGAAACAGGCGTGTAGAATACCCGCCTGACTGACTCATCATCGACCGGGCAATGAATCCCGACCGTCATCTCGCGAGTGAGCGCATTTATTCGCGACAGCTTATGGGAACCGAATCTCATCCTGCCATCCCGAGCGCAATTTTTTACCGGGTCCCATTCGGCCGCCAAATCAAAAAAGTGGCTGGACCCGACCCCATCGGTACAGGGGGAAACGACAATTATAGCCCCCTTCGGCTTGACAGCCGCACGGCAATTCTCCACTCCCTTTTGTGCCTGGTACAGACTGTTGTCCAGCGGCGGGAGCATCTCGCAAAGGACAATGTCAAATTGATCTTTTATTTCGTGAGCATACACCGCGTCCGATAGTGCGGCGGCTTCCCGGAAAGAATCATGCAGAGCTCCGACAGAACAGTTGACAATCTCCCCGGTTGCATCAAAAACGACTTGAACGGAGAGAACTTTCTCAAGGTCTACCATCCCCAGCAGTTGCTCCAGATGCTCAGACATTGGGTTGCCAAACAGTTTGAGCGGGGCACAATCCAGTGAGTTGGCCAGGTTATGATTGCGTTCAACCGTAGCCAGATCGGTCAGTCCGGGGAAAAAGGACTTGCGGCCCCCACTGTAGCCGGCAAAGTAGTGCGGTTCGGCAGAACTGATGACGATTACACGCTCCGCCTCAACAAACCGACGGTCAATCCAAACATCGCCGCCCAGCGGATCTTCACCCACCTTGACCATGCTGTCATAGTCGCGCGCATCATGCACATGAACTCTTGACTTCACCCGTTCATACAGTTGACCAAAAATGCTGTTGAAATGAGCCGGGGTGGGATGGCTATGAGTACCGGTGGCTATCAGGAACTCGGCAGAATCAAGAACCGCTGTGTCAATCTGATCAATCCATTCAAGGATTGCGATCGTGGGAGTGGATCGGTGGCCGTCATTGACTACAAAAAGAAGCGTTGGAGCCGATAGTTTATCCACTCCATCGCATCGCATAAAAAGGTCTTTGAACTCTTCGAAACTAAGCGGGTGGTCGGCTGCCTTGGGTGAAAATTCCTGAACTCTCACCTGCTGCGGCACACTCAGGTCAATCAGTGTATCGCCGTATGCCAACCGAACGCTCATTTACGGCCTCGAATTTTCATTTGTCTCAATCTCAACCGAAATGGAAAGCGAACTCTATCGCCGCATTTTCATCTGAGTCCGAAGCATGGACGGAGTTCTTTTCTATATCCAGTCCAATTTCATCCCGGAGGGTTCCACTGGCCGCTTTGCCGGGATCGGTGGCACCGATTAGCGCCCGGAGGTCTTCCACCGCATTCTCT
>JARGFS010000142.1 GCA_029211095.1 bacterium | reverse complement strand
GATTCTCCTTGTGAAGAAAGAGAGTGTCAGTCCGGTCAAATTGATTGGGATTTCCCTGCTGGCCTTGCTCCCATTGATTGTCTTCCGCCTCTCCCTCTCAGGAAACTCAGGCGGCAATCCTTTTTTAATGCTCGGCTATAATTTTGACTCGTTCATTCGCGGACGGGACTCCATCCTGTATCTTTGGATATCGGTCGGGTTTCTCTGGCTGATTGGAATATATCGCGCCTTACGTGGACGGATAGACAACCGCCCCCACGGCCAGTTGATCCGGTTCGCCGCCCTTTTCACAGCGGCCGGTTTCATCTCTTCAACCATCCTGCTGGCCAGGATGCGCGAGAGCCGACTCTTCTTACCGGCGGTGATATTCCTCATACCGGTGGCGTTGGACTATCTTGACGAAGCGCTCCCCAGATTGAAAATACTCTGGCAGCGAACAAACTGGCCCGTAGGGGCTGTCGCCCTGCTCGCACTGGTGGCAGTATCCATTCATCTCCCCAAGCTTCTCTTTCCGGAATTTGAGTTCCGGACCTGCCAATCCGCTGTCTATAATTACGGAGCTATTCACCTGGGCCTGTCTATCCTCTTTCTCATTTCACTGTTCGATCCCAAGGCTGCCCCGACCGCCAAAAAGAGTGAATAACTGATCGTTGAGAAGTAATGAATTTCAGGCGGAAAGCCGGGCGGTCTGTCGGTAATACTTGAGACTGGACAAAAAGAGGCCGAGGCCGATAGCCAAGTACAGTGAAGCCAGACAGGGGCGCGGAATTGGCAGCTGGCGAAGAATCATCCCCACGCTCATCATCACCAGGGCGATCAAATAACTACTCCACGCTTGAAAGGCGAAAACACAGATACGTTCTTTCTCCGGCGAAAGAGCGTACACGCGATCAATATTGGAGCGAACAATTCTTGAGAACATGAATCTATACTTGAGATAGCCCAGAAGAATCCCCCCCAGTCCGGTGACAAGTCCCCAGACAAATTCAGCCGTTATCAGCCAGAAGATGGCGACCGCGATCAACCCGATCCCGACTATTGTCCAGAGCAGACCAGCTGTTACCAGCAATGTCGTTCTTTTTGCGGTCGGGTGTGTCATTCGCATCGTCAGTCCCGGTCCGTACCATTCTTCCGCACAAACCGGTCATATAAGTCTTCGCCGACCTGATACGGATTGTTGCGGCCACTCAGAATCTCAGCGATCAATCTTTCCACTTCCTCCCGCCCACTAAGCGTCTCGATAAGCTCTCGCTGGAAGCGGTGCCGGAGAATATTAAACAGTTTCTTCCGTATCTGTTCTTTACGGTGCGCATCAAAGTAGCCATTCTCTTTGGCGAACCTGCTATGTCCGTTCACCGCCTCAAAGAGCTCATCAATACCAATATTGTTGGCCGCCTGCGTTCGCATAATCGGAACTTCCCATGCGTTTTCATCCCGCTTCTGAAGATGCAAGGCATACTTGAGATCATCGGCCAGATTATCAGCCCCCGGTCGGTCAGATTTGTTGACCACCATGACATCGGCAATCTCCATCAGCCCCGCTTTCATCGCCTGAACGGCATCGCCGGACTCCGGGACCAACACCACCAGAACCGTGTCGCAGGTATCAATCACATCCAGTTCCACCTGCCCCACCCCAACCGTTTCGATCAAAACAATATCAAACCCGAACGCGTCCAGAAGAAGCGCGACATTGTCAGTCGAAGCTGCCAGGCCGCCCGATGCCCCCCGTGTGGCCATTGAACGGAAAAAGACATTGCCATCATCGGGGAAATCCTGCAGCCGTACCCGATCCCCCAGCAACGCCCCGCCGGAGAATGGCGAAGTTGGATCCACTGCCACCACCGCCACCCTTTTTCCTTCTTCACGAAATTTCCGGATCAAACAGCTGACCAGCGTTGATTTCCCGGCCCCGGGCGGGCCGGTTACGCCAATCCGAAGAGCGCCGCCAATGTCAGCATAGAGTCTGCCGAGCAGTTTACGATAACCCTCTTCGCGGTTCTCCACAAATGAGATAATCCGCGACAGCGCCCGGGTATCTCCCTGTCGGAACTTCTCAAGAACAGTCATAGGCCTTCTACTTATAACCCGGTGAGAGCGTACTCACCGTTGCCTTGATATCACGCAAACGGACCTGAATCCGGGTTACATTGTTCCAGGTGTTATACTCCACAACATATACAATATCCACCAGACAACCATCGGAAGATATCTGGTGAACCATATCTCCAAAGCCATAACCGATCACATCAAAGATCGCGTTCCCCTTGCGGATTTTCATCCTAAGATGGTTGCGTCCTACCGTGTACGGTCGTCCCAGAACTTCGCAGTTCCGGGTCAGAAATATCGGCCGCATATTTTGCGGTCCAAAGGGACTGAACTGTTCAATAGACTGCACAAAAGCATCATTGATATCTTCAAGCTCAATCTCAAGATCAATATGCAGCTTGGGAATAATGTCCTCATCGCTGAGCGTATCATTGGAGACCTCAACAAAAGTCTTCCGGAACTCCTCAACATGCTCCTGTTTGATCGACAGACCGGCCGCATATTTGTGACCGCCATATTTGATGAGCAGGTGTTCGCACTTTTTCAGGGCCTCACATAGATGGAAGCCCGGAATGGACCGGGCCGAACCTTTCCCAACTCCATCCTTGATTGAAATCATCACCGTTGGCAGGTGATGTCTTTCAACCAGACGGGAAGCCACAATTCCAATGACACCCTGATGCCAGCCTTCGCCGGCCAGCACAATGGCGCGGTCACTCCCCAGGTCAGTCACCTCTTCCATCTGAGCCATAGCTTCCTTGAGAGTTCCTTCATCAATCGACTTCCGCCGCTTGTTTTCTGAATCAAGTTTACGGGCAATTTCCGAAGCAATCGACTCATCTTTGGTCGCCAGCAATCGAATCGCCTGTCGCGCATCGCCAAGCCGCCCGAGGGCGTTGATTCTGGGAGCCAGAATAAAAACCACCTGTCCGGTGCTGATATCTTTCCCCATCAAACCGGAGACAAACGTCAGTGATTTCAGTCCCGGTTTGGTGGTACGAGAAATTTGATCAAGCCCAAAATTGGTCAGAATCCGATTCTCATTCACCAGCGGAACAATATCAGCCGCCGTCCCCAGCGCTACCAGATCAAGATGTTCCTCCAGTTCTCGTTCGTCCTGATTGAGCGCCCGGTAGAGCGCCTGCGCCAGCTTGAATGCAACGCCGACTCCGGATAACTCTTCACCGTAGTCGCAGCCATTCTGCTTGGGATTTATGATCGTGACCGCATCGGGAATACTCTCCCCCTGCTCATGGTGATCGGTCACAATAACATCGATTCCGCAAGACCTGGCGTATTCAATTTCATCAATGGCAGTTATCCCGGTATCAACCGTCACAATCAAGGTGACACCTTTTTCCTGCGCCTCATTGATTGCTTCTTCGCTCAAACCATATCCGGCGACCAGCCTGTTGGGCAGGTAGTAGTCAACCTGCGCCCCCAGTTTATTGAGGACAATATAGAGCAGGGCTGTGGCCGTGATCCCGTCAACATCGTAGTCACCGTAGATCATGATTCTCTCATTTTCGATGAAGGCGCGAAGAAGGCGATCAACACCGGCCTGCATCCCCAGCATCTCAAGCGGGTCCTTGAGATTAGAAAGTTTAGGCGTGAGAAAATTCAGAATCTGTTCGGAAGTTGCGATTTTGCGATTTATCAGGATACGCACAATCTGGTTGGGCAGACTGGTATCCTGCGCAATTTGCGACACGATATCTTGGCCCGGATCGGGAGCTAATACCCATTTCAGCGGCATGGACCGCTGTCCGGCAATCATTTTTTGAGCCTCCATCTTAATGAAGGCATGCAGAAGCAGGAAATAAGCCGAGTTCTGTCACTCACAATAAATTGCAAGTCTACAGTCATTTATCTAGGTGATTGATTGCTCAATCACTCATGCGACCTACCCGGGAATGATAGCGGAGCGAATCAACTCCTCTTCCCCTATTTGGCCTTGCTCCGAGTGGGGTTTACCCATTGCCTCCATCTCTGAAAACAACCGTAGTCTCTTACACCACGTTTTCACCCTTACCGGTCATAAATGACAGGCGGTATAGTTTCTGCGGCACTTTCCGTCGGATCGCTCCGCCCCGGCGTTACCGGGCACTCTGATTCTGGGGAGCTCGGACTTTCCTCACTTTAAATTGTTACATCTAAAGCGCGACTGTTCCTCCTACTTCTGCAGGCATTCTTATTATATAACTAACAACAACTTACTTATTCAGATGACCACTCAGAACATACGCCGGTAATTGGGCGATTCTTTTGTGATCGGTACCGAGTGCGGGTGAGACTCTGCTGAACCCGCTGAAGTTATACGTACCATTTTAGACTCGGCAGCAAATGTTTTCAGGTCGGGCGCTCCACAGATTCCCATACCGGCCCTCAGGCCGCCAATCATCTGGAACACTGAATCGACCAACGGTCCCTTGAATGGGACTCTACCCTCAACCCCTTCGGGAACAAACTTTGAGACTTCCTCTTCATGTTCCTGAAAATACCTGTCCTTGCTCCCCTTTTTCATGGCGCTGACCGACCCCATCCCGCGATAAACCTTGAATGAGCGTCCCTCGTAGAGGACCGTTTCGCCGGGAGATTCTTCGGTTCCCGCAAACAGCGATCCTATCATGACCCCGGCTGCCCCACAGGCCAGCGCCTTGGCGACATCGCCAGAGTATCTTATCCCACCGTCGGCGATAACCGGTATATTCTGTTTGGCGGCAACTTCAACCGCATTCTGCACGGCCGTAACCTGCGGCACTCCCGCTCCGGTCACTACTCTTGTGGTGCAAATTGAGCCCGGTCCAATACCTACTTTGACAGAGTCCGCCCCCGCATCGATAAGTGCTTTGGTCCCTTCCGATGTAGCCACATTGCCAGCCATCACCGGTGTATCCGGGAAAGTTTTCTTTAAAAGCTCGACTCCTTTGAGCACCCCTTCGCTATGACCGTGCGAACTATCAACACAGAGCAGATCAACACCAGCCTCAATAAGCATTGCGGACCGATCAATCATGTCCCCGCTCACCCCGACGGCGGCGGCAACGCGAAGACGACCGCGCGCATCTTTACAGGCATTGGGGAACTGCCTCTTTTTCATAATATCTTTGACTGTAATCATCCCCTTGAGCATGTAATCATCATCGACAATCAACAACTTCTCAATGCGATGTCGGTGCAGCAGTTCCTGAGCGGTATCCAGATCGGTCCCTTCGTGGACAGTTACAAGGTTCTCATTGGTCATGATATCAGCAATCTTGATGCTGCTGCTTCCAATAAAACGGAGATCGCGATTAGTCAGTATCCCAACAAGTTTGCCTGATTCAGTTATAGGGATTCCGGAGATTGAAAACTTGGCCATGACTTCAAGCGCTTCGGCCACGGTTTTATCCGGCGGCAGCGTGATCGGATCACCGATCATCCCGGATTCCGACCGTTTGACTTTATCCACCTGATCGGCCTGTTGTTCGGCGCTCATATTCTTGTGAATGACCCCTATTCCCCCCTGGCGAGCCATAGCTATAGCCAGTTTGGTCTCGGTGACCGTATCCATTGCCGCCGCAATCAGCGGGATTTCGAGGTTGATTCCATTGGCTATGGTGGTGGTGACATCAACATCCCGCGGCAGCACCCGGGAATGAGCCGGTACCAATAGCACGTCATCAAAAGTCAGTGCAACTTTTTCGATAATATGAGCCATCGCTTTGCCTATTCCTACAACGCGGGAAGAAAAGCTCTTCCCTAATTAGATTCTTCCTCTTCCCAGAACATCAAGCGGCCGCAGTTGTCACAGGTGTGGATTTTTGCTGCTTTCTTGATTTCCTGGACTTTCTTTGGTGTCAAGGACTTGTAGCAGGCTCCACACGCCCGCTTCTTAACCACGACCACCACCGTCCCGCCCTTTCCTCGGCGAACCCGCTCGTAAATGTTCAGCGTGGGGCGCGGAATTGAGCTGGCGACATCTTTTCGCGAAGCCAACTTGTCGGCCATCTTGTCACCGATTGTGTCAACCTTGTTCTGGAGAATATCGAGCTGCTTCTTGTTGTTCTCTTCAACCTGTCCCATCTTCTCGGCATGTTCTTCCAGCGCCTTTTCCAACTCGGCAATCCTGTCTATCGTCTCGATCAGTTCAGTTTCCGCCTCTGTGATCTGCGTCTTAAGGGTATCAATCTCGGCTACCAGAGCATCATACTCTTTGTTGGTCTTGATCGACATCATCTGCTGTTGGAACTTCTGCAGGGACTGTTCTTTGGTGGCAATATCCAATTCCAGATTTTTCTGGTTGATCCTGGCTTCTTCCAGAGAGGCCTTGGTTGTCCCAAGACTTTCGCTGGTCTCGTCAATTTCCCGTCTGAGATTGGACATCATATCGGGAAGGTACTCTTTTGAGCGTTCCAGTTCGCCGATATCGTAATCAATAACTTGTAGTTTCAACAACAACTCAAGGTCGTTGTTCATCGGAACCTCCAATGCTGCCTGTCCGGCTGGTCTAATCATAACATTAAAAAAACGCACTCACCCCAACCAGCGGTGAATGCGTTTGCTTTCTTCACTTTTTATAAGCTCCGTTTTACTGAACATCAGTTTGAAAACGGGGCCTTCAATTACAATTTTTGTTCGTCTTCTAATCATCAACCTTCTTCACTACTGGGCAATACTGGATTCGAACCAGTGACCTCTCGGATGTGAACCGAACGCTCTAACCAACTGAGCTAATTGCCCATAACCAGTCATTTTTATGGGCCCTGCAGGACTCGAACCTGCGACCCGCTGATTATGAGTCAGCTGCTCTAACCAACTGAGCTAAGGGCCCGTTGAACCGAGTTTATCATAATAAGGCT
>JARGFS010000141.1 GCA_029211095.1 bacterium | reverse complement strand
AGGGACGATACAAGTGGTAGCATTATTCTTGATTTTTCTCGGCTCAAAACGGAAAAGATCAAATTAGAGTTGCCTCGAACTCCAGGGAACGAAACGGGGAAAATGTGCCTGTTGTTTCGCGCTCCGGTAAGATCATTCAAGGCAGATACGGTTGGTTGGGACACTTCATATTTTTACACTAACCCCCTTTCGGGGTCTTTAATCATTGGTTCTTATGTTACACCTCGCGTCCTCGCTGGCGGTAGCTATCGTGACCTTTACCGGTATCTCGGTGCTTATGCTCCCGGAGATACGATATGGGACTCGTTAAGTTACGATTCTCTTATGGCCAGAGAAGTGTTTACTGTCAGCAACGGTCCGGCTTATGTAGAGTCGATGGTCGCTGTTGATGGCCGCCTATTTGCAATTTTTGATGACTATCTGGCGATTGGCCGGACTCGTGATACTTCGGCGATTGCTTTTGACGTACTGGACCGGATCAATATCTCCTCCGATGACGGGGACAGGGCAACGGCGGTCTGGCCCGCCCGCCGGTCGGCACGGGCGGCCAAGAATCAATCGCTATACACAATCAGAAAAGAGAGTATAAGCGGTGTATCTGGTTATCGAGACCTTGAGTACGCTAACTCCTATGGCTGTATTGCGGCTGGATCGGTGCAGAAAACTCCCTACGGCTATGTTTTTCTCTCGGAACAGGGCGTCCGGTTGGATGGAGAAGATCAGTACAAGTCATTTGCTTTTGAGGCCAATTTGGTGTCGAGCCAGTTGCGGAACTTCGCTGATATGACACCCTATCAGAGACGCAAGTGTGAAGCCATTTATCACGACTACAAATATCTGCTTTCATTCCCCGAACTGGACACGACTTATGTTTTGAATTTCCTGCGAGGTGGTAATCGGCCTCGGTTTGCCTGGTCAACATGGGGATTCTCGTTTATCGGGGCGGCCAAACATTCCTCGGCCTCGATCTCGGACTTCTTTGTCCCTGCTGATACTATGTTTTTCATCAAGTCGAATGATCCTTATATCTATCGGTATGGGAACACGAATTACGACAACAACGAGTATGTGCCGTTTAGCTGGTGGTCGGGATATTTACAGAAGATCGACGGCTATGAGTATCAAGTCGGGGATTTCGCTATGCATACGATCTCTACCGACTCTGCCCATAAATCGACTCAGGTGATATTTGAAAATGAAATGGATATTGGAGCCGGTGCGGAAGCCTACAAATTCCCGCGTCTGGACAGTGTGCGATACCAGTATTTCGAGCAGTTGGGATCGACAGAGGCTTTGGCCTGGTCGGTTTTATTCAGGACAAACACGCTTTCCAACTCAGTAGAATGGACCCGCCGAAACGGTGAGGTCAGAATTATCGGCTTTGATATAGGTTTGATACAACGTCAACGATATAGATCACAATAGGAGTTAATTATGTTTGATGATATGCCTGTTGGCCTCGGTGGTCAGAAATCATCGTTTATGAATATATTTAGCAACCCTTTGGTTGCTTCAACGGGACTTAATCTGCTCGGAGGCTTAATCTCTTCGTTTTCTAATCGGGGGGCGAAGCGAAGAGCCGAATCTGATTTCAGGCAAGCCAAGGGCGACTTGACCGGTTTACTCTCGGAGATTGACCAGTCACGACTGGACCCTGAAGTTGGAGCCACCTACGCCAATCGAGCGGTTGAGCAGTACGGTCGCAGATATGGCGACCAGATTGATGACAGCCTGGGGTTGGACACTGGTTTGGGACAGGGGGCTTTGGCTAATATGATGCTGCCGCAGATGACTCAGAACCGCGCTCAGGCATACGATCAGGCGGCGGCGCACAATAAAAGCCTGCTGAGGATGAAAGCCGAGATCAGACGGCTATTGTTTGGTGAGGCTTCACAGCGAAACCAACAGTACGCATAGGAGGGAATCATGGCTGCACCGAGAAACATAGGCGATGCTATTGCAAGGGCTCTTCTGTTCGCAGGTGAGAACTATCTACCGATGTCTCAGTTCAACACCCGCAACCGAATGGCTAAGGAGGAGCAGTCTTACCGCCGAGATCGTGATACTGTCTCGGACCAGAGATACGCCGATCAGCAAAAGCGGCAGGAGCAGTTAGATGCTGATAAGGCCACTCGTGAACATCAGGAATTCATCGCGAATCTGGCTCCCAAAGAACCGAGTTCTCCCAACACGATTGAGGAGTACATCGTCCGCCTGATGTTCGGTGGTGCGGCCCCAACTGATCCGAGAATTCAAAATGCTGCTGGAATCAAAAAAAGTTTGTATAAACAACCGGCTCCCAGGGCTCGCAAGACTCCGCCGGATTTGATCGGCGAGTTCAGACAGAACGTTGAGAAAGAGAAAGCTGCATATCTAAGGAATAAGAAGTCTTACGAGGAGCCGGAGGTTTCTGGCGTCGATGAGCATGGTCGGGGTATTATGAAATCGAAGCAGTACCCTCAATCTGCCCCTGATGCGGCTGCTTTGTTCAGGAGTGGAGTTTTACCACGAGCTGGGACGCTTGGCCTTAATGCTGATTCACTGGCTAAGCTGGCTTCGCAGTTATACCCTGAGATCGGGGGACAGCAACAAGGTGGTGAGCAACAAGGCGGTTATGGCCCCGATGGTTCATTTCCAACCGAAGAAGATTATCAAAAAGCAAAGGCAATGGGGATAGTTCAGTAAGTGGCAACAGATTACGAAAGATATTTAGCCGCCCAAGGTGGTCAAACAGATTATGAAAAATATCTGTCTGCGGTGAAATCTGCCCTACAAGCAGACTTGTCGGGGGTAGACTATGCTGAGGAACCGCCGGAGGGGGCGGTTTCTGATATTGGCGATGCCGGACTTGGAATGAGCGAAAAGGAACACAAGAATCGGTTCCTATACAACCTGTTTCAGGGTCGTAATCAGTTAGCTCACGAAAAACGTATGGGATCAGCCCAGCAGACAATGAATAATCTTGTCGGGGAGCCTTTTAGCGATGATCTGTCACAGGGTCCGAGATTCTTTGAGTCTGATACTCCTGAACATCTGAGACGGCTGGCGGCTAATACGATGACCGGAGCAGCGAAGTTCGCCCCGACCATGGTAGCCGGAGCCATATCTGATCCTTTGGAGTCAGCCAAAGGATTGATTACTTTTGTTCCCGAAATATTGAAAACGGTACAGGATGCAGTCGCCCCAACTGAACGGACCGAAGGGTACAGGTCGCCAAGGGGTGATTCTGAGATACCACCACAAGAGCCTCGTGTGACACCAGAGGAGCAGACTGCGGCCCGTCAGCGGTTATATGCTGATCCGTCAGCCCCGATACTGGCGGCCTTACTGTTGAAGGGACTGGTGGGCAAGGCGGCCCCGAAGCCGACCAGAGCAACAGTTAAGCCGGAAAGAGCGGCATTAGAGCAGTTGCAGGAGCCGAAGGCCGAGCCTTTGGATGTGGAGGTGAAACCGGAGGCTCCTACTGAAATCGCTGCACAACCGCCTATCGAAGCTCCTAAGATAGCCGAGTTGCCTGTCAAACTGCTCGAAGCGGTCCCGAAAGCTAAAGCAGTCAAGGCGGTCCCGAAAGCTAAAGCGGTTAAGCAATCCGATCTTTTTTCACGTGAAACACCAAAACAGATTGAGGCGGTGGATGTTAAAAAAGGCACTTCTTCTGCCAGTCTCGGCTCCCCCGGAAGTACAGCCCTAACTCGCATGGATGTGAGCATGGAGAAGGCCGGCAAGGATGTGGTCTCTCGGACTGATGTAGTGACTCATTTCCGTAACACCTTCAAGCTCCCAATCAGGGTAGGAAAATTCAGAGAAAAAGCGGTTGGGATTTACAAGTCTAAGCCGGAAGTAATCCGCAGCCGTGAGGCTAACGACCTGACTACTATATCCCACGAATTGGGCCACCATCTTGAGAAGAAAATCTACGGCGGGTCCGGCAGGAAGTCACAGTTGAAAGTATCGAAAGAAGCCAACGCCGAACTGTTGAAAATGGGCAGGGATTTATACGGTTCCCGGAAACCGGCCGGAGGCTACCGGTCAGAGGGATTTGCCGAGTACATGGCCCACTGGTTGACTACTGATAAGGCCAAAGAGGTGTCTCCTAAATTCACTGAATACTTTGAAAACAAGTTCCTCAAAGAGAATCCAGACATAGCCAAAAACCTGTCTGCTGGCCGTGATTTAGTCCGCAAATGGCGTCAACAGGGTGCTGTGGCTCGTGTGTATGCGAATATCGACTGGAAACATAAATCGTCGAGCATGCCAATTAAAGATAAGCTCACAGAATCCGGAGTACGTTTCAATTCACTAATGGCCGATGCTATAGCTCCGCTTGAGTATGTCGAAAAGAAAATGAGGGGGGTCTCAAAATTAGACCCGATGCTGATTGACCCGATGACCAGCCCGACCATGTTGAGCAGGTATGTTGCTGAGACTTCAAACAGCAAGGCCAGGTCAATGGTTATGGATGGTGTCTACGATTTCTCAGGTAAGAAAGTTGGTCCTTCACTACGAGAGATTGTTGCTCCCGTCTCGAAGAATATTCAGGAGGCTCTCACTTACGCCTATGCCCGTAGAGCTTTAGAGGTCCACAAGAAAGGGATCAACCCTGGGATAACCAAAGAAGATGCCAGTTATGTAGTCGGTAAACTTAAAAGCCCTGAATTTGAAAATTTTGCCGATGGAATAACCCAGTTCGAGAATTCTATTGTGGACTACTTAGTTGAGTCCGGTGGGATGTCTCGTGAAGTTGCGGACGTGATGATGAACCTAAACCAGTCTCACATACCACTGAAAAGAGCGGTCGAGGGTAGTTTTGTGTCCGGTCGCCGGAAGATGGCCGATCTCAATTCCCCGATTAAAAGACTTAAAGGCTCGGGTCTGCCGATCAAGAATCCTCTGGAATCGGTTATTGAGAATACCGCCGCAATTATAAATTTCGCTGATAAGGCCAGAGTTGGACGGGCGTTAATCAATCTGGCCGAAAGTAAAGAAGGTGCTGGTAAGTGGGTTGAAAAGATACCTGCTCCGCAACAGGCGGCCAAGTTCTCTTTGGAGCAGATGAAAAAGCAGTTGGAAGATGCCGGGGTTGATTTGTCTACGGCTGATATGGAACAGGTCTTAACAGTCTATTCCAATGCCGGAGTATTCAAAGGCCGTGACAATATCGTCTCTTTTTTTGAAGACGGTGAAAGAGAGTTCTACCAAATCCATCCGCTTATTTACAGATCGTTTAAGGCCCTGGATCAGTTGAATCTCAATGTGGCGGTTGAATGGTTGGCGGCAAAACCGGCCAGAGCTGTAAGGCTGGGCGCAACGGGGCTGAACGCCGGGTTTGGATTGATTACTAACCCTCTAAGAGACGCTGTTGTCTTTGGACTACAGACCGAGTTTTCAAGCGGTTCACCACATTTGGTCCTCGAAGGATTGGCCCACAGGTTTACCCCTAACGACAAGATGTACTTGCTTTACCGCAGGTCGGGAGCGGACTTGTCACAGTTTTTGGGTATGGACAAGCGGCAGATGCAAAAGGCGGTCCGTGAGGTCGTTGCATCGGACAAGCTATCAAAGGCCCAGAATGTTGTCCTCCATCCGCTTGAAGGATTGAAGGAAGTCTTTTCAGTTACCGAGTCGGGTCCGAGATTAGCCGAGTTTGAGGCGGCCTATAAGAAAGCCGAAGCTAAATACGGTAAGGGGTCGTCTCAGGCCCTTGTGATAGCCGCTAACGCATCATCCGAGGTGACAACGAATTTCCGCAAGTCGGGGCTTTATTCGCGGTTCCTCAATCAGATTCTTCCGTTCTATAATCCGGCCACACAGGGTTTGACCAGGTTCTATCGGTTCGCCAAAGAGCATCCGGCTAAAGCAGGGATCAAGGGGCTTATTTATCTTACTTTCCCGACATTGGGAATTTGGGCCATGAATCGTGACGAGGAATGGTACAAAGACCTCGACCCCTGGCAGAGATATGGATTCTGGAACATTCGTACTGGCGACAACCCTGACGGTTCCCCGAAGATTATGCGTATTCCCCGGCCTTTTGAGTGGGGCTCGACCTTTGCGGTGGCTCCTGAGATAGCTATAGATTACTGGTATAACAAAGACCCCAAAATTCTCACCGAGGGGATTAAGGAAATCTACGATCAGACTTCTCCTGTTGGTTTAGACGATATGCCCGTTCTGTTGAAGGCTGGAGTCGAGTGGTCTTCGAACTATGATTATTGGCGTGACCGTCCGATTGATCCTTATTTCGAGAAAAAGTTGAAAGACCCGAAAGATCGGTTCAGCCCCTACACGACCGAGACTGCTAAAGAATTGGGGGCCATGTTTAACTTGTCGCCTCGCAAGATCGAGCATTCAATAGGTTCTCTAACCGGTGGGTTAGGATTAGACCTTATCAGGGCAGGGGAGCAGGCCTTTGATTTGCGTAAGGAAGAAGGCGGACATCCGGCCAGCCTTCCTGTTGTTGGGCGGCTTTATCAGAGGACGGAGACTCCCGAACACAAGGCGAAAAGCGAGAGCTTCCAGATTCAGGAGCGAGTCGGCAAGATCAACAAAGATTTGGAAATGGGACAAACCGATGAAGCTAAAGAGAAGTTGGATGAATGGAACAGGCTGAATCCTAACAATCAGATTGAGTATTATGCTGACAAGCAAAAGCACAAGCCGACTCGGATACGGGCACGGACCAAGTTAATCAATAACCCTGACGGGACCAAGAAAGAACGGAAGAAATAGGGGATCACTATGACCGACAACGGTGAAAAGACATATCTCAGAGAACAAAACACGTTCTTCAAATGGCTGACCCCGTCACTGTTAGTTTTGGTAGGCGGATTGCTCGTTTTCATTTGGCAAGCGCAGGTTGAGACGATCGCGGAGCTTCGCGGAAACCAACAGGACATACTTGCGGCACAGAGGATTACGAATGCTCAACTCAGCGCTATGGCAGTGGAAATCAAGAGTAACCGCCGTGAT
>JARGFS010000140.1 GCA_029211095.1 bacterium | reverse complement strand
CTAAGTAAAAAAGTAGAGTCTTTCCAGGCAGTCACAGAATTGCCACGGTTATTCCTCTTCCCACTCCCCTAGATCTTCGGCCAGTTCAACCCGGTTAAGACCGAGCTCTCTCCCCAGCAGATCAATGTAGTCGTTCAGCAGGCGATACTGGTTGCTGAATGAATCGCTGTGGGTGATGGCATAATACAATTTCTCTTTTACCTTGGCCATCTCCCGCGCCTTTTTCAGATCTTTGACATCACTTTTAAGATCATTCCGGTCATCAACTCTGGATGCCCGGCCTGAGTTCTTGTCATCGAACGTTCCGGCTGACCGGTTGACTTCCACCTCGAACCGGGTGACCAGCTTGTAGGAGTGCTGGAGGTCTGAATTGATTATTTCCTGGATCTGTTTTTCGTACTTACCAATAAGGGTATTGTCTGATTTTAGATTGGCGTCATGCCAGAGATCAATCCCGTGAGCCAGCTTTTTGGCCGTTTTGGTTGTCTGCTTGACTTCCTGCTTGCTGAGCTTGATTTCAAAACGGTTGTTCTTGGTCTCAAACTTCGCCTTGCCAGCCATGGCAGTGATACTCATTGTTAATATCAGGATGGCTGACAGCAATAACACGGCTGTCAATCTGGATTTCCCGTTCATAACTCACTCCTTCCAGCTACTGTTTCATTTTACTATCCATACTGTTTTCAACAAATAGCATGCCCATCATGTAAGAGGGTGACAGTTGGGGATTTAGGCGGTTAGATTGGTGGATGTTCTACATGAACCTGACAACAATATATGGGGGAGCGCCCATACAGCATAGGTCTGTAGGAATTGTAGGTCGGGAATTATTTCGGCGACTCTTTGGACAGCTCTTTTTGTCGCTTATGTTCGGAAGAGATGACACGGAGCATTTCATATCCCAGACTTGAGTCGACCACATATAATCCAAAGAGGATAGAGTCCGCGCTTTTGGCCGATCCGGCCAGCGAATAGGAAGCGCCCAATCCGATCCAGGCGCCAATATTGGCCGAGTCAGCCTCGACCACCTGCTTGAACTGACTGGCGGCCTCATTATAATCACCGGATTTAAGATAGGCCAACGCTCGTGATTGGAGGCAATCGGTGCAGTCCGGTTTCCGTCCCAGGGCGGTAGTGAACTCCGGAATGGCTTCTTCGTATTTCCCCTGGCGCATACGTACCGAACCAAGAAAATAGGATGACTCCCAGTCTTTGGCCCCCAGCCGTTGTGATTCCAGATAGTAATATTCGGCGCTGTCAAGCGCGCCAGCTTCGGCGTGACAATTGGCGATGGCAAAATAAATTATTGGGTGCCCCGGGTTTAGCAGCCGGGCCCGGTGCAGCATTGGCAGTGCCTTTCCAAGTTCCCCCACCCGGGCGTATTCCTGACCCAGGTGCAGGGCATACATCGGTTTGGTGGAGTCTGATTTGAAGGCTATCTCAAAGTGCCTTATCGCCTTGAAAGATTCATTCTTATTGCTGTACATGGCCCCAAGGTTATTGTTAAGGTCCGCATCCATCGAGTCAATACGATAGGCCATTTCAAAATGCTGCTGGGCCAACTCATGTTCGTTGATCCCTTCATAGGCGACCCCGATATTCCTGAGCGCCATGAAATTCTCCGGGTCCAATCTCAGGGCATGCGTGTAGTTTTCAAGCGCCTTGTAATAATCTTTATCCAGGAGTCCCTTCCCCCCCTTTTGAAGATAGATCGGGATAGAGTCTGCTGTAGCAGCCGAAGCAATGAAAAGCAGGCCGCAGAATACGGTAAGGATGATCGTTCTCATATTTGTCATATCGGTTATACCCTTAATCTTATCAACCTGTCCCTGATTTATCTTCCTGCAAAACAGACTAACTTTTTGCGCTCATTCGTTCCAGATTCCTCTTAATCTGCTTGATGTGCGATCTGGTGTGGCTAACATAAGAGTCCAGCCAGCTGTCAATATTCCATTGACCATCTTCCGGATGGGTAACTTCGTTTTCATCTATTGTTTCCGGAAGCCTCTTCAAGAGAGCGTAATTCCCTTTGACCAGCCCCTTGTACAGTTTTAACGCCAACTCCGGATCAGAATCTGAATAACCGAGCTTCGCTGAGTAGGCGTTCTGGTTGTATGGTTTGACCGTTTCGCCCGGCTCGGCCAGCAGTGTCCTGAGCCGGATATAACCGTGTATCTCGGCATCGGCAAGATGGGCAACAATTTCTCTTACGGTCCATTCAGATTCACCCGGCCGGAAATCCCACCCCTCTTTTGGCACTTCTTTAAGAACGCTCTTCAGCAGTTTGTACCCCTCTTTATATTTTTCTGTCATCTCCTGGCGGGTCGGTTCACTCATTCCCTTTTCCTCTCCGGTTTCAATATGATAGATCAATATACTCTTTTGCGCCAAATAAGACAGTAAGGGATACTGAATTTTCCCGCAAAAAAAAACGGCCTGGCAAAGCAGGCCGTTCCCTTTTCGACGTGAGGACGCCTAAAAGAGGTATTCCCATGTCATCCCTGACACAGGTTTATCTGGGAAACTTAAGTTATCTGACTTTCTTAGGTGTGTGATTGTTCACCATGGCAAACGACAAATACTCAAGCTCCATCGACATATTCTCGTTGCGAATGTAAACATCGTCCGGTACGCGGAGATTCAGAGGTGCAAAATTAAGGATGGCTTTTACTCCGGCCGCCACAATATCATCCACAACATACTGGGCCACGGTAGCGGGCACCGCAATGATCACTACCTGTATATTTGCTTCCCGGATTTCTTCGGCCAGGTTATTAATATCGGAGACCACAATCCCCTTATGGTTGGAGCCAATCTTTCGCTGGTCATTATCAAACAGTTTGACAATATTAAAACCCTGCTTCATAAACTCTTTATAGCTGACCAGAGCGGAGCCGATATTACCGATCCCGATCAGGGCCACCCGCCAGGTACGATCAATTCCAAGAATAGCAGAAATTCTCTTTTTCAATTCCTGCACCGGATAACCGAGCCCGCGTGTTCCAAATGACCCGAAAAAGGAGAGGTCTTTTCTCACCTGAGCGGGAGTCAATTTCTCCCGCTTAGCCAGCTCTTTGGATGAGACGGTTTCATAGTCTTCCTTTTCAAGCAATGAAAGAGCCCTGAAATAGAGAGAGAGGCGATGAATCGTAGATTCAGAAATTCGTTTTTTACGTGCGACTTCTTCAGTCAGCGTCATATTTCATTCCTCTACCTAACATAGCTTTACAGTGAGAAATGTGAAATGGTTCACAAAACGATTATAAGTTTGGTCCTCAAAAGTGTCAAGTGAAAAATGTAACAAGATAAGGGACTATTTTGCTCACCTTACCGGCCTGATCGTTAAATGGTTGTAAAATAGACGGTTACGAAACCCTAAAGAGTTCTACGTACGATTGCCGAAGAGAGCCGGGCCAGAACTTCGTAATTGATCGTCCCCCCCCAGTCGGCTAACTGATCGGCCCAGATGGTCTCGACCTGATCCCGCCCGATCAAGGTAACCTCATCCCCAATTCGGACATTCTCAATATCGGTCACATCGACCATAGTCAAATTCATACATATTCGACCCCGGATGGGAGCCCGTTTTCCGTTGATCAGCACGTAAGCCAGATTGGAGAGAGCTCGATCATAGCCATCGTAGTAGCCCACCGGAACAACGGCCAGTTTGGTATCAGCGGTCGTTTGGTAGCTGCAACCGTAGCCGATAAAACTGTCCTTTTCTACCTGCTTCAACTGACTGATCCGGCTCTTCCAACTGAGGACAGGCTCAAACAGGTTATTGTCGCCGCCGGCCAGACGGTATGAAAGATAGGTCTCCTTTGACGGCCAGTAACCATAAGCCGAGAGACCGGGCCGGACCAGATCAAACCGGGTCTTGTCAAAGAGAATCAGCGCCGCCGAAGAAGCGGTATGTTTGATCTCGGGCTTGATCCCAAGCTCTTCCATCCGCTTGACCAGATACTCAAATCGATCCAACTGCTGCTGGGCGTACTCATGATTGGTGGTATCTTCGATATTGGCAAAATGCATCGCCGCCCCATACGGGATCAGACTCGGCTGCTTCTTGTAGACCGAGACAAAGCCCGGGAGTTCCTGCTCAGTAATCCCCTGACGGTTGGTTCCGGTCTCCAGCTTTAGATGCGTTCTTATAACCCTGTTCTGTTTCCCGGCTAAATGACCAAGCTCTTCCAGCGCCCCGATCTCAAAAATCATCGGCTCCAGGTCGAGCTCCAGAACACTCCGGGTCTCGTCCGAAGAAAACGGACCAAGCAGCATAATCTTTCTATCCCAACCGGCCTTCCGAGCCAGCGAGGCCTCGGCGACTGAGTGCACCGTCAGGTAGTCCACCCTTTTTTCCCCCTTGAGCAAGGAGGTCATTTCGGCCAGACCGTGCCCATAGGCATTTGCCTTGACACAGATCGCCAAGGTCCGATCCCCGGCCAACTTAGCTAATGATCCGATGTTCTTTCTGAGCACGGCCTGGTCCAGCTCAATCCAATTAAGCAGGCGCGGCCTGTTTGTTGCTTGGCTTCTATTCATTTAGATTCTATTACAATAGTCTCGTTACTTTATACATCGGTCATTGTGGGGAGTAAAGTTAAATGAGTGGGGAAAGTACTTTTATAGGAGCGGGCCAGGATATCTACCTTCCACAATTCGTTCCACCAGGTCCTGCACACCGAAGGTGCGTGTTACCTGGCGTACCCTGCCTCCCGACAAAAAATGTGTCAGGTCACAATCCGCCAGAGGCGAATCAAGACCCAACACAACATATTCCAGTAGGTCGGCGTTCCGCGGTTGTTCTTCCGTAACAACAAGAAACCCGACACAAACGCTCAAAAAAACCGCCCCAAACAAGTTTGAGGCGGCCACCCAATTCTCAGAGAGTATACTATTACACCAATTTCTTCTGCATGTCGGCAATCAAATCCATATGCCCCTGCTCGAATTTCGCCAACTGCTGAAAGATTTTCTTCCCCTCATCAGATTTCACCTTGTCCACCGCTCCGGCAAAAAGCGTATAAGCCTCTTCCTCCAGGCGGAAGGCAATCACCAGAATGTCCGCCAGAGATTTTGCCGAAGCTACCTCATCAATAATATCCTGATGCTCCGCGCTCATCTCTTCGTTAATTTCCGGTAACCCCTCCTGCTTCAGGATATCCGAAGTCGAAATCCACTTCTCGCTTCGTACCAGTGAATCATACTGTCCTTCCAGAATATGATAGTGGTCCTTTTCTTCGTAGGCCAGCTTCTCCAAAACCTCTTTGAAATTCTTTGCTTCGCTCTTTTTAGCCGCTTCAAGATAAAAGACGTAACTGGCTATTTCGGACTGGATCCCCGAAGTCAACGCCATCAGGACTTCCTGTTCAACCGGTGTCATATCGTAATCCTCTGTATAACTTTAATTTCAAATCTCGCTATTCAAGAGAATAAGTTACAATTTTCACAACCATTGTCAACCCTGCGAGGCAGGGCTTTTTTTCATGAGCTCGCTCTCCGGACGGCAACAACAATGACATCAAACCCTGAGAGCCTTTCAAACAGTTCCGATTCTGGACCCTGCGAGGCAGGGCTTTTTTTCCTCGGAACTCGTTCCCCGGACAGAACTGCTTGATTCAAAGCTGGCCGCAACCAATCAACAGCGGCAAGTCCGCCACACCAGCCAGGACGAATAGATCAATATCTCGCGCCAATAGCCGATACTAATTTCAGGAAGGTAACGCCCGTCAGGGTGACCAGATCAAAATAAACAGACTACTTTTATTCGTGCCGAAGGTGGGAATATGCTGAACCTCAGTTTCTTCAATCAGATCGCCAATAATTTCCGCGACCATTACTATAACCTGGCGCGTCGCCTTGAAAACGCAGCTAACTACCGTTCTACCTATATTGATAAACAGCAGGAACCAGCTCCGGCCCAGACAGCCCCGAAAGACAGTTACCTCCCTTCCGCAGAAGCCCTTGCACTGGCCAAAGCCGCTAATCCAAAAAATAACGCAATAGCTGACCCAACCGTTGACCTTGATGCTCCGTTAGCAGGGGACGAGGTTCCGGGCGATGATTCGGATACCAGCGATACTACCCCGGTAGTACCCGAACAAAACCCGGATGGCACCTATTACATGAAACGGGTCGCCCGTCTTGACTACCGCATGGACCTCCAGTTTGATCTGGCTGCGCTAACTCGAACGGTGGAGCAGATAGCCGATGGAGAGAGTTTTTCTCTGGAGCAATTCTCGTCCGGTGGGTTTGGTCTCCGAGCCAACATGAGTTTTTCCGGCATGGAACGGATTGCTGAGAGCGCCGACCGGTCTGATCAGCCGGTGCACCCCGGTGAACCGGTGCTCCCTTCCCACCAGTTTGACAAGTTCCGCGGCGGCGCCAAAAGGGCTGGTGCTTTCTCCGCTAACAGCCGAGACTTCGCCCTGAACTCTTTTTTCAACGAAGCTTCCTCCATCAGTCGCTTTTCAAATGTAATCAACAACCAGGGACACCGGTTGGCCATCAACAAATTTGCCATGCGGTTTAGCATGGACAGTCAGTTTCAATTCGCAAACTTGAGAACTTTCAACCTCCAGACCAGACAGATGGCCGACCAAAACCCGGACGCGGTCAATTCATACATAAACTCCGCCGGTGACCTTGCCGCCTCCGGCAGCAACGAGATGATGGCTACTTTCTTTGATGCTGTCGATCAATACCTGAACGGAGCCGAACAGAAACTGGTCACCAATGCTGCCGAGGCCTTCGACCGGGCCGCTGCCGAACTGGGGTTTTCCGGTGACCTGGTGGATACGGCCAGAGACAAATTTGTGGCCACAATTGAGAGTTTCTTTGAACGGGTGGACCTTGCCATAAGTGATATCCGGACTCGATTTGTCTCGGAAGACTCCCGCCCCACCCTGCCAGAGGTTGAAACGGAAATACCTGATCTCGCTACTGATCCTTCGTTCCTTGACCAGGGCAGCCATCTTGTGGAAGCTTAGCCAAACCCGGAACGGTCGAAAAAAATAAGGTCCTCATAAGAAAACTGATTGATTCCACGCCGGTCGTGTGCTATTCCTGTCTTAGATGAAAGACCTTCTCACCAAGAACCTG
>JARGFS010000013.1 GCA_029211095.1 bacterium | reverse complement strand
GGTTCCTCCGGCCGAGATTCGACTGCTGCGGGGACTGATTCGACAGCGTTATCACCTGGTCAAGAGTATGGTCATGAACAAGAATCGTATTCGCCATCTGTTGTTTCAACACGGCATCGACCTCCGGGTATTCAACATATCTTCTCCAAAAGCCAGGCTGGAGATCCGGAAGCTCTGTTTGCCTGATGTCACAAGACAGACGATTGATCAATGTTTGAAGATCATCGCCCTGCTCGATGATCAGGTCGTGGAGATCAGCAAGCGAATCTGGGAGCGTGTGAAGGACAACCCTACTGTAGAGCTACTCCAGACCATTCCGGGGATTGGTAAGCTACGCTCAGCCGTGGTCTACGCCGAAGTAGGCGATGTAGCCCGCTTCCACAGCGCCAAAGCCTTAGCCAGTTATACCGGATTGACTCCGACCGTCAGATCATCGGGGGATTCGGTCTGGACTGGCGGCATTACTCATCTGGGTTCTCGGCCACTACGCCACGTTCTGGTCGAAGCCTCAATCAATGCTGTCCGGAAATCACCGGAGTTGAATCGGATGTTTTGTCGCATCCTCTATCGAAGTAACATGCAGAAGGCACGAGTGGCCATAGCTCGGAAGTTAGCGGTCATCATCTATGCCATGCTCAATCGAAACGAACCGTTTCGGACCGAGGCTGCGTAGACCAAAGATTAAGAGTCGGAATTGCATATGAGCGGTCAGCCCGGAAATTTGGGCTGGATCGAGAAGAATCCGTGCTTTGTGAGTGGGCGGCCGCTTCTAAAGAACAATATCGTGAGCCTTCAGAATGAAGAGCTCGAATAGGTGACTAGAACAATCCGACGAAAGAACACGGATCCAAAGGACCAGAAAGAAGAAAGATAACCCTTGACCGCGGCCTTTTCATAGGTGACCAAATTGTGACCACAATTGTTGTAAGTTATTGCACGATATTCGGTGTTATTCAAACCGAGCAAGACGGGAAAGTGCCCTTATTTCAGGCACTTAGCGTTGATTCTCAATGACTTAGGGAAAAATAAAATTGGTGGAGGTGGGGGGAATCGAACCCCCGTCCGAATCTAATGTCAAGTTGCCGTCTACGTGTGTAGTTAGTCTATAATTTCTCGCCCCGCAAGCTGCCGACCAACAGGCCACCGGCATAGCCGGAGTAAACCAGCAAGGCCAGCCTAATAATTTTAAGTCTTTAGTATAGGCACCTAAAGACCGAGCCTTCTTTAACGGCGCTGCGTTGCGACCCTGAAGGCATCGGATCGCAGGCAACGGGCTACACTATACTAGGCAGCCATGGCGTAATTAGATTCGCCAATTGTTGTTTTTGCCCAATTTGTTAACGGGGACTCAGACAACCCCGACACGCTGACAACCCCCCACTAAACCCGTCGAAACCAAGTCACCCCCAATATCTGAGAGAACTTATGGACAGATCTGGTGAAAGAGGTGTCACCTCTTTCAGATTTCAAAGATCATAATTCAATATACCACCTGTCTGCCAATTCTGCAACATGCCTCTCTGATCCTACCAGAACCACCAGAACCCGACAGACAATTAAAACAGGTCCTCGACCCGAAAAACAGGGTCCTCGACCCACGGGGTCCTCGACCCACAGGGTCCTCGACCCACGGGGTCCTCGACCCACAGGGTCCTCGACCCCTTGACGGGTGGCTATATTCTAACGTATATACTATCGAAAGGTTTCAGATATTCACAGGCGTAGCCTGGTTAATTTACAATACCGTTTAGCTGCAAAGTAGAAAGTGGAGTAACGATGCTGGAAAAAGAAAACGCGGTTTTGACCGTAATAGATGTTCAGGGGAAACTGGCCGCGCTAATGCAAAAACATGAGTCACTGTTTACCAATGTTAACCGCATGATCAAAGCGGCAAATGTCCTTGATATACCAATTGTCTGGACCGAACAGATACCGGACAAACTGGGTGAAACCGTTCCGGAAATTAAGAAAAACTTAGACCCGGACTCGCTTCTCACCAAGACAACTTTCTCCTGTTGCGGCGGACCCGGATTCAACGAGCGGTTGCAGGAACTGGGACGTAATCAGGTTCTGGTAACCGGCATCGAAGCGCACGTCTGTGTCTACCAGACCAGTCTGGATTTGCTGAAGAACGGCTACGAAGTGCATCTGGTCAAAGATGCAGTCTCTTCGCGGATCAAGTCCAACTACCGCCTCGGCGTTGAAAGAATCAAAGAGGCCGGTGCAACTATGACTTCGGTAGAGATGTCCCTCTTTGAAATGCTCAAGGTTGCCCAGGGAGACGAGTTCAAAGAGATAATCAGAATTGTGAAGTAGGACACGACTCCTCCGGATAGTGGAAAGCGGCCTTGAATAAATCTGCAAAAGATAGATTGTTAGCCTATGGCTCCCTTGTGGGAGCGGTTGTTTTTGCTGCATTTTGCCTCTATTTTATTTGGCAAATAATGGCAGGTTGACGGAAGCAGTGTGTTACGCCATTTCTATTAAGCAAAGAGGACAGGCTCATGAAACCAATTGAACTGGATCGTCTGCTGGAGTTACAACTGGCACCCGGAATCACGGCCAGAGTGGTAACATCCCAGACAATGACCGTTGCCCATGTGCAGCTACAAAAAGATGCTATACTTGCCGAACACAAACATATCAATGAACAGATCGTCAATGTCATGGAAGGTGAATTGGAACTGACTGTTCAGGGGGAAGCGCATGTTCTGACACCGGGGATGGTATTGGTACTTCCGCCCAATGTCCCCCACTCCGGGCGGGCCCTGACTGATGTCAAGGTAGTCGATGTTTTCCATCCCGTGCGCGAGGATTTCCGGCAGACGAGTTTTGCCGGGTACAAAGACTAAAGCGCATGTACGACATTCATCCGGTCGCAACCGATATCCCCGAAAACATTCACTAAAATGATAGAAAGCGGCCTGAATCCGATCTACGATGAAAAGACCGCAATCCTCATCGTTGGCACCTTCCCTTCGCAGAAGTCTCTGCAATCGTGCGAGTACTATGGCAATCGCCTGAATCATTTCTGGAGGATCCTATCGGCCATCACAGGAAGAGACCTGGATCAAATCTGCTACAAGAAGAGAATAGAGACCCTGCTGTCAAAAAAAATCGGACTCTGGGACACAATAAAGAAATGCGAACGGGAAGGAAGTCTTGACAAAAAGATCAAGAGCCCAACTTTCAACAGTTTCACCCGGTTTTCTGGTTTGAGATTGATCGTCTGCAACGGGAATGACGCGTATCGTTACAGCAGCGAGTGCAGGGTCTCCAACTCGGTAACAGTGCGGAAAGTGATTTCATCCAGTCCGGCCGCTGCGGTAAGAATTGAGAAGAAAATCAGCCTCTGGAAGTCCGCGCTCAGCGACTGACCTTGACCGGCCGTTTCCAGGTTCCCAAAAAGCTATTCTCGAGCAGATCGCGAAGAGTTGCCTGCACCGAACGAGTGTGATAATTCAATTCCCGGCGCGCTTTGGCGGAACTGTATATCCAATCGTAGTCGAGAGTTTTCAGAAGTTCCGGATAAAAGTCTACCTGACCATGACCATAAACTGCTCCGCGTGCAGCAGCGGTGCGAGCGGCAAGGCGCAAAAACGGGCGCGGAATGCGCACCAGGTGCGGAACTTTTGATAGCAACGCTGTGGCCGAGAGGATCAGTTTCCGGACCGGAAGGTTATCCCCGCCAAGAATGTATCTTTCACCCGGACGACCTGATTCCAGAGCGGCCAGGATACCGGGAGCAACATCGCGCAAATCGACCAGGTTTATCAGGTTACCAAAATCAGGCAGAATAAAACTATTAAAGAAGCGGTTCAAAGCCGCTCTCCGGTCATCCTCGGTTCGTGATGGAGCGACAATAATAGCCGGGTTCACTACAACCAGTTCCGTATCTCCGCGCTCCTGCACTTGAAACAACTCGTCTTCGGCAGCCCGCTTGGTCATGATATAGGGAATCTTAAGATGACCGAGATTGTAATCGGATAATTCATCTAATTGAGCGGATACCGTATCAGCCTCTCCGTTTGATTTCCGTTCGGCGGCACCTATCGAAGCTACCGTCGAGACGTGCACAAATCGCTTCACCCCCGCCTGCACCGCCGCTTTGAACAGTTCCAGCGATCCGATCGTATTGATACCGGTGAACTGGGTAAGCCTGTCTTTGCGGAAGTTTACCCAGGCAGCGGTGTGAATAACTGAATCAATCCCCTCCATTAAGGCTGGAAAGCGATCTACCCGGCGAAGGTCCAGGGCTCGCTTTTCGAGTCCAAGACTGTCAATGTATTCGGTGTCGGATGAGTCCCGAACATGACAAATAGGAGCGCAGCCCCGGTGGTCAAGCTCATAGATCAGCTGTCGTCCCAGAGAGCCGGAGGCTCCCGTTATCAGAATTTTCTGTTCCGTAAAATTCATGCCGCTCCGCCAGCTGCTTTGCTTTTGGCTGAAAAACTCTCAAGCAGACCGATCAAGCGATCAACATCGGCCTGATTGTTATACAGGTGCACCGAAACCCGAATGGAACCTTCGCGCTGTACCAGAATCACTCTCTCTTTCAGAAGCATCCTGTGCAGCTCTTTATAACCGGGGCAAGTGAAAGTAAAAATGCTTGAACGGTGCCGGGGTTCCATTGAGGAAGTTATCCTGTAGAACTTATTACCGCTTATGTAATCGGCCAGACGGTCAATCAGCTCATAGTTATGTTTTTTGATATTACCAATCCCGAGGTCGGAGAATATCGTGGCCGATGCTTTCATGGCCAGTAGATTCTGAACCACGTAGTAACCCATCTCATACTTACGGGCGGATTCAAAATAAGGCAGGTCAAACCGGAACAGGTCCGTGAACTGCACCTTCCAGTCAACGCCCAGCCAACTCATAAACGGCGGGGACAGTTGTTTCTGAATCTTCTCGGACAGGTAGAAAAAGCCGCACCCTTGCGGCGAAAGCATCCATTTCTGACAACCAGACGAGAAAATATCAATGCCCAACTTGCGAACATTGATTGGCTCCACCCCCATCCCCTGGATACCATCGACAACAAAATACAGGTTGTGCTTTTTACAAATCTCCGCCAGCACTTTCAGATCATTCTTGTAGCCGTTGAAAAATTGAACGTAAGAAATGCACAGCACCCGGCTCTTTTTGGTTATTGCCTGGTTTAGTTTTTCGATATCGAATTTCCGATCAGTCGAAGGAACCATCTTCAGTTTCAGCCCTCTGGTTTCAGCGGCCGCCCGCCAGGTGTAGACAGCGGCCGGAAATTCCACATCGGACAAAAGTATCTCGTCCCCCTTCTTAAGCGGTAATCCAAAAGCGGCAATGTTGAGTCCCATGGTCGTATTGAGCCCCACGCCTACTTCCTTCATGCGGGCACCGATGAATTTGGCGAACGTGGAACGGAGCTGGTCAGCTGTTTCAAACGCATCGTGCGAGTCATCTCTGGTTACATGCAGCCTCAGTTTGACATTATCTTCAATTGCTCTCTGTACCAGCGTGGAGAACGGACCATACGAGGCGGCGTTGAAATAGGTCACCTTTTTGGTGTGTGGAAACAGGCGACGGGCCGCCTGGAATTTTTTCTCTATCTCAGACTTTGATTTCATCTTATAACTTTCATAAGGCGTAAAGGTAACCTATCAGAGCCAGGGCCCCTCCCAGCTTAATCAAGAGCGACAGGAGCGAGAACATCACCAATGGCACCGGCAGTTTGACCCGCAGGGTGATCCCCATCGTGAATGGGACCGCCCCAAGCGTGAATGCCACCAGGGTGGCCGCAATTCCGGCCCGAATTCCTTCCAGTGGAAGAACAACATACAAAAAGCCGTATGCCATCGTGGGGATAGTGACATAGAAAAGAAATTCCATAATATAGTTGGTCATGAACCAGCCAAACCCGGTCTCTTCGCGTAATTCCGGTGGGAGAGGCTCGGCCAGTTTCAGTTTCTTTTCAATCCACTGCAGGATGGCGCTGGTCAACAGAAGATATACGCCAGCAACAACCAGGCAGTAGATCATAAGGGGGATAGACATCACTTCAGCCAGCCTTCCTTCCGATACCATTCAAAAGTTTCCTTGGCGCCACGTTCAAACGGGATTCTTGCTTCAAACTGCAGATCCCGCTTACCCTTTTCTGTTGAAACCTCCCAGGCGGCCAGTAGTTCCTCCGCTTTGTCACCGGTCAACATCGGTGCCGCCCCAACCAGTTTGAACAGCGAACCGGAAATCATCCCGATCAGCCTGAAAAGCCAACCCGGAATCCGCACCACGTATGCTTTTTTCCCGGACGCCTGTTCCAGCAGTCCAATCATCTCTTTCATACTGTATGATTGATTTTCACAAATGCTATAGATAGCGCCGCTTGCGGTTTTGGCGGTCAATGCTTTCTCGATAGCATTGCAGAGATCATCGACATGGACCATCTGGAGAAATCTTTCCGGATTCCCCACATATGGCTTGATCCCCTTGTTGACCGTATCAAAAAAGCTGAACACCTCTTTGTCCCCCGGCCCATAAACACCGTGCGGCCGAATGACAACTAACGGGAACTTTTCCTTAAACTCCAGCGCCGTCCGTTCACCGGCCAGCTTTGATTTGGCATAGTGCGTGATTGGGCGCGGTTTACTTTCTTCCGTGATCTTTTCCCCGTTCCGGGAGCCGCCGACCACGGCCAGCGAAGAGATCAGCAGCACTTTCTTCAAATTCGGATTATGATCAACGATAGCTTTAAACAGATTCCGGGTGCCTGTCTCGTTGACATCGTACAGCTGCTGTATCCTTTTTGCTTTGGTCAGCCCGGCGCTGTGACAGATATAATCAACGTCTTTAACCATCTCCGCAAGCGTGCCAGGCTGAGTGACATCGCCGCAGCGGTATTCCACGGGGGTCTCTTTGAGCAGGGATAGATCGGCCGATTTCCGCACACCGGCTATAACATGGTAGCCCTTGGCGTGCAGATGACGACAGAGCCGAGTGCCGACAAATCCGTTTGCTCCGGTGACGAGCACAGATTGACTTTGTGAAGAACCGGAATCATGCATAAAGGGAATTTAGGGAATGTGAAAGCTCCAGACAAGTCTGTTTGCTTGCTCAACCAGAGCTGAAATGCTAAAGCCCGCCCCTAAAACACCTGCGCGGTGAAAGTGTAGACTTCGGCAAACTTGTCCTTGTAGCTGTTCTTGGGAAGCCCCGCCTTGAGGCAGGTCTGCTCAATAAACTCAACATTGTTCCAACCATGCTCGGTTGCCACCTGCGGCAGCAAAAGGCCGGAGTTGAAGTCCAGCTTGATCATCAAACCGTGTGTTCCAACTTTGATCTGGTCAAACTCACGCACTCGCTGAAGCTTGGACAGGACTGAAACCTCAATCTCCAGCTGTTCAAACTCCTCGTTGGTCAACTGCTCAAACCTGGGGTCTTCAAAAGCAGCCGCGACAGCCATCTCGGCCACGCCATCATAAAGCGGACGGTCTCCCCGGATACGACCGATACAGCCGCGAAGTTCCCCATTGAGACTGATCGTGACAAAGAGGCCTCTTTTCTGGGACAACTGCTCGGATTCAGGGACGGTGTACTTTTTATCCTTCAGTTTGGCTTCAATAGCTTCGCGGGCAATCTTCTTGAGTTCTTTCCCCGCCTCATCGGTCAGAGGTTCTTCCCCTTTCATGACTGCCTGGCGCTGCCCTAAAACGGTATCTTTTTTCTCTATTTTCTTGTCGGTCATAATAGCGGCAGACATGTAACCGACCACTTCGTCAAAGTCGCCGGTGGTCGCGCCCGAAGTTGTGTATTCCAGAAATTTTACGTTGTCCGCCCCAAGTTTCCGGGTAGCCATCATAACTGCAGCCATAACTCCGCCCCCGCATGCTTCCCCTTCCCCCTTTTCCAATGACTTGAGCAGCTTGGCCGAGTCGTACTGCTCTACTGCTCTTTGGACGGACATGTCCAGCTTGCGGGCCTCTTTCTCAGTATGAAAATGCGAGAGGTCGCTGGAAGCAATGATCAGGCTGTTTCTATTTTTCAGTACCGCCGCCAGAGTCTCCCCCAGCGCGCTGATTGAATCTGCTTCCTGGTCCCCCATGACAATGGCGACCATTTTGAAATTGCCAAGAACCACTTGGAGAAATGGCAACTGCACTTCAAGAGCATGTTCTCCCCGGGCACTGCCGGAGGCATGCCCCACATTGGATAAATATACCAGCGGATGGATATCAGCAATCTTTTCAGACAGTTCCATGTCAATCTCTACGACACCGATAGGAGTTTGATAACCTTTTCCGTCAAAAACTGATGATCCCCTGAACAGACCGGCGTGCGATGGAGAGACAATTACGACCGAATCATACTCCTGTCCTTCGAGCAGCTTAAAAGCTTTGGCAGCTGTCTTGCCAGAATACGGATAACCGGCGTGCGGGACAATCAGCCCGGCCGGATGTCCCACTACCGGGACCTTGTCGACTTCGCTATAATATCCGGCCACTGTGCGGCTTAGTTCAACCGCTGCTGCCGGGTAGAAGAGACCGGCCACGGCTGGTTTGCGTATTTGATCCTGTGAGTCTGACATTGCTCTAAGTTACTACTCCCGGTCTTGATACCATCGTTCTTTCTACCGCTATGTTACGCCTTATGGTCTCATAAGTCAAACCGTAGATTGGCCCCTTTGGTTCTGTCTATTATACAGATAAAGGCGGTCCGCGCTTGCGAACCGCCCTTTCTGTTCAACATCCCTGTAGTGGAAGAGAAACTCTGCTCAGGAAATTGATTCCATCGGCTTGGGAGCCGGAGCCTCTTCCTCAGCCGTTCCGTTCGGCTTGATTCCTTCCACCATAGCGGCCAGGCTGGAGATTATTCCGCTGGCTTCATACGGCAGGAAAATTTTGTTCGCCTTGTTGTCAGCCAGGCGTGGCAGCATTTCCAGATACTTCAGCGTAATCAGTTTGTCGTCCGGTTTCCCCTTGTGGATGGCCGTAAAGACAGAGTTGATCGCTTCCGCTTCACCCAGCGCTACGGTAAGCTGACGGTACTTCTCAGCATCGGCCTTCTTCTTGACAGCTTCGGCATCCCCTTCAGCTTCGAGAATCTGCGACAGCTTGTACCCCTCGGCTTTGGTGATCTCAGACTGCTTGACCGCTTCGGCACCAAGAATCGTGGCACGCTTTTCCCGTTCCGCTTTCATCTGTCGGCTCATAGCATCGGTAATGTCGCGCGGCGGGTCTATCCGCTGCAACTCAACACGATTAACTTTGACACCCCACTTGTCGGTGGCGATATCGAGAACATCGCGAAGCTGAGCGTTGACCTCATCGCGCGAAGAAAGACAGGCATCGAGATCCAATTCTCCGATAACATTACGAAGATTTGTCTGGGCCAGTTTTGTCGCCGCGATAATGTAGTTGGCAATTTCATAACGGGAGCGAACCGGGTCGGTCACCTGGGCATAGATTATAGCGTCAACTTCGACCCCAACATTATCTCTTGTAATCACCAGCTGTGGTGGTACATCGAGCACAACCTCGCGCATGTCGACCTTTATCACCGTATCAAAAAACGGTGCGATTAGATTCAATCCGGGATCAAGAAGGCGCTGGTATTTTCCGAGTCGTTCGACCAGCCCTTTTTCGAATGGCCGGATTATCCTTATCGACATGGCCACGATTATGAAAGCAAACACAACCGCCGCAGCCAAAAATAGTAAGACCAAATTCATTTCTATATCCTTTCTATGAAAGTTTCTCAACCAATAGTTTGGTACCGGAAACGGAGACAACTTTCACCTTTGAGTTTTCAGCAATTGGCTCTCCCGCCACCGCGCACCATACTTCTCCTTCAACGCGTACCTGTCCCCCAAGATCAGGGTCAATCGCTTTGGTGACCAGGGCAACCGTGCCAAGGAGAGCATCGACATTTGAGAGTTGCGGCGAATCATGGCTGATTCTCTTGGCAAACTTGCGCGTAAGCGGAAGCAGTACTACGGAAACCGCTACAAATATCCCAATCTGCCAATAGTACGACTCCGGAGCAAAGAACGAGTATACGCCAGAGACAACAGCTGCCGCCACAAAGCAGATAAATATCAGCGTTGGTGTGGCCAGCTCAATTATCAAGAAAATCACAGCCGCGGCCAGCCATATCCAGACAATGTTTTCCATAGTGACTCCTTGGTTATCACCGGGATAGTCTCGGCCCGGTTCATATACATTACCCGGCAATCAATCGAATATTCATTCAAATCGCTTGCAATCAATATCACGAAAGGTCGATATTGGCTTGCAAGTCAACTTAAATCAGTAGAACAGCTTAGAGATTGAAAGGCGGCCTGATTTGCCAAAAGAGAAGCAGAAGCACGAGCAGTATAATCGATTTGCCTCCGTCTATGACGCAATGAACGCCGACATGCACTCCAAACTGATGGTTGAGTACTGTCATCGGATTTTTAAGAAACATGGAATCAGACCGGAGATTGGACTGGACCTCTGCTGCGGAACCGGAACAGCCATTGATCTCCTCTCTCAACTTGGCATCAAGATGTCCGGGCTGGATGGGAGCAGCTACATGCTGGCCCAGGCGGCCAAAAAACTAAAAGGCCGCAAGATCAAACTGTACCACAAGCAACTTCCAAACTTCAAACTGCTCGACACCAAAAGTGGAGAACAGTGCCGCTTTGATCTCATTACCTGCTTCTACGATTCTTTGAACTATCTGCTGACCCAGCGTGATCTAAAGCGCGCATTCAAGTCTGTTCACTCACATCTGAAAGAGGGGGGCTGGTTCGTTTTCGACATGAACACCCTGATCGCGCTCCGCACCCTCTGGGATGGACAGGTCTACGCCGGAGAAAAAGAAGGTATCGCCTGGATCTGGCGCAACGAGTACGATGCCAAAAAGGAACGGGCGCACGTCCATGCTACATTTTTCGAGGAACAGAGGAACGGTAAGTGGGAGAGGTTTGAGGAAGTGCATACTGAGCGGGCTTACTCAAATCCACTTCTTAAGAAACTGCTTCGCGAGGTTGGTTTTGCCGTCAAGGGATACTATCGCTGCTATCAATTTGCAAGTGTGGCGCGCGACACATATCGAATTTGCGCGGTGGTACAGAAACGGTAAGGCATCTCCCGCATTCGCCCTGATTGATCTTCTCTTTTACCGGGTGGCCGTCTCAAACTTGTTTGGGACGGAAAGTATATTATTAAATCGTAGACTTCACTTGTTCAATCAACCGAATAAATCGAGGGTCGATAACTTCAATATCTCCGGTCAAAGAACTCTCCGATACATAATTCTCAAGTGCTATCCTGATAGACTGTGGCCAATAAGTGTAGTATTTGGCTGTCCCTGTCACTAGTCTCGCCAGTGTAGCTCTATTCGTTACACGATCCGAGATTCGTTCCAAAAACAGTTTTGTGCGACCTGGTTTGTCTGCACAAGCATACTGAACCAAACCTTGACATACAAAATCCACGGCAGTAGTCTCGTCGGGTATTTGGAAAAACTTATACAGTCTTCCCACAGATCGATGTTCTTCAATGAACATTGCCAGTATATATGCATTGATTCTAGTGTGTACTTCAATAGACAAGAGATTACCTAAAATATCCCAATACTCAATCCAAGTTGAAAGGAACAATTCCCGTTTTATCGAATCTTCAAGCCACAGCTTCTCTTTCGAGACAAATCGCCTAAAAAGTTTTCCTCGCTTAGGTCTCCGTTTATACCCGAGAAAAATCCAAGTCACATCATCTGTAACAGACTGCAAAATATTTGCTGAAATATGGCGAGCAAGCTCATCCAAACTTAATGTCGTATTCAATTCAAATCTCCATTATCTCAACTGGCTCTATCCTACTCTTCCGTCTTGTGCCGGTAGGCAATGATATGCGCTTTCTCGGTCGTGATCAATCCCTCTTCCACCATCCGATCAAGGTGCGGAATAATTGTATCAATTCGTTCCGCTTTGTCGACAATCTCAATCAGCACCGGAAGGTCTTCTGACAACCGCAGCACTTTGGTAGTGTGAATCCGGCTGTTAGCTCCATATCCGGCGATCCCTCTAACAGCGGTCGCACCGGCCAGACCGAGTTCCCGCGCTGTCAGTATTATTGCTTCCCAGAGCGGTTTCCCCTCCCAACGATCATTCTCTCCAACCAGAATCCGGAGGAGCTTTCCGTCACCTTCGATTTTCATAAGCACACCTCATAGGTTTATCGCCCGCATAATCATCCGACCTAACCAGAACCCACCCACACCCAGAATAATATTGCCTGCAATATTCAACATGGCCATTTCGAACTCACGATACTGAAAGAGCTGCACTGTCTCATACCCAAAGGTTGAGAAAGTCGTTAGCGCCCCCATAACGCCGACAGTCAGAAACAGACGGGTGTTCATAGAAATCATGGCGCGGTCTTCGATGAAGTAAAGCAGACAGCCCAGCATCAGGCAGCCGAGAAGGTTTACCGCCAGCGTGCCATACGGAAAAAGGGATTCGGTGCGGCTTTGAACCAGCCCGGAGATACCGTAGCGTGCAATGGCGCCAATAAATCCACCAAGACCTATAATCAACAAGTTGGTCATGTGGTAAGTATCCGGATTTTGACTCTGGTGCGAAATTAAAAACTTTGTATTCGTATCTCATCATTCATTGTGCGTTAAATATTTAGATTGACGTCAGTGAAAAATAAACCGACTCGTTGGGTGGGGTACAAAGAAGCTGTCCACCGCTTGCGGCGGCACTATTCAAACAGCAGCCGTCTCTCTTGGCGTCCGCGGCAAGCCGTGGGCGACCTAATCCCTCCGGTCCCAAGTCACCCTGAGCTTGTCGAAGGGTGATTCGCTCCGGATAGGAATCATGCACCGCATAATCTGAGATCGCGCGGGCCCCTTCGACAAGCTCAGGACAAGCGGGAGACCTGCCGCGCATTTAGCATGTTAGAAATCATGCTTCGACGGGCCAACTGGCACTGCCAGTCAGCATGACTTAGTTTTGGAGTTTGTCTTTGCCCTGCCAACGGCAGGGTCAGGGTGCTACCCTCATGTAAAGCCGCCGCTACCGCATGATCCGGCGCTGGGAGCGCCGAAGGGCATGGACGAAGATGATCCGGAACTCGAAGCTGCAAATACAGAAAGCTTCCGTTCCACACTATGCGAGTTGCATTTGGGACAGCTGATTATCTGCTCGGAACTGCTGACCAGTTCTTCAAACTCGTTGCCGCAATCAGCGCATATATATTCAAACAGTGGCATCTTCGTTCCTCTTCTTACTCGGTATTGCCATAACCAGACCGGTCACTGCTCCGTACACAGATGTAATGTACGGATTGCACATAATCTGTCAAGTGGAGCCCAGCGCCCCGTAGAGCCATGAGACAGCAAATCCCGCAACTCCTCCGAGAACCATATAGCTGGCAATTTTTATCGATCTGTTTTTGATCATTGGCCTGCCTACTTTGATGCTGTCTCCATTATCTTAATCATCCGCTGCTCAACATCCTGCGCCAGTTCATCCAGACCAATCCCCGGCATCATCTGCGAAATCATAGTCGGCTTGGCCAGCGTCATCACTGTCTTATCCCCTACGGGGTAGATGGTGATTCGGCAGGGCATAAACATGGCAACATCAATATGTTTCTGCAAGGCCTGATGAGCAAACCCGGCATTGCACAGTTCAAATATTTTCAGCGGCTCCCGCTCAAACCCTTTTCCGGCCAGAGTCTCCTGAACATCATGAACGGCCAGCAGCCGAAACTGGTTCTCAGTTGTGGCTGTTTCCAGATCGGCGCATATCTGCTCAAATGATTTGTTTGACTCTACTTTGTGTCCCAGTGATTCCATGACTAAATCTTTCATAATTTCGTTCTCCTTTTCACTACTACATTAGAGGCCAGTAGGAATTAAATGATTCAAAAAAGTTCGGCTCTACAATATCTCAAAACTGGTCTTAACTTCGCCCGGTTGCTGGACAGTCTGACTGACCATACAGTATTTTTCTTCGGAAAGCTTGATCGCCTGTTCAACTTTGGACGGGTCCAGATTTTCCCCTTCAAAAGTGTACTTTATATCGATAGTGTGGATCGGTTTGGGATATTCATCATTGTGGTGTGCGGTCATTTCGATATCGATAGACGTTACTTTTTGGCGCATCTTTTCCAGTACCCGTACCACATCAATTCCGGTGCAGCCTGCAATCCCATACAACAGTAGTTCCGTTGGCTTGTAGCCTGCTTCTTCTCCGCCCGCTTTTTTGGCACCGTCAGTTACTATCTTGTGACCAAAGGCGGTAATGCCTTCAAACTTAAATCCCCCGGTCCATTTCATTTTTGCATCAAAACTACCCACTTATCACTCCTACCCGTAATTGAGTTCTTCATTTTGCCGCTAAGATAAAGTCCGGCTCCGCTCGAACGCAAGCGCTCTATAGCCTGCTCAATTGCACTTTTAGCTCCCGGACATTATTAACCGGTAATTGACAGGCAGAGTTCACACAGACATAAGCCACAACCTCGCCGCTCTTGGCCTTGCGTCCCTTGAAAAGAGGGGACACCGACTCATCGCCGCTGTCACTCAACGCCACCATCTTTGTTGGCAAATAGCGACGATAAATCTCATTGAGCATTTCCTGCTTCTCCGGACCTGAACCAATGATGACAATTTCAAGCTTGTCCCCCAGATGATAGTCCAGGGCAAAGAGTGCCGAAGTCATCCCCGAAGGATACTGATTAATAGTTCCGGACAGGGCTCTCAGGAATTTTTGGCCAGTCTCAAGGTAGTCAGGATTTTCTGTGATTCGATTGAGTCGCAAGAGACTGTGAATCAGATATGAACTCGAATTTGGCAGGGCGCCATCGGTTTGCTCTTTGGGTCGATAAATCAAATCTGTCTCTCCGTCCGGGCGAAGATACAGTTTTCCGTCATCATCGGCAAACAGCACAACGGCCCGGTCGGCCAGCGTCACGGCAAAATCAAGCCAGGCCTTGTTCCCGTCAGATTCAAAAAGGTCCAGCACGCCGTATAGATAATACCCGTAGTCTTCCAGAAACTCTCCTTCGGACCGACGACCTTCGCGGTAGGAATGCGTGAGCCGGTTATTTTCAAACATCGTTTCCGAGACAAAAGATGCGTTCTTGCGAGCCGCTTCCAGATATTTGTCGTCACCCGTTATCTGATAACCCCGGCAAAGGGCTGTTAAGGCCAGGCCGTTCCACGAAGTAAGAATCTTGTCATCGGTCAGTGGTCGGACACGCTTTGACCGCGCTTCAAACAGTTTCCGTTTTGACTCGGCGATATAGTTGTCAAAACCATCCCCTGCTTCCTGGCGCACCTGGTCGGAAGCTGAGGTTAAATGCAGAATGTTGTACCCTTCAAAATTCCCCGTAGATGAGACATTATAATATCTGATAAAAGCAGCCGCCTCCTGCTTTCCCAGCACAGCCTCTATCTCCTCCTGAGACCAAACGTAGAATTTTCCTTCCTCCCCTTCGCTGTCGGCATCTAAAGCGGAATAGAATCCCCCGTTGGAATGGTGCAGCTCCCGGAGCATAAAATCGAGCGTCTCCCGGATTGTGGTTCGGTAGAGTTCGTTGCCGGTAATCTGGAATGCTTCGGCATACGTCCGCACCAAGAGGGCATTGTCATAAATCATCTTCTCAAAATGCGGCACCAGCCAGCGTTCATCGGTTGAGTAGCGCGCGAATCCTCCGCCGAGATGATCATATATACCGCCGTAGGCCATCCCTTTGAGAGCTTGCTCGGTGGCCTGCAAAAACCTCGGATCATTTTCAGCTTTGTAATACCGAAGAAACAGAGAGAGTTCCATGGTGTGCGGGAATTTTGGCGCCTGTCCAAAGCCGCCATAGGTGTGATCAAATCCGCGCATTAGCGATTCGGCTCCGCGCCCAATCACCTTTCTATCCAGACTTGCGCTGCCACTGACACTATTGACTCGGCTGCTGACCTCCACAAACATTTTTTTGGCCGCTTCCATTATCCCGGACTTATCGCTTGCGTAAGCCTGCTGAATCTGACTGAGCAGGCTTTTGAATCCGGGTCGACCATACTGATCTTCCGGTGGAAAGTAGGTCCCGGCATAGAACGGCTTAAGCTCCGGCGTAAGAAAAACAGACATCGGCCAGCCCCCGTGCCCGGTTATAGCCTGGGTGAACGTCATGTAAATCTCATCCAGATCGGGGCGCTGTTCCCGGTCCACTTTTATGGAAACAAAACTTTCGTTCATCAGAGCCGCGATCTCTTCATTTTCAAACGACTCCCGCTCCATTACATGGCACCAGTGGCAGGCGGCATAGCCGATTGAAAGAAAGATCGGCTTGTCTTCTGCCTTCGCCTTTGCAAGCGCCTCTTCCCCCCAGGGATACCAGTTGACCGGATTATGGGCATGCGAAAGCAGATAGGGGGAGTTTTCATCTATCAGATGATTAGTGTGTTTATGCTCTGTATCTACCGACATGTTATCAGCCTGTTCTTTTTTTGGGTCACCATTGCATGAATTCATTGGAAAAGATAGAATCAGCGCCAGAAGCAGCCTTTTCTTCATCTTGGTCTCCGGGATAGAATTTTGTATTTCATCATATCTGTATAACGGAGTCCGCGGCAAAATGATCCGCAGAGTTATCAGTTCTTTGATTAATAAGGAAACGGACAAAAAAAGCGCCCGCCAAAACGGCGGACGCTTCAAGTCATGGTTTGTAATTTCTGACTCTTATACACTCATTGTCTATCTGAGTGCCTCACGAATATCATTTTTTTCGATCCGATTAAGACCCGGTTTGCCTATTGGCGAAGCTCCCGGTATCTCCCCCACCTGCCAGTTATTAGGGTCCCCCGGATCACCTGAGATATAGGTCATCCGCCAGCCATATTCATAGGCATAGAAATCAGAAAAATCGGGGGCCCAGAAATCAATATATCCGGCCAGATCATAAACCCCGGTTCCGGGACTATCAACATAAGACATGTAGGCTGACAAGTAGAAAACCCAGCCATCGGTCAGACCGACCGTGGCGGTAATATCCTCAATCACAACAATATCAGTGTATGCCTGCATAGCCAAAAAGGCAGCTTGCACCGTGGGGCCGTTAGTCTGGCTGATGACCGTGTCTACCTGCGTAACTGTCTGGATAACAGTATCATAAACCATGACCGTATCTGAAAATGAAATTGTGTCATGGAGAATGGTGGTATCATAGACGGTGGTCCCATTCGGATTATCAATCAAAACGGTATCAGAGAGGAAAACCGTGTCTGCTCCCTGTCCAATGATTTCTCGATATTCGGAACTGGTGGTAGTTGTCTCCTTGTCACAGCCAACAACCCAGGCCACCAGAGTCAGAATCAGGGTCAGAAGTAATAGGCGCTTGGTCATGTGCCTCCTTTCCGGAACAGTTTGCTAAGTTTACTATTTCATCCGGACTGGTTAATGCAAAAAGCAGACCGGTTCACCGGTTTTTTGTATTACACATAACTGATTGATTAACACCAATATAACGCTGGCGGCAATCTACGATTTGGGGCTGATTATGCAGCTAACTGCCGAAACCGAATGCAGATATGGAATTGTTGGCGGTTACTCGACTGAGAAACCAAAATCAAACAGGGATGAGAGCGTCAAAGTGACAAATGGGAAATCACGCTCCTGAGAGGGCTGGTTCTCAAAGTTCCGGAAATGCTGCCAGCCAATCTCGGAGCTAAAAAAAAGCTGCCGGTTCAGATACCCGCTCGCCTTAAACGAAAGACTCAGGCTTTTCTCCACCAGACCGCTGGGGAATTCTTCTGAATAGCTCTCCGATGCGAGAAGCCAGGGGGAAGTCCAGTCGTTATGAATCCTTCCTTCCCCCTGGCGACGATGATTAATTGAAAGAGTTAGCAGTAAACTTGGTTTCAGCCATCGGGAAATCTCCAGCAGATACTGATCAAAATCATTACCGGCCAGATTCCCTATCGGCGCCAAGTTGAACAGGTAGCGGTTGCGTGGCTTTTGCTGGTTAAAAGTCCAGTTGGTAACTCTTGTATATTCCAGTCTGAGATCAGCGGCGCTCAGTAATTTACCCGAGAATATCCCCAGCAAGAGGCCGTACTGATCTGGTTCCTGGTCTCCATCCGTCTTGTTTTCAATCTGAAAATCATCGACCAGAAGTTGACCATACAGTTTTTGTCCCGGCGTTGGAACGTAAGAGAAATCAAACCCGATCAGAATATTATCATCACTATTCTCATTCATCTGGGCTGCGTGAAATGAGACAATCGGGTTAAGATAGAAAAACTCAACCTGCCTCCCCACCCCGCCAAACAGAACCGTCTCAAACAGACCAAGGCGCACTTTGTCATTCAAGCGCCAGTCCAGTCGATGCCCGGCCAGGTATCGATTCTCCTGAAAGGTGGTAGCATCTTCGGAAAAAATAGAATTGAGCCGGGCCAGTCGATACGACAGGGTAATTTTTCCCCAATGATAACGATACCCAAAACCATCGAGTGGAAGATTGGGAGAGAAAAGTAAAGATCGGTATCCCCCCCAGAAAGAGGCATACCTCCCAACCAGCAGGTGGAAGCGACCGGAGCGATATGAAAGAAAGGCATTCTCCACACTTCCGGCCAGACCGCGCCATTTCTTTCCCCGGTACTCCGGATCATTGGCCTTACTTTCGCTGAGGCTGAAATCGGCAAAGATATAGAGATCAGGATGCGGAGTTGTGGCAAAGCCGCCGCGGAAACTCTCCAGATAGGCGGTGCGATGGTCCCGCTCCGCGTTGAGCAGTTCCTGCAGCGACAAAAAAGTCACGACCTGATTCTCGTCCGGCAGACTCAGCCTCTTGAACTTTCCCAGGTCAGAGTCGAGCCAGTTGATTTCATACGGCCCAAGCTGATAGTCCCTCTGCTCACCAGCGTAGTTGGACAAAAAATCGATTCGTTGATGAGCAAAGTCTGATTGCTCTGAGCCCAGTGGAATCACTTCGGCCGCAACCGAGACTGCCAATACAAGCCAGAACGCACAAACTGCTGATCTGAATAATCGGGAGTTCATCATTTGATACGCCTCTTGCACCTTATGAGGCGCCATCCCCTTTTAGAACGGCTGGCAGAGTCCGGGCCAGTATTCTGGCATCCAACAGCAGTGACCAGTTATCTATATACTCCAGGTCAAGACGCATCCAATCTTCAAAATCTATCTGATTCCGGCCGTTCACCTGCCACAGGCAGGTCACACCCGGCTTTACCGATAGCTTGCGCCTTTGCCACGGTTCATACTGGGCAACTTCTCGCGGTAGCGGCGGACGAGGTCCGACCAGGGACATCTCCCCCCGAAGAACATTGAACAGTTGCGGCAATTCATCTATGGAGTACTTCCGGAGAAACCGACCAACTCTGGTGATTCTTGGGTCCTGCCTGATTTTGAAGACCGGACCGGACATTTCGTTGAGGTCAGCCAGTTGTGATTTCTGCTGTTCGGCATCGATGCACATGGTGCGGAATTTCAGGAAGCCAAATACTCGTCCGTTGAGTCCGGAGCGCCGCTGCTTGAACAGGATAGGTCCCCGGCTGTCGACTTTAATGGCCATGGCGGCAGCAAACATTAGAGGAGCTGCAAGAATTATTCCAACCAGAGCGCCCAGACGATCGATAAAACTCTTGATCAATTGGGAAAGCTTCCCTTCCGGAACGGCCCGATAAATTATCGCCGGAAACCCATTGAGATGGGCAGTTCTGGCCCGGCTGATCGTTCCCCGGTAGATGTCCGGCATGAAACAGACAGGCACTCCCATTTTTTCGGCGGTCGCAAAAAGAGCGTGGGTTTGCTGCATCTCTTCCAGATCGACAGCCAGAATCACCGTGTCAAGGTGCTCTTCGGATGCAAACCTCTCAAGATCATCAGGGTGACCAACGATTGGCCGATCCCGGTAACTCCAGAGTCGGCGCGGGCCATAGTCCAGAAATCCTGTCAGAGTAGTGTCCATCTCCGGACAATCAAGAATGAGGTCGGCAACCTCTTTGGCGCGCTCTCCGGTCCCCACAATTATGGCCCGGTTCCTGGACCTGTGACTCGGCTGATTTTCGCCTGTGAAGCGGACCCGGCTAAGTAAGCTCTTGGTGACTTGTAACAGCATCATCTGGGCCGTTAAATTTACAGTAAGGAATGCTACCGCCGCCAGTCGCGGAATGCCCGCCTCCAGTAGCCAGCAGGCGGTCACCAGAATCAGGAACTGTATTGATTCTTCGGCAGCAACCTGACTCATCTTCCGGTGCATGATTGGTGTCTTGAGTACCGGTCGGTCCGGACGAAGCAATACAAAACCGAGCCGGGTGAAAACGAGAATTGAAAGTAGTTCAATCCCTGCGGACAGCTCCAGTTGTTGGGACTGGATGGCTATCGCCATAAGAGAGACTGCCAGCAGTAATGAACTGACCGGCCCGGCCACAAAAATAAGGAAGCTTCTTAGCCGATACCTCCAGCCAGTATTCGCTTGCTCTCGAGACAGCCTTTCTTTGCCGTTCTCCCCGCAGCTGGCCGGAATTTTCTCTGTGCCGTAAGAATCGCGGAGAATCTGAGTGTCCCGATCAGCTTGCTGCGAAGCTATGCGATTGACCAGTTTCATCAGTTCGTCGTGCTCGTCTTGATTGTCTTTGCCCCTGTTGTCTTCCGAACCGGTTTCCCTCTGAATCTTCCGGCCGGTCTCTCCTTTGCGTGCGTTTGAGCAGATTCGGCACCACGTCTGAGCTTTATGGGACGAGGGTCAATTGCCCCAATCCGGTAGAGATCAGACGGCATTCGATCAAATCCATTCAGTAATCTTTCACTGACCCGAACGGATTTGATTTCATATCGAAGGTATTGGTCCAGACCGGGGTAACCGCTCAGGTTTTCAATGGCCACTCCCGCTGTCGTCAAGGCGTTGGCCACCTGGGTTGGTTGAGCAACTCGAATAAGCAGGAAGTCGGCCGGAGTTAAACGACACTGTATCCCTATTCCTGATAGAGTGGTGCTGATGCGAATTGACTCGGAATGAACCAGATCTGACCGGGTACGCATCGTTGATTCATCAGACTGACCGGCCGTCATTATCTGCTGCTGAGAACCGCTTATCTGGTGGTTGCTCATGAATCGGCCCAACTGCTCTATCGTCTCAAAACTGCCGGCGGCAAGGCCGAGTTGATTAGACCTGCCGCCAACAGGAGATTCGACCGGACGAAGAACCAACAGGTTATTTGTCTGCCGGGCCAGGTTTAGGGCTGTGGCCGCCTGTCCATCGCAATAGAATTCATCGATTATGCACAAACCGCCGCGGGCGGCTGCAACCATCTCCTCTATCTCTTCCAATGAGACGTTGGCCCCCGTCACGCGATTCGGATTGGCCAGGAAAAAGATTCCGGAACCGGCCTGAAGTTCTTTTAGCAGTTGGGAGATGTTAACCGTGAACGGCGACTCAGAGCTTATCTCATTAAGTTCTATCTCGGCTCGGTCCGCCGCAATCTCAACGTCCGGCCGCACCGGACCGGCCGCAATTATTCTCGCTCCGGGTTGATCCTGCCATTTGAACAGTTCGGACAGAAAATTGGTGTAGTCAGAAAAAGGGAATCTTGGCTCTTCTGCCACGTTGGAAGAAGTTGATACTCTCGTATTGCCGGTTTTTTCGACAGCAAAAACATCCAAATTGAGTCTGTTGCCCGAGTCGGTGAAGCCCATATTGAGTCCTTTCAATAAGTTCATGCCTGGCTGTTATTCTACCTTTTATTATGGCAATTTCAGTGCCAACAAGCCGAGAAGTCAGGAGAAACTGGTCACCGTAATATATTGTACTACAGCAAGTTACAGCTTCGCTCGTGTTAGATTGTCACTGCCTGTGAAAGGGGGAGAAAAAACGGGCAGCCTCTTCCCGTTTTGGCGAAAAATTATTCCTACTCCAAGTAAAAAAAATACGACACCGGATCTGACTTGACCCGGTGCCGCAGGAAGGTAACCAGTGAAGATGGTATTTTCTAAATCTTACTCACAATATAGACCGAAGTCAGAATTCCGGTTACCGCACTCATGGTGGTTGAGAAATTTTTGAACCAGTTTTTCTCTTTTTCAATTTTGGTCGGGACAAAAACGATATCCCCCAGTTCCGCTTTTGCTTTCAACGCATCCTTACCGGAGATGACTTCGCCGGTCGCACGGATTAGTCTGGCCTCATCTTTGTCTGCTCTCCGGGTAAAGCCACCGGCCCGGTTAACATAGCTGTTCACATTCCGATTGGATTCAAACTTTATAGTTCCGTTGGCTCCCACCGCTCCCAAAACAGAGATTCCCGAAGGAACTGTGGGAACAAAGATGCGGTCATCAGGCTGGAGTACGATATCGCCGCGTTCCCCTTTGGAGCCCAGCAACTCTTCCGTATCAATGATGATACGATTGAGCGAAGTAGCGCTATATACCAGGGAGGTCTGTATTTTTTCCGCTCCCAGAGAATCAACTACAACAGGCTGTGTATTGCCAATGAGATCATTGATTTTGATTCGTTCAAGATTCTGTTCAATAGATTTCCGCTCGACAACTATTCCTTTGGGAAAAGCCCGATCAGTAAATCCGCCCGCCCGAGTGAACAGGCCATAAAGGGTTTCCCGTCGCGCTGACAACATGTATTCCCCCGGATACCTGACCTCCCCTTCAATTGCGACCGTGGGGTGGAGTTGCCATTGTGGAATCTGGCGCACGTAGACATGATCGTTCTCCTGAAGCAGGTAGTCGGCGTTTTCGTCCAGCGAGAAGTACCGGATAGTCACCTCACCCAGGCTGTCCAACCGGGCAATCTCGCCCCGTTGCCGGGTGGCCTGCGGCACCAGTGAACCGGCCAAAAAGATCAGATCAGAAACGTACATCTTCTCATAAAGAGGGTAGCGACCGGGATGACGTACCTCCCCTTCAACATAGACAAATTTTTCCCACTTCACATTCCGGTTGGAGTAGATATGGAGTGAGTCCATCTCGCGAAGGCAGATATCCTGGGTTTCATCACCGTCAAAAAGGGCGGACAGGCTGATCGGGATGATCTCTGTCCGGGAATCCTGATGACGCCGGAAGAGGTCGGCCCGTTCCATGAAGACATCGTACGGCTGAAGTTTCCCCTGTTGAATCAGGTCGGATACGCGAGTTGTATCTGACTGTTCATAATATCCGGGATGCCGGACATGGCCAAATATTCCGATCCGGTTGCGTTCAAATTCAAAGATGGAGTGAACCGTTAATCGGTCGCCATCTTTTAGCGGGAATTCACTGGTTGTCTCTGCTCCGGACAGGTCCAGATCCTGAATCTCCCATTCCCGCTTTTCACCAATGCGTTCCAGCATAACCCGGTCCAGTCGGGCCCGGGCGGTCGGACGACCAGCCAGCTGAAGAATCTGCGATGCGGTTGATTCTCCCTTCAACTCGTAGATAGCCGGACGATTAATCTCTCCCGATACCGCAATACGTGGTCCCGCAACCGGGACAAAGATAGCATCACCGGTCTTCAGTCTGATATCAGAGCTATTGTCCCCTTCAAGCAGCAATTTGTACAGATCGATCTCCGCAACCAGCTCCCCCTGCCGCTTAAGTTGGATGTTCCTCATCGACCCGCGCTCGTTTGGTCCACCGGCATCATAGATGGCATCGAACATTGAAGTCAGCGAACTAACCGTGTAGGCACCGGGCCGCTCAACTTCGCCGGTCAAATAAACCCGGATGGAGCGAATCTTGCCCAGTGAGACCGTAAGCTCAAATTCTGAAAAAACTTTCGAGAAGCTCCGTTTGGCGTTCCTTGAAAATTCTTCCAAAGTCAGTCCCCAGCCAAGTATCTCCCCCACCTGCGGGATAAACAGCTTTCCTTCACGGTCGAGAGTCAGATCGTATTGCTTTTCTACTCGGCCCCACAGATATATGATCAGGTTGTCACCGGGGCCAAGCACATAGTCGGAGGCCGAAGCCACTTCCATGGGTGGTTCGTCCGGCCTCGCTCCGCGAAACAGCTCTCTGCCAAACGGCAGAAGAACAGCCGTCCTGCTGCCTGCAGAAGATCCGGATTCCGGTGTGTTCTGACTGGAAGCCAATTGAGTGCCCGGTTTCTCGTTAGACCCAAAGATATCCGGAGTCTGGTACCGGCTCTCCTGATCCGCTTCCAATTCTTTTGCCTGATCCCATTGTTCCTGAATTCTTGCCCGCTCGGCGGGAGAAATGGTACTCAGATCAGCCGCCATTAACTCACGAAACCAGTTTAACGAGACCAGCACAATAACCAGAATCGTTATGATCGAAATCTTGCGAACCATATTTACCTTCCTGAGTTTGCCCGATATCAGCGCCGGACAGATTCACTGTTACTTCCGCTCTCTTCTTTTGCAAGGATGATGCCAACTCCCCAAAATTGTCCTAACACCCTGTCATACAAGCAACTAAGGATGCGGGCGAAGCCTCAAACCGAGCTTCTGACTGTTTCAAAAAGAAACAGATTCCAGAGCTATGGGAATTATTTTCCAAAATCATGGCCGGGAATTGGAAGCAATGCGACCGTCAATTACCCCCAAATTGGTGCCAAAATTGGATTGCTTTTCCATTTCACACTGGGAATTCTGATCCGTCTATATCACGGCACAAGTGAAGGCCGAAATGGCTGCAAACGAACCCCGCCGTTGCGGAAAGGACTTTGTATTATAAGGGGTTATCGCTTGACATTATTATGGCCATTTGGTAATTTTACTGCCTGTTTGAAACGACCCGATGTTGCCTTTTTCGGCTCACACAGGGATTGATAGGTGCGGGAACTCCCAACCTGGTCATAACCGAACTTTGGAGTCAAAATAGCTGCATCATGGAGATGATTTAGAGTTAATTGTTTAAGATACGGAGATGAGAATGAGGATTTTGAGATTCTCGGCCTTTGTCTTGATTGTTTCGTCCCTTATTGTACCGGGGATATTGGCCAGCGGCTTTGAAAACACTGCTGTCGGTACCACGGCTCGGGCAACATCCGGGGCATTTCGCGCCATCGCAAACGACTGGTCGGCAGCCTACTATAATCCGGCTGGATATGCTGATGTCTATGACAACCAGCTTGGTTTCAACGCCGCCTTTGTGCACCATCGCAATCAGTTGAACCCCGACTACACTTACCCCGGTGGTTCAGGCTGGAGCCAGCCCGGAATCTTCAACGGGCACGACATTAACAACTTCCACGAAGTTCTCTCAAATCCGTCATTGGGCGCGGTTTTCCGTTTGCCGGTCTGGGGCGAAACTGTTTTCGGACTCTCTGTCTACCAACCCTTCGACTACAACATAACCTGGGAACTGTACCAGCATCCGGACGCTTACAACAACACTCTCAATGCCGCCGGTGATCAGTACCGCAACAATCTTGATGTTGTCGCATTCCAGGCAACGGCCGCCCGCAAATTTATGGAAGAGAAACTCTCGGTCGGCGTTGGCCTCCAGCTGCTCAGAGCAGATCTTCTGTACAACGATATACTATTCCGTCGCAATCCCTTTTGGGATCGGCTGGCTGAGTTTGGTCTCCAGACTCAGAATATTGAGAAGATTACTGAGCTGGCATCAAATGATGGCAACGGATACGGGTTTGGAATCAGGACCGGTGCGCTTTATCAATTAAACGAAAAAACCCGCCTGGCCCTGACCGCTAATGTTCCTTTCAATATCAATGTGAGTGGTACAGCGGTTCTGAACTATGATATGCCGTTCCTTCCTTATCTGCCTTACGGCGCGATTGAATTCAACATCGGACAGCCGATGTGGGTCTTCACCAACGGCTCCAGAGTGGCGGACACCGCGGACTTTGAAGCTACCCTGGACCTTCCCCCTTCAATCGGCGCAGGTGTTGCATACCAGCACAATGACAAGTTGCTGCTGGCGTTGGATGCTGAGTACACTTTCTGGTCCGATTACGAAGGATTACAGTTTGAGTACACCAACCACCACGGACTGTCAACTTCGGTAGATTCATCGGACGCCGCCCGCCAGTTCCTGCTGGCCGATATCAGTCGCCCGGTTGACTGGAGTGATGCCATCAAACTTATGGGTGGAGTCACTTACGAAGTGTCAAGCCTCGTGACTCTCATGGGGGGTGCCTCCATTGATCAGTCACCGGCGCGGGCCAATGATATGATTTCACCTCAGCTGGTTGATACCGGCACCAAAGTCGGCTTTAGCGGAGGATTCACCTTCCATATCCAGCAGTGGGATCTCGGATTTGCCAGCAGTTATGTCAAGGGCTCCGACCTAACCGTAAGTCAATTGACTGACTTGGATGATGACGGAAGCTTTGATAACTTCGCCGGCACTTATAAAGCCGAAACCTACGAAACCGTTTTATCGATCAATTACCGGTTCTAAGGAGTGCAGACATGTATAGGTCTCTAAAATATCTGTTCATAACTTTTGGTCTGGCGCTGCTTCTACTGGCCGGTTGCTCGGATCGGGGAACCAATGTTCCCGTCACTGCCGATAGTGACTTCATTCGTACTCCGCAGGATTTCAGAATTGTTCCTTCGGTGCATGACTTCTATCCGGAACTCACTTTCCAGATTCGGAACGAGTTCCGCCTGCAGGAAATGGCTACTTATATTCCCGAAGCTTCCGTGCCTCCGCCGTACGGAACTGCCGAAGCCGTACCGTTGCTGGTGCTTCTCCCTCCGCAGGATAGGAACCAGTACTATTATTTCAATCATGGTCTGCAGGAACTGGCTGATGAAATGATTGCCGAAGGCATTATCCGGCCGATGATCATCACCTGTCTCAGCAATGACAAAGTGTTTGGCGGCTACTTTTTTGCCGGGTCGTCCCCGTTTGCCGGAGATTACGATGGTATAATCGGGGGCTCACTGATTGACTATCTGAACACTCAGTTCCCACTCCTGGATTCACCGGCCAAACGCGCCATTGGTGGTTTTGGTCAGGGCGCTTATGGCGCTATGAGAGCGGCTATCCTGAATCCGAATACATTTACATCAATAGCAGTTGGTGATGGACCGCTGGACTTTGATGGTCCTTTTGGAAACAGCGGACTGATGAGCCTGTTTGATGACGCTCTCACCGAGCAGGGACTGGATGCCAGCACCTATCGCAGCTTTGATTCATCCGGAGTCTGGAATGTTTCTCGCCTCTTCATTGGCGGCGCTATGGCCTTTACACCACACATCACTGACGTTTGGTGGACACGGATTAACATCTTCGCACCTGGCTTCCCGGACCCGATTGGCTTCCAGACTCAGATCGATTCCGTCTTCATAAATTCGGATACGGTGACTCTGATCCAGAACAAATATCAGCACAAGAATCTCGATATCGGTTTCCATCTTCCGTTCGATGGGAATGGTAACGCCTACCCGCCCGTCTGGAATATCTGGCTTGATAACAACCTGGAAAACATCATGGAGTACTTCCGCTCAACGTACGGCGCTACGCCACTTTCTGAAGCCGATATAATGGTCTTCTCCTCCAAGGAGGCTCGTCTTGGTTTTAATGAGCAGACCCAGTCCTTTGTTGAGACACTCAAGAATCCGCCGTACAGTTTCGATGTTCAGACAAAAGAGTATATGGGCTCAGATGGCAACCCTGCCACTCATGACCAGTATCTTTATGAGTTGATGCGTGAAATGTTGATTTTCCATTCCAATAATTTTGGAAAAGTAAAGTAGCATTCTGTTGAAGATAATAACCCGGGAGAGTTAAGACTCTTCCGGGTTTTTTTTGATTTGTGAGGAGTTATGGCAGAACAGAGATATGACCTGTTGTCGATTGGAGCCCACCCGGATGATGTCGAGGTCGGCACCGGCGGTGTTCTGATTGATCTTAACAAACGCGGTTACCGCTGCGGACTTGTCATTATGACCCAGGGAGAGATGGGGACCGGTGGAACTCCGGAGATCAGGCAGCAGGAAGTAGCCGAGGCGGCCGAGATTCTCGGGGCCGACGTCATCAAAACTTTCGACTGGGGGGATACAAAATTAGAGGATAACTATCAACATCGTCTGGACCTGGCCGCAATCATCCGACGCACCCGTCCCCGGATCATCCTCTGCCCCTACCCGCATGTTGGTCACGGCCGAAGGCAGTCACATCCGGATCATGTTGCCTCCGGAATCATAACGATCAATGCTGCCAACCTGGCCGCCCTGAAAAAGGCTGATGTGCCCGGTGAGCCGCACCTGGTTGAAAGAGTCTTCCATTACTTCCTCCCCCCACAGGTGCTGCCCAATTTTGTGGTCGACATAACGCCGCACTTTGATCAGTGGATCGCGGCGCTCTCAGCGCATAAGTCCCAGTTTCTCAATCCGGCCAAATCAAAGGACTACATTGAACACCTGACTTCCATGTCACGGTCGTTTGGTTCTATGGCCCGCTGCCTCTACGGTCAGGGCTTTGTGGCCGTTGAGCCGGTCCTGGTGGGCGATATTATGACGTTGGCCATCTGTGATGAACACTAAGCGGCCTGTTTGCGCGCAATCACAAAGACCGAAGACTCAGTGATGTTCAGACTTCCGTTACGAGCCAGAAGACTCTGAAAGATCAGATTACGCACCTTCTCCCGCTTGCCGTCGGAATCCAGATGGTCCAGATAGTTCTCGTTAACAATCGCATTGATTCTCTGGAGATAGTCGCCGGGAGTGATCTTCTCCTCCGTTGAGAGAACAAAATTGCGCTGGATATCAAAACCGGCTCCGCGGACCACATGGTCAAGTTCGGTCAGGCTGTGCAGCTTTGCTCCCATCATGGCAAACGGCTCCATACGCGGGAAGAGGTCCGGATGTTCACGCCCGATATTAGAAATGGTTGAACTGAATTCATTGTAACATTTGTCAGACAGAGCCACCAATCCAAACCGACCGCTCGGCTTGAGTACCCGGAGAACTTCGGATAAGAACTTCTTCCGGTCCGGTACCCAGGGAAAAGCGTTCGAAGAGACAATAACATCGAAACTGTTATCTTCAAACTGCAATCCAAGCGCATCCCCGATTTCAAAAGCGGTGTTGGTGAAATTGCTGTTGGCCGCGTTGGTGCGAGCCAAGTGAACCATATTGGGAGCCAGATCAATACCGAGCAGGGAACCTCCCCGGTCAAGCCGACGGGCGATCTCCAAAGAGAGGATTCCGGGGCCGGCCCCGATGTCCAGAACTCGCTCTGATCCGTTGATGCCTATCTCATGAATGAGAGCAAGAAACTGACTGAAGCGACTGGGGGAAACTCTGGTCGTGTAGTCTGATGCGACCAGGTCAAAGCTGGTGATTTTCATTTGAAAACTCCTTCTCTATATTTGTTGTAGTCTATTGCGATGCATAATCTCCGCTTTAGAATCAGGAACGGAGAGTTTTATTTTGCTTGTATCGAATCAGCTTATTGCTGAAGAAAAGTAATTAGAATTACAAAACCGGGGGTGGACAGCTCTACGCCGTCCTTACTGTACATCGGATTTTTTCGAGCGCCTGCCGGAGGTCGGCCAGGAGATCATCAATATGCTCCAGTCCAACCGAAAGCCGGATGAGGCCATCGGTTATTCCATTGGCCAGTCGGATTTCTTTCGGGATAGAGGCATGAGTCATAAGGGCCGGATGATTGACCAGGGATTCTACCCCGCCCAATGATTCCGCCAGAACAAAAACTTCGGTAGCCATCGTAAACTGTTTGACAATTTCAATCTCCGCCTTCAGATCAAAAGAGACCATCCCGCCCCCCTGCTTCATTGCATTAGGCAGAGGCGTTCCATCAAGACCGGGGTAGTAAACATGTTCCACCAGATCAGACTGTTTCAGAAAGTCAGCTACCTTTGCGGCATTCTCGCAGTGTCGGTCCATCCGCACATGAAGAGTTTTCATCCCGCGCAGAACCAGCCAGGACTCAAACGGACCCAGGGCACCACCGACCGCGTACTGAGAGAAACGCAGTTTTTCCGCCAGCTCGCTGTCGTTGGTAATCAGAGCGCCACCGATCAGGTCACAATGACCACCCAGATACTTGGACAGTGAGTGCAGGACGATATCCGCCCCGAGGTTGAGCGGTTTCTGAAGATAAGGAGTGGCAAAGGTGTTGTCGACCCCCACCAGAATCTTCTTCTCGCGCGCAATTGCGACTACCGCTTCAATATCTACCAGTCTCAGGAGCGGGTTGGTGGGTGTTTCCAGCCAGAACAATCTCGTGTTGGGCTTGATAGCGTGGGTAAAATTTTCAGGCGTCTGTCCGTCAATATAAGTGATCTCAATTCCGTATTGCCGACGCAGATGTTCAAACTGGCGGTGACTGCCGCCATACAGGTCATCTACCGCTACCAGGTGGTCACCTGATTTCAACAGATGCATAACGCCATTGAGCGCGGCCAGCCCGGATGCAAAAGCGTAGGCATGGGAACCCTCTTCCAGATTGGCCAGTCCCTCCTCTACCGCCTGGCGGGTCGGGTTGGACCAACGCGAATAAACATACCCGGATTCATCCCCCGGATATTTCACTCTATAGGTGGAACTGGGGAAGATCGGACTGCTGACCGCTCCGGTCTCATCTCCGCCTACCTGACCGGTCTGAACCGTACGTGTCTCGAATTTCCTGGAGGCTTTTTTGTTTTCATCAGTCATAGTAAAACCTGTCTGCTACTTGAGGAATCCTTTTTCCTTCATCCAGAGGTCATTAAAAATCTTACTCATATATTTGCCGCCACCATCCGGAAGAAGCACCACCATAGTTTTATCCGCGTCAAGTGTCCGGGCATGCAGCAGTGCGGCATGCACCGCGGCGCCCGAAGAGCCACCACCGAAGATCCCCTCTTTGCGGGTCAATTCGCGAGCGGCCAAAAAGCACTCTTCATCGCTAACCTGGTACACTTTGTCAATTACGGAAAAATCGATCGTTGGGCAAAGCATATCTTCGCCAATCCCCTCAACAAAATAGGTGTTTGGTTCTATAAGCTCCTGATCCTTGTGATAGTTATAATAGACAGAACCAATCGGGTCAGCCGCCACTACCTGCATCTTTGGGTTTTGCTCTTTCAGGAATCGGGCGGTTCCGGAGACCGTTCCGCCGGTTCCGATACCGCCTACAAAAACATCAATTTCACCGGAAGTCTGTTTCCAAATTTCCGGTCCGGTCAATTTGTAGTGAGCTTCAATATTGTTGAGATTAAAATACTGGCCAATAAAATAGCTCCCCGGATTCTCCCGTTGCAATCGCTTGGCCGTCTCATAATAACTCTCCGGGGCTTCGGCCGGCACAGCGGTCGGGCAAACGTGTACTTCGGCCCCAAACGCTTTGAGAGCATCCACTTTTTCAGAAGACATCTTATCCGGGATAGTCAGAATGACCGGGTGTCCATAGACGGCGCCAAACATAGCTACCGCTGCCCCGGTGTTTCCCGAAGTAGCCTCGATAATCATACCGCCCGGCTTGAGTTCGCCGGCGGCAACCGCCTGCTTTAGAATGTAGATGGCCATCCTGTCCTTGACCGAGCCGGTCGGATTCATAAACTCCGGCTTGACCAGTATGGTAGCTTTGATCCCTCGCTCGGCAGTCATTCTGTTGAGCCGAACGAGCGGAGTGTTGCCAACTGCCTGAGTTATGTTGTCATAATAAAATGAATCGGTGTGTATCTGTTCGGCCGGATCAACTGTAGCCTTGGTTTTCATCTTAACTTGTTCTTCCATAAAAAGAGATTACTGCAAAAAAAAACCACCTTCAAACAAAGGTGGATCGAAAAAGCCTTCTAATTGCATTAGTTGCAAATCAGGGCATAGTCCGACCCTCAGAATTACAACAACAACAGGTGCAGGTGGGGTTCAATATTTTTGAGGTCTGATTCATGATTCTGAACATAATCAATATCCTGATTTTGTCAAGAACTAATTATGATAGCAAAGGTTAACCGGCTCCATATTAGCAGGTTACGCGGCGGAGAAGCAGGGCCTCAAAAAAATCTATTGACAAAATTTTGAGAGGATTATAGAATATTTTTGCCATCGGTCGATCAGAAGGATTATAGATGGTTTGTGGGCGCAGGTTTTCCGCGTCTTAGGATTAACGAGTTTGAGGAGATGTCCAGTGGTCTGTTCATATTGTGGTGAAGAGATTCTGAGCAAGCCAATCCGGCAGGTGGGAGAATACTTCTGCTCTCTGGAGTGCGCCAATAGCGCCGAAGGTGCAGGTAGTGATGAGGCCGAAGAGTACTACGATGAGTCTGACCTGGAAGGACTCTATGAAGAGGAAGAAGAGAACAGCTAAAGACGAGCTCCTATTCTCGTGAGATCTTCAAAATCTCATAGTTGATAGTACCTTTGGGTACCTGAACTTCAACTTTCTCCCCTTCCCCTTTGCCCAGCAGGGCCGCGCCAATTGGTGATTTAACTGAAATCTTATCCTCAAAGACATCCGCCTCGTCCGGTGGTGTCAGAGTATATTCTATCTCCTCCCCCGAAGACTGATCCTTGACCAGAACCTTGGCAAAAAGGTAAGCTTTATCCTTTGGTATGGAGTCAATATCAATCAACTGCACCCGGGATAGCTTGAGTTCCAGATCGGCCAGTTTCCTCTCCATATGTCGCTGTGCCTCTTTGGCGGCATGATACTCAGCATTCTCAGAGAGGTCGCCCAACTCCATAGTTCTTTTGATTTCCGCAACTATTTTGGGGCGCTCGGTGAATTTTAGGCGCTTCAATTCGGCTTCCAGCTTAAGGATGCCTTCACGTGACATATATATTGGATCGCTCATATTGCTCCAGTATAATCGAAAACTGCTGCCGGGGCAACCTCATTAAGACTCTTGCCGGGCGTACAGAAAATAGATAACCAACGAGACGAACAAACCGGGGAAGATTGGCTCAAGCGAAAGCCAGTACTCACCTCCGGCGGTGAAATTTGGTGATAGATACCAGACCAAAGAAAGCACAAGCACAGAGACCATAGAGAAAAATGCATGCCCGGCCGGAAGCTTTCGCTTGCCGACAAATGAGAAAAACAACGGCACCAACAGGGCCGGAGTGCCAATTGATCCAAAGGCATGCCAGATATCAACCGCTGACCTAAAGAAGATTGCAAAGAGAGCGGCCAGAGATGTCGCGAGCAGAAGGCCGACATTGGTATACCGCCGGATGCTCTTATTGTCCCCTTTGAACAGTTGTCCCAGAATGTCATTTCCAAAAGTCGAGGCCGCCAGGAAGGCATAGGAGTCTACGGTCGACATAACAGTGGCCAGAAGTGTCAGGGCAAAGAGGCCGAGCAGCCCAACGGGCAAAACCATTTGAGCCAGGGCCGGAAAGGAAGAGACCGGATCGGTCAGATTCGGAAGCAGGACTCTTGCGTACAATCCGCTGGTTGTGGTCATAAAATCAAAGAGGGCCCAGCAGCCGATGGAGATGAATATCCCCTTGCGCGCAACCGCGGGACTTTTGGCCGCATAGCATCTCTGATAAAAGGATGGCTCCACCAGCGTAGCCAGAGCAATTACGTACCAGACCGCAATATACCAGCCGCTATTCCCGCCATGCCAGGTGAGATGCTCGGCGGGAAGGTTCGCAGACAGAAAATCTGCCCCCCCATACCGGGAGACCAGAATAACTAACAGAACAGCAAAGCCAACAAACATCAGCCCGAACTGCACAATGTCGGTTCGTACTACCGAACGGAACCCCCCCGCAAAGACATAGACAACCGAAAAGAGCGAACCCAACAATACTCCGGTTGAAAAGGAAAGACCTAACAGCTGTTCCCCCAGTACACCCAGCATGAGAATATACGCCGCCGGAATGGTCATCAGAAAAATGATCAGCGAACCCGTGAGGGCTGTCCGCCTGTCATAGGTCTGGGACAGTCTTTCCGGAATGGTAAGAAGTCCGGACTCTCGTGCCTTTTTAGCCAGGAAGAGAGCAAAAAAGAGAGCGGCCAGATAATAAGGCAGACCAAAGACAAGCCAGTTGGAGATTCCGAACCGATAGGAATACTCCCCCACCCCCAGAATTCCACCGTACCAGGTAGAGACCAGCGAAGCGACAAAGGCGGGCAGGGTCAGCATCCGCCCACCCAGGATCATCTCCGAAGTGGAGGCATCTTTCCTGAGGCGTCCATAAAACCCGATCAGGAGAATCGCGATCAGGTAGACAAAAACAATACTGTAATCAAGAAACTGCACTTCTTAAAACAGTTCTATTTTCAGTTGACCCCAGAATGATCGCTCGGCTCCAACAAAATACTCCGCCCAGCCCTCAACAACATCTTTTGATCCATCGTTGTAGGCGTAGTTGTCACCATAGCCAAACGACTCATACTTGGTATCAAACAGATTGTCTATACGTCCGGACAGGGTCAACTTCCCAATTCCAGCAACATCTCCGAATTGGTAAGAAACAGAGAGCGAAGAGAGATTGTAGCTTTCAACCGCGATGTCATCAATATTGTACATTTCCATGTACTGCTGACCAACAAACCGGAATCGGTAAGTCAGGCGGAAGTCCGACAACTGGTAGTCAGCGATCAAACTTCCCAGATAATCGGGAAAACCGGCAATCTGCTTGTCAGCAAAATCGACGTTGATGCCATCCACCAACCGGCTGTGACGAATGACCCTATTGCGATTGTATGCAAAATTACCGCTCAGGGTCAAGCCGACATTAGCTCGGTAACTACCGCTCAGCTCTATCCCGGAATGAACCGAACGTTCAATATTGTAAGAGTGAATCAGGTAGTCAATGTAGGCGTAGGAGACAATCTCATCACGGAAGTCCATATAGAAAAGATTGATCGTCCCCCTTCGGTTCTCTCCAGCCAGGGAAATCCCCATTTCATAACTGTGCACTCGTTCCGGTTTCACCAATGGGTCACCAAAAGTTGTGACTGTCTCTCCCGAGGCGGAAATTGTCTGATCCAGAATCTCCAGCGAAGGCAACCGGTTGGGATTGTTGGCGTCATAAATAGCCCCATCGGTTGGTGTGCGAGAGGAGAGGGAGAGATTGAGATAGAGGTCCGCCGCTTCCGACAGATCATAATTAAGACCAAGGCGGGGAGAGAAAAAGAGGTTATTGAGATCATAGCTATAACCGGCAAACGCTCCCATCCTGGTCTGATCAAACTGATAGTCCTGCCATCTCAACTGCGCGGTAATCTGAGTTGAGAGTCGCTCGCTCAGTCGGTAATACTCCTGAACATGTACGGAACCAACCTGCTTGGTCCCAAAGTATTCATAGTATTTGACGGAACCGTTGTTCAGATTATCAAGGTACTCGGCTCGGGGGACCGCCCCCCAGTGTTCGGAATTGAAATAGTAAAATGATCCGCCCAACGAATGACTTCCCCGATCATGTTCTATCACCAGCGAAGGATTCCATCCGTACTGGTTCTTTTCCACCCATTGCTGTCGTACCAAATTACCACTGGCACTGTCGCTGAGGTTACTGAGATTGTAATCAAAAAAGTCAGCCTTGGACTTGAACTGTTCGTAATACCCTTTGCCTCGGATATAGTAAAGCGTATTGGAAAGGGTCATCGTTTCACTCAGTCGGTAGCTGTTGTGCAGATGATAATGCGGCTGGTTGAAATTATCTGTTTCATTATCATAGGTCAGGTATGGATTCGCTCTCCGGTCAGCATCGATAGCATCTCTTCCGGCGCCATAGAAAGCCAGATGCATCCGCATCGGACCGCCGTAGACATACAGTTCAGTGGTCATTTTCGGGTCCACTCTTCCCATCGCAAAATAGTATGACCAACCCTCGTACCAGCTTCCGTAACGATACCCGCCGCTCTTCTGCTTTGAGAAACGTCCCGCGAACGACCAACGTCCATCAATTAGGCCGGAAGCATACTCCACCGACTGCTTGTACATATCACTAATAGATTTTCCATCGGAAGTATACTCGCCGTAGCCTGTGGTCAGTACTGTCTGGCGCGGGCGGCTGAACAGCGAAGTCACAATATTGACCGAACCGCCAAAGGAAGCATCCCCATAAAGAGAATTGCCAATCCCGCGCTGAACCTGGATGTCATCTACGTTGGCCGCAAAGTCCGGCAAATCGACAAAGTAGGTCGCGTGATCTTCGGGATCATTGAGCGGAACGCCATTTATATAAGTACTGACGCGCTTGTCATCGAATCCTCTTATCCGCATATAGCTGTAGCCCAGAGAGTTCCCGGCATCGGAATAAGCGTACAGATTTGGAGTTGACTCCAGCAACAGCGGCAACTCACCGACCGAGTAGTCTCGCTCCAGTTCATCTGATGACAGGTTCTCAAATGCGACTGAGCTAATACCGGTCTGGGCTCGATCCGCCGTTACAATTATATCCTCCCCCCGGATAAACATCGGTGACAGAATTACCACCTTGGGAACTTCGCCAATCAGAAACTGGCGCGGCTTGAAGCCGACCGAAGAAAAGGTCACACGGGTGACCTGATCATCTGTGGTAAGAAGAAACTCTCCGTTACTGTCGGAGACGGAACCAATTCCGCGAAGATTGGTCGTGATTGATACCGCAGGCAACGAGTGCCCCTCGGTATCGGTGATTTTTCCTACCAGCACCGGGGCGGCATTGGCGCCGACAAAGGCTGCGAATAGGAAGGTCGCGAGCAGGATGGTTACGGTTTTCATGACAGAAACCTCACACTAAACGGTTAACGTTACGGTAAGACTCCGTCCTGACACAATAGGCGATCCGATTAGGACCAGGGGATGCGACTAACATCTCCGTTTACCTACGCCGGCATTACCCGGATCAGGCAAGGGGGTATAATCTCAGGCGGTGTTTTACGCCACCCCCAACGGATGAACTACATTCAGAATAAGGGCACTCTTTTTACTCAGGGCAAGAATTTTCTTAACATATTGACTTGAGCCGTAATAGCCGCTATTATATGGCTACGGGAGGATACTAAGCGAATTGAAATAGGCTGTTATTCCTGTATAGCCAAAAGTAATTAAAACACATACCTAAACTGATGGAGTTTTCTATGAACCGAAAGCTATTGCTTGCTTCCGTACTTCTGATTGGCTTCTCTTTCGCACTTGGTGGCTGTAATCTCTTTAGTTGGACCTCCGGCGAGGACACCGAGTCCCTGATTGATGAAGGCATTCAGAAAATGCGTGACGGCGATTACCAGGGCGCTCTGGCTGAATTCACGAAAGCCATGGCCGAAGATCCCAACAGTTCCGAGGCACGCTACTACCACGCCAAGGCAACCATGTCTGCCTCCGGTTTTAACGCCTTCAATCTTGGCGTTGACATGGCGGAAAGCAATCACAAAGATGGAGACGCCCTCCCCTTCACCGGCAGCGCCTGGCCCAACGATGAGGCGGACAGGCTCTACACGGCTATGGCGACCGTCTTTACCGACCTCAAGCCAATCTACGATGGTAAGACTACCGGCAGCTTCTCAAAAGAAGATATTGACCTGGATTTTGCCATTGTCACCGGAATCAGAGGTATCCTCTTTTTCCAGGATGTCAATCTTGACGGCCTGATCAATGGCGGCGATATCGATTTTAACATTACCCAGGTGGATACGCTGGGCTTTGCCTTTGGCGCCAACGATCTTATGAACTACATAACCAATAATCTTGGAGCCGCCAAAGCTGTCGGTGCGACCGATGCCCATGATGATACCTGCGCTGCCATTGCGGCTTTCAACATGCTGCTGGACAGCATTGAAGTGGTTATCAATGATTCCCGGACGGTCATCAACGACATCCTTACCGAAGAAACAGAATTGAGCCCGGATGATATTGATGCCCTGCTGGCCGATGTGATTCTACTGGCCAGAAACTGGAAAATCAATGATCCGGCTGACAATGATGGAGATGGCAACAGCGATAAGACCGAGGAAATCATCAACCTCACCGATGATGATGGGGACGGTTACATTGACGAAGACGGATACTGGGGTTCTTGCGCTGGCTATTAACAAAAAGGAATTGCCAATATGAAATATCTTAATGCAAAGTCTCTATTGATAGTTCTGATTCTGGTTATGGCCTTTGCCCTGACTTCAACAGCCAGAACACCAAATGTCAGATTTAATGACATCAGAGCTCTCGGCATGGGCGGTCCCGGTATTACCACTATGTCCGACATGAGCGCGATGATGTACAACCCGGCCATGCTGGCAAGAGCTGAGTTCGGAATAGACCTGATCAACATTCAGGGGCGGGTCAGCAGAGATGTGATCAACCTGATCGACTTTGTGGACGAAAACCAGAAAGTCTTTGATGAGTTTTCAGAACCAACGACCAC
>JARGFS010000139.1 GCA_029211095.1 bacterium | reverse complement strand
AGACCACCAGTGCCGGTAGTTGTGCCAACAATTATGTTCTGACGTGGGAATGGATTGCTACCGATGATGCTGGCAATGCCGACACCTGTACTCAGATTATAACAGTGCTCGACACAACCGCTCCAGCCTTTGATCAGGCCTGTCCAACCAATACAAGTGTCGAGTGCGATGCGGTTCCGACCGCGCCGACTCTGACCGCAACCGATGCTTGCGGAACAGCCACGGTAGTCTTCTCTGAGTCTTCAACTCCGGGAGCCTGCGATGGCAACTATACTATCACCCGTCAGTGGGTAGCTACTGATGATTGCGGCAACGCCGATACCTGCACCCAGGTTATCACGGTTCAGGACAACAGTGCTCCAACGTTTGACCAGGCCTGCCCCACCGATCTTGTAGTTGAATGCGATGCGGTTCCGACCGCACCGACATTGACTGCAACTGATATTTGTGGCACTGCCGCTGTAGTATTCTCAGAGTCTACCACTCCGGGCGCCTGCGATGGCGAATATACTATCACTCGTCAGTGGGTTGCTACTGATGACTGCGGCAACGCCGATACCTGCACTCAGGTTATAACCGTTCAGGACAGTACCGATCCGGTCTGTTTGCTTCCGAATGATACGACTATTTTCCTCTGTGATTTAGGTACGGTCTGTCTGCCGGTTTCGGCCACCGACAACTGTGACAGTGATGTTCTTTGCCAGATTAGTTCCGGCCCCGGCAGCATGATCTCGGGTGAATGGTGCTATGACGCCACCAGTTCCGGTTCGGTTGTGGTTGATTTCATCTGTACCGATGACTGCGGCAACTCCTGTCTAAAATCAGTCACTATTAACCTCGTTGTCAACACCGCTCCGGTACTTACAATCAGCGCTCCGACCGCAATTCAAGTATGTTCGGTCGGTGAATCTGTCTGTGCTGATCTAACCGTGGTCGATCCCGGTAATGGCATCAGCGGCTCAGCCGACTTCGGCACGGTCGACCTTGGTGCCGGAACCGTCTGTTTTGACGCCGATACGGCCGGACTATATTGTAACACTGTTATTGTGAGCGACACCTGCGGGCTGGCCGATACCGCCTCTTATTGCATCGCGGTTTCAATCTGTGATCCGATCACGATTGAAGCCGGCCAGGCTATTGATCTCGGTCTCCTTTGTGATTCCGCTACCGGCTGCCTGACAGCACCAGCGGTGACCGCCTGTGGACCAAATGTAACCTGGACCGTAAACAGCCTCCCTTACTCACCGGATACTACTATCTGTTACACAATCAATGCCGCCTCCGGAAATCTGGCCTATCAATATATTGTGACAGACTCCTGTGGTCGGGCTGATACGGCCACCACAACCGTTGTTGCCACTATCAACCAGCCACCCACGGTCGGTTGGAATCCGCCAACGACCGCGACCATGTGTCCCGGCGATACACTCTGTTTTGGAATTGGCGGAATCGAAGATCCTGACAATAACATTGTTGAGTACAATCTCCTGAGCGCACCTCCCGGATCATATCTGACTTCCGGTTTCATCTATTGTGCTGTGGGCGGATACTCCGGTATGGCCACGATAATATTTGAGGTTGTCGATGCCTGTGGTGCATCCTCGGTTGATACCTTCACCTATGAGCAGATTACCAGAGAGCCGGTTGATATCCCGGATGAAAGCTATGACTTCTTCTTCTGTTCGTCCACAACGGTGACATTAGCGGCTCCAGCCGAAGTTGCCTGGCCTTTTGACTCTATATATTACAACGGCGCTTTCTTTGCGTCCGATTCCTTTGATGTTGTCATCTCCGGTTCGGGAAGCTCTCAGCATCTCTTTGAGCTCTTCCACTTCTGTGACTTTGTGGACACCGCGATTGTTACAGTGAACGCTGCGGTAAACTCCGCTCCTGTCCTGACGGTGGATGCTCCGGATAGTGTGTCGCTTTGTGACACCAGTAATTCGATCTGTATCCCTTACGCGGTCGTTGACCCGGATAACGGACTGACCGTTACCAGTCTTATCGGGACCGTCAATGAGACCTTGGAGACAATCTGTTTTGATGTTGATTCCACCGGACTGTACTGTGACCGCGTAATTGTCACCGATAGTTGCGGCACTGCCGACACCGTGGATTACTGTATCAGAGCCGTCCTTGATCCGGCCTGTTTCTGTCCCACCATAACGCTTGAGAAAACGCACTCCACTTACCAGGGGCATTATGAGACAGTCACCATCTTTATGGAAGACCTGGCCTTTGGAATGGGTGGATTTGACCTTCTCATCGCCTATGATCCTTCGGCTCTCAGCTTTGTCGGGGCCGAGCCGGGAACCATGCTGACTGACTGTGGATGGGAATATTTCACCTACCGCTTCGGCGAGAATAGCAACTGTGGGACCAATGCCTGTCCGACCGGCGTGCTAAGAGTGACCGCGTTGGCCGAGACCAGCAACGGACCCAACCATCCGGATTGCTTCGGTTTGTTCTCCGGTGAGATTGCCTATCTCACCTTCCTGGTGACCAATGACCGGAACTTCGAGTGCCAGTATGTGCCTGTCCAGTTCATCTGGTACGATTGCGGTGATAATACTATTTCATCGGTCGAAGGTGACACGCTGTTCATCTCCGGCGATGTCTACTCCTTTGAGGGCTCGGTCATAACCGATCTTGGTGCCCCGTTCCCAAGCTACTTTGGAGCAAACTCAACCTGTGATATCGCCCTGGGTGATGGCAAGCCGGACCCGATCCGCTGTGTTGACTTTGTTAACGGCGGAATCGATATCGTTTGCGCTGACTCCATTGATGCGGTCGGGGATATCAACCTCAATGAGTTCCCGTATGAGATTGCCGATGCCGTCCTGTTCTCCAACTACTTTGTCTATGGAATTGGTGTCTTCACCATCAACTACGAAGGCCAGGTGGCGGCCAGTGATATCAACAAGGATGGTATTGTGCTGTCCGTTGCTGACCTGGTATACCTCACCAAAGTGATTGTTGGTGATGCGTTGGCATACTCCAAGGAGACTCCGGAGGCCCTGACCTACCGCTACGATGGCTCTCAGCTGACATTTAATGCCGAAGCAGCCGCGGTGGCCCTGACGGTCAGAGGAAACCAAACACCCCTGCTAACGGTCAATGACATGGAAATGAAATATGCCTATGATATGGAAGCGGACCTGACCCACATACTGGTCTACAGTATGCAGTCGGGACCGACCGTCAACGGTACTTTCCTTGAAGTTGGCGGTGAACTGGTCAGTATTGAAGCCTCAACCAGTCAGGGCTCGGTTGTGAAACTGACCGACCTGCCGGTTGAATTCGGTCTGGATCAGAATTATCCGAACCCGTTCAACCCGATCACGACAATCTCGTTCACACTGCCGAAAGCTTCCGGTTACGAGTTGTCTATCTACAATATTAGTGGTCAGGTTGTAGCACAGTTTAGCGGCAAGAGTAACGCCGGTCATGTAGCCGTTGACTGGGACGCTACGGATAAGGCCAGCGGAATATACTTCTACAGACTCCGGGCCGGAGGCCAGACAGCGGTCAAAAAGATGATTCTACTAAAATAACTCAAACCGCTGTTATATAAAGGCCCCGTGCTTGCGGGGCCTTTTTTTTTGCACAATCCGCACCTCTGATTAGTTCCTTAGGAAACATCCGCGTTACATTGTAAGTTAGAAGTGTACCAATTTGACCGACAATCAAACAAGACCAGGTCCGAACAGGAGAAAGACAGGATTGAACAAGAGAATTAAACAGCGCCTCATACTTGCCCTTTTGGTTGGTGTCGTCAGCTTAAGCGTCTCACCGGTTGAGGCACAATATACGCGCAGCGTGAATCCGTTTCCCGTGGTTGATATCGACGGGGACACGCTCGCTCTCGCCTTCTACGGGGGACTGAATGACCCTAAACCAATGCTGCTGGACTTTGATCACGACAACCTCACTGACTTGATGATTGGACAACCGAATGGTAAGGTGAGCTATTTCAAAAACACCGGTACGGCGTCAGTTGCTGAGTTCTCATTTGTTGATGAGTACCTTGGTCAGGCCGATGTTGGCACCTGGTTCACTTTTTGCGATATAGATGCCGACAACGACTTTGATCTTTTTGGAGATGCCCGAAATGGCGGAGTTATATTCTATGAGAACCAGTCGGTAGGCGCTACAATCAGTTTCGTTTTGCAGGACACTCTCTTTTCCGGATTTCTGACCGGCTTCAACAATACTTCCGCCTTTGCCGACATAGACAACGACAATGACTATGATTTCTTTTTTGGAGCCCTGACCGGCTATCTCGAATTCTATCGCAACGACGGTGACTCCGCCAATTACTCGTTTAGCTTAATCGATGACGCCTATGATTCTGTCTACGCCTTCCCCGGAGGGAACTTCAGCAAAAACCCCAATCATGGCTTTTCCAACATTCTCTTTCAGGACCTCGACTCAGACAATGACCTGGACCTTTTCTGGGGGGATATCTTCAATCAGAACGCGTACTTTTTTGAGAATCTCGGCAGTCCGGAAATCTCAGATCTCACCCATGTCACCGATGACTTCCTTCCGGTTTCCACCGCTGGTTTCAATCATCTGACCTTTGCGGACCTCGATGACGACCTGGATGTAGACCTTGTTCTCGGCGTTGCCAACAGCTCCGATATTGACAATCTTAGCTGTTTCCGCAACGATGGCACCCCTTCTGCCCCGCTCCTGGTGCAGGTCAGTGCCAATATGCTTGACGCAATCGACCATATCTCAGCAGCTGTTCCTGCTCTCGGTGATATCGATGCCGACAACGACCTGGACCTGCTGGTGGGCGCCTTTAACGGTCAACTTGCTTATTATGAGAACGTGGGCGACAAACTCTCCCCCGCCTATACTTTGATCGACAGTTCCTACCAGTCAATTGATGTCGGCAATAACTCCGCCCCCTTCCTGGTGGATTGGGATCAGGACAACGACCTCGACCTGCTGATAGGCAATAGCTCCGGAAGGATCGAATACTGGCGTAACGACGGGAACGCATCCAATTTTGTGCCGGTTCAAATCACAAATCAACTCGAGGGGATTAAGGTTGACCAGTTAGCCACGCCCCGTGCGGTTGATCTCAACAACGACGGACTGCTTGACCTGGTTGTCGGCGAGTGGGACTTCAATGCCAAAGCTAATCTCCTCCTGTACGAGAATGTTGGAACTTCCGGAAGCCCCAGCCTGTCACTGGTAACCAAAGCATTGCTGCCAATAGAAAACCGGGACTTCACTATCCCGACAATAATTGACTGGGATGGCAACGGGACCCCGGATATAATTCTATCCGGTCGTACCGAAGGGATGCAGCTCTGGTTGAATCAGTCGGCCACCAGTCTCTTTCCCGACTCAACAACCCTGGCACTTTCTTCTGATTCCATCCCCGGCAACAGCCTGGGCGAACGCCTGGTCCCGGCTTTTGCTGACCTGGACTTTGACGGCGACGATGATCTCCTGCTGGGGGAACAGAATGGCGGTCTAAACTTCTTTTGGAAAAACGGCTCCTGCTGCGTTGGCGACCGGGGAAATGCCAACGGTGATCCTATGGACGCTCTTGATATCTCAGACCTTACCTATATGGTAGACTATCTGTTTGGCGGCGGACCTCCTCCAATCTGTTTTCTGGAAGCAAATTTCGATGCCAACCCTGAGGAGACTATTGATATCACTGACCTTACCACTATGGTTGACTACTTTTTTGCCGGTTCCGGTCTGATTTTTCCCTGCCCCTGATCCCACATCGGGCGATTCGCACAATTCCCGCATGGACATCTTTCTCCTTGACCAACCGTCATTCTCATGCTAATATCCATTTAAACGATCAATCCGACCCGAGAACACCATGTTTGACCTCTCCCTGATTTCATCGCAGAAAAGAGAAAGTTGGAGAATATAATGAAAAGAGCCGTTGTACTGGCCATTGCGACAATAACACTAATTGCTTTTGCCGCAGGTTGTGGAAACAATAGTGACCCTGTGGAAAGTCTGATCGGAGTAATCACCCCGGCTCCTTCTATCAGCGCAACTCTCTCTCCACCGAGTGGCGGTACTGATATCCCGGTAAACAGTGCCATTTCTGCAACCTTCTCAAGCCGTCTCGACCCAACTTCGGTTGACCAGACCTCCCTGACGGTGGGTGGAGTAACCGGCGCGCTTTCGCATATAGATTCAACTCTTACTTTCAAACCGGATGGAGTTCTTGAGTACGCGACAACTTATACTGCCACCCTGTCAGCGGCTGCCAGCGATATGAACGGGAACCAGCTTGATTCGGCCATCTCCTGGAGTTTCACAACGGAATCCAATCCCAGCCATCCGGCTGGCAAGTTATATGTCCTCAATCAGGCTGACACAAGTATTTACATCTACGACAGTCACACTCTTGCCCTGATCGATTCCTTTTCGACCCCGGTTATTGAGCCTCATTTCATAACCTTCTCTCATGACTACCTTCACTATTATGTCGTGGGGAGAGTACAGTCATTCGGGATTATTGCCAAGTACCTGTCCAGTAACGACTCTCTTCTGGCCCAGTACCAGGTCTCCGGCTCCACTTTCCCCACCGCCGTTGCGGTTGGAGCCAATAACGACACACTCTACATGACCGACTTTAACGCCGCTCGGGGTAGAATTCACCGGTTTGATATTTCTGCCAGCAACCTCACTTTCCTTGACACACTGCTTCAGGCCGGAGAAAAGACTCACGATATCAGGCTTTCACCCGATGGCCAGTATCTGGTCTCGGCTGGCTATGGGAGCAGTGAATTGTGGGTTGCCGATGTTCTCAATGATGATAACTTCCCCCTGACTCTGGACTCGGCCCAACAGAGTTTCTATACCGGCAGTCTGAACTACGGACCGTATGGAGTGGCCGTTGATGCCAACAGTCAGTTTGTTTATGTTGGCTGCCGGATCGGCACCGACCAGATACGAGTTTTTGATATCGTCAACCGTACTCTGATTGATTCGATAATGATCCCCGTTTCCAATTCCATGGATTCAACCAGGAACGGCCCAACTTATATGTCAATGCACCCGGACAACAACACTCTCTTTGTCACCACCCAGTTAAACAACACACTCGAAGTTGTCAAGTTGGCCACAAGGGAA
>JARGFS010000138.1 GCA_029211095.1 bacterium | reverse complement strand
AACACAAGGGAACTATGGTTGTTGGTGTAGTCTTTGACCCGGAGCGCGAGGAGTTGTTTTCAGCCGTAAAAGGGGAGGGAGCCAGACTAAACGGGAAGCGTATCCGCGTCTCAGATGAGACCCGCCTGAACCGTTCTATGCTGGCGACCGGGTTTGCCTATGACATCGCTACGGCACGCAAGAACAACATAGGCTATTTCTCCCGGGTGGTAAAAAAAGCTCAAGCGGTTCGTCGGGCCGGGTCGGCTGCGCTGGACCTCTGTTGGATGGCGGCCGGGAGATTCGATGGCTTCTGGGAATTGCGCCTGGCCCCCTGGGATGCGGCCGCCGGAGCGTTGATGGTAACGGAAGCGGGTGGTAAAGTCACATGCATAGATGGACGCCGCTACTCGGTTTACGGCAATGACATTCTGGCCACCAACGGAAGGATTCACCGGAGCTTGAGAACTGCGTTAACCGGAAAATAGAGACGCTCATTTGGCACCGATGGCACCGACTGGCCACGGTCAAATATCTTGTTGGTCAATTAGTGGGAATCATTTATATATGGGCCAATTACAACACAAAAACAGATGGTGATATGAGATGCCTAAAAATATCTGCTTGGTAAAGTCAACTTCCGGAGTAAGAGGAATAGTCGGGGCCGGTCTTGATCCCGTAATGGTTGCGGCCTATGGCGCTGCTTTTGGGACGCTTCTGGGCCGTGGGAAAGTGGTGGTTGGCCGGGACAGCCGGACCACCGGTGAGATGATCAAATCGGCGGCGATCTCCGGCCTGCTTTCGGTTGGCATGGATGTTGTCGATATCGGTATCGTTCCCACTCCAACCGTAGAGATTGCAGTCAAACAGTTAAAAGCTGTTGGAGGGATCTGTCTAACCGCCTCGCACAATCCGGCCCCCTGGAATGCTCTGAAATTTTTCAATGCTGCCGGAGAGTTTATCACTCCGGCCCAGTACAAGAAACTGGACAGGATATTTGAGTCGGCTCGTTTTGCCTATCAGCCGCATGACAAGATTGGGGCTGTATCTTACCAGTCAGATTGGATTGAGCGACATATCAAAAAGACACTGGCGCTCAAAAATCTCAGTCTCTCCGCGATCAAAAGAAGAAAATTTCGGGTTGTAGTGGATGCTATCAATGGGGCCGGTTCCGAAGCTCTCCCTGATTTGCTCAGTCGTTTGAATGTCGAACTGTTTTGCATAAACTGCAACGGGGATGGCAACTTTGTCCATGAACCGGAACCAACCCCTCGCAATCTGGCTCAGCTTGGCCGCGCCGTCAGAAAGCATAAAGCGGACCTCGGTATGGCCTGCGATCCGGATGCCGACCGGTTGGCCCTGGTGGATCAGACCGGGAGGCCGATCAGCGAAGAGCTGACACTTGCAATTGCGGTGCGTCATCTGCTCCGCCACCGAAAAGGGAGCACGGTTATTAATCTGTCAACTTCGAACGTCACTGCCGACACTGCCCGGGCGGCCGGTTCCCGGTTGTACTATGCTAAAGTCGGGGAGGCCAATGTTGTCCAGATGATGCATAAAAAGAAGGCGGTAATTGGGGGGGAAGGCAACGGTGGGGTGATTTATCCCTCGTTTCACGCCGGAAGGGACAGTCTGGTGGCAGCGGCCATGACTTTATCCTGTTTGGCCGAAGAAAAATCTGATCTGGCGACTCTTGTAGAAACCTTTCCAACGTATTATAATATAAAGACTAAGGCGTCCTTGCTCACCAACTTCGCCAAAAGAATGAACGGTTTTGAGAAATCTGTTAACTCTATGGTAGGTAAGACGAAAGCAGATCGGCGTGACGGAATTCGACTCGATTTCAAGAATGGCTGGATTCAGATAAGGACTTCCAATACAGAGCCGATCTATAGACTAATAGTGGAGAGTACCGATCAAGGTTTAACTGATGAACTGGTCGGAACAATTAGAAAGATATTCAAGTAGGACGGGAAGACTATGTGCGGAATAGTTGGGTATGTAGGCAATAAAAAAGCGCTGCCAATTCTTATCAGCGGCTTGAAAAGGCTCGAATACCGGGGCTACGACTCAGCCGGAATTGCCCTTCTGTCTAAGAACGGATTAATGGTCGCCAAATCTGCCGGTAAGATCGCCCGACTCGAAAGCAGCATCAGCCCCGAGGATTTTGGCAACTGCTCCCAGGGAATAGCTCACACCCGTTGGGCCACTCACGGGGAGCCTAACCAGATCAATGCTCACCCTCACACTGACAACTCGGGAGAGATTGCCCTGGTTCACAACGGGATCATTGAGAACTACCGCGCCCTGCGCGAATTTTTGATTCAACGCGGCTATGACATCAAGACCGATACCGATACTGAGATTCTTGTGCACCTGGTCAGATTCAACTACGATGGAGACCTGACCGAAGCCGTTCGTGCGGCTCTCAACCAGGTTGATGGCACTTATGGGATTGCTGTCGTTTCATCGCTGCATCCGGGGACAATAGTAGCCTCCCGTATGGGATCGCCGCTGGTGATTGGTCTTGGAAATGACGAAAACCTGGTGGCCTCTGATGTTTCCGCCATGTTGGAACATACCAACAAAGTTGTCTATCTGGAAGATGGTGAGATTGCAACTATCACTGCCGAAGACTACAATGTCACGACCATTCAGAATGTCAAGATATCTCCAAAAGTTGAAGAGGTTACCTGGAGTCTGGACCAGATAGAGAAGGCCGGCTATGAGCATTTCATGATCAAGGAGATTCATGAACAGCCGACCACTCTCAGGAACGCTATTCGCGGACGTATTAATTTTGAAGAAGGGATCCCCAGGCTTGATGGCCTCAATCTCCAATACGATGAACTTCGCCAGATAAAACGGCTCATCCTGACTGCCTGCGGGACTTCCTGGCACGCGGCTCTGATTGGGGAGTATTTTATTGAGGAGATGGCCCGTGTCTCGGTCGAGGTAGAGTATGCTTCGGAGTTCAGGTATCGCTCTCCAATAATCGATGAGGACTCATTTCTTCTGGCGATCAGCCAATCCGGTGAAACAGCCGATACCCTGGCCGCCATGCGTGAAGCGCGTCAGCATGGCGCGACTACCCTGGGTATTGTCAACCAGGTCGGTTCTTCAATTGCCCGCGCGTCTGACGGCGGCGTTTATATTCACGCCGGACCGGAGATCGGGGTAGCCTCGACTAAAGCGTTTACTTCGCAGGTTATGGTGCTCTCTTTATTGGGAACCCTTCTAGGAAGAATGCGGCACCTGTCAGTGCAGCAGGGACAGGAAGTTTTGCAGAGCCTGCAGCTAATTCCGGATCAGGTGGAGAAGATTCTCACCCTCGAAGATCAGATCAAGAAAATCGCGGCGGAATATTATAAATCCAACAACTTCCTCTATCTTGGACGCGGAATCAATTTCCCGGTGGCACTTGAAGGCGCACTCAAGCTAAAGGAAATTTCCTACATCCATGCCGAGGGATATCCTGCGGCAGAGATGAAGCACGGTCCTATTGCTTTGATAGATGAGAACATGCCGGTGGTGGTGATTGCGCTTAAGGACCCGGTCTATGACAAGGTTATGTCAAATATTGCCGAAGTTCGCGCTCGTAACGGACGGGTGATTGCTATTGCCAACGAAGGGGATACGGAGATTGCCGAGCGGGTCAATCATGTTATCTATATTCCAGAGACGTTCAGGCTGTTGACCCCGTTGTTGTCGATAGTGCCGCTTCAGATCCTCGCCTATCATATTGCAGTAATGCGTGGATGCAACGTTGACCAGCCACGCAACCTGGCCAAGTCTGTAACGGTGGAGTAGATTCGCGTACGAAGTGGTCGCAGCAATTTTGCGATGAATTTCCGTAATATTTCTGAGAGGTCTTAGAACCAATTTTGTCGGTCAGTCTGTCCGGAGCGCTTCAACCGGGTCGACCCGGGCGGCTCGACGGGCAGGATAGTAACCGGCCACAAGACTTACTATCAGACCAAAAAGATAAGCTGTCACGATCAGCCAGATCGGCAAGTCAAATAGCTCCATAGCATCTACACCCTCGTTGGCCATGATTGACTGGGCAATCAAAGAGGCTATCCTTGTTATCAACCAGCCGAAAATTATTCCCACTATCGCGCCGATAGAACCAATGACACCTGATTCAACTAAGAACAGAAGCTTGATCTCCCTCTCGTCCGCTCCCAGAGATTTAAGTATTCCTATTTCACGCCGCCGCTCAATAATTGACATGACCATCGTGTTAACAATTCCAAGAGCTGCGGTTAGCAATGCGATTAATCCGATCGCGGATAAGGCCATGTTGAAGTGTCTGAACGCTTTTAAGATTTCATCAAATTCTTCGGCATACGAAAATGACCGAAAACCGAGAGCGGTGACAGAGTCTTTAATTGGCTGATAGGCGGCAGCCGGGTCAAGATCAAGCGTGACGCGAGAGTAATCACGTATATTACCGGATTCTGAATCCGCAAAGAGCGTTCCGCTGGTCAGAGCGCTGAACATCTTGGTAGGATCGCCCGTGAAGCCGGACGAGGTGAACTTTCGGGCGGTCGCTACCGGCACCAGCAGTGGTTCGGTACGAGAACGGCCCCGGGCTGCATCAAGCACTCCAACAATTGTCAGGGTGTCGGCTATAGTCTCTCTGGCATTCATGTAGCCCTCAACAAAATTCCCCATAGCCCTGGTTGCTTCCTGACTCACCAATCGTTGCAGGAAATTCTCCTGCTTGAGTGAATCAAAATTCAAGTTCCCAATCCGCTCAAATGTCTCTTTCCCACTTTCCCGCACGACATACATCAAGGCACTATCAACCGAAGAAACTTCGACCGATAGAACCAGCGGTTTTCCGATCAGGGAATCCGCCGCTTCGATTTCAGCATCCCTTAGGAAACCACTTGTAACGATTACTTCAAAGGCGCTGTCAGACTCAAAACTACGTCCGGTCTCAATTCTGGAGAACATACGGGTTGAGGCAGCCGCCAATGGCAGCGCCTGAGCATCGCAACTAAGAGTTGTATCCGCAAATTGAACTTTGACCGGGAAGTCATCATACGGGTAGGCCAGTCGAACACCATCTATTTGTGAGAGTAGAACAACTATGGAGTCGTTGAGGACCGGGTTGACCAGAGTGTCGTTAGCTTCGTTTTCGCGTTCCGGATAGACTTGCATGGTCGAGAAGAGGCCAAGTTCATCAAATTGCTCGGTCACGTTCTTTTTCATCCCGGCTCCAAAAGAGAGCATGGCCACAAAAGCCGCGATAGCTATCACAACCCCGGAGATTGTGAGGAAGGCCCTGAGTTTCATCCTCCTGAGATTGCCGCCTGAGATTTCGACCAAATCCCTGAATTTCACTCGGTCTCTCCACTGTGTGACTCGACAATTGAGCCGTAATGCATGCGAATTATTCGGTGCGTGCTTTTCCGTGCCAATTCAATATCATGGGTGACCATTATGACGGTCAGGCCCTCTTCATTCAGTTCCGTGAGCAGCTCCGAGATTTGTGTTGAGTTTTCCTGATCCAGGTTGCCCGTTGGTTCGTCGGCAAAGAGCATTTTGGGGGATTTTACCAACGCCCTTGCAATGGCCACTCTCTGCTGTTCGCCACCGGAGAGATCAGACGGGCGATGATCCAGGCGGTCGGCCAGACCGAGTCGCTCCAGCATGGCGGTTGCTTTGGCGGTTCTCAGTGAGCGGGGCAGATCAGAAAAATACAGTGCCATCGCCACGTTTTCCACCGCTGTTTTGTAGGAGAGCAGGTTGAATGACTGAAAAACCATACCGACACTTTCGGCCCTGTATCGAGCCAGCCGGCTGCGGTCCCAGCTGTTCATGGAACCACTTTCAAACAGTATCTGGCCCTCGGTAGGACTATCCAGCCCGGCCAAGAGATTGAGCAGGGTAGACTTGCCCGATCCCGATGACCCCACGATACCCAAGAACTCACCCGCACTGATAGTGAGATCGATCCGGTCCACAGCCTTAATAGTGTGGCTGCCTCGTGTGAAGTATCTGGAGAGGCTCACAGTTGCCAAAAGGGATTCGTTGTTGCTCATCTTCTATATCATACGGAAGGCATCAGAAAAAGATCAAAATTTAACGGGCTTGAGTTCAAAGTTTCAACCCCAGCTGCAGGCGGAAGCTCTCGGTGTCATAGTCGGATAGTTGCCATGTCATCCAAATGGCCAGATTCAACGGTGTTATGAATGGAGTCAGATTGCCAAGCCCAAAGCCAATTTCAGAATAAGGTTTGGAGGTCGTCAGGAACTGTCCGTCCGCAGTGGAGAGTGGTTTTGTGTTCTTGAATTCGGTCCAGAAGAGACCGCCATGCAGGCTGAGAGTGAAGGGCAATTTGCTAACAAGCGGGAGTTCGCTCTTCTTGAAGAGAAGTTGATCAAAGTTATGGTTGAGGTAGATACTTGCGGCTCGATCACCGGAGAATTTTTCTTCGCGAAGGGTGTTGGAACTGTTCCTGAAAAACAGGCCGCCGGTACCGTGATCTATGACGAACTGTTCCTGGAAAGGGAGTGATCGGTTAGAGAGACCGGCAAAGAGGGTAAGCTGCGACACGCCCATTCCCAGTGTGCGCTGATGACGTTCAACGCGAATATAAAACTTGGAATAATCAAAGTCTGAATTGAGAAAATCCGGCGATGAATACTCGCCAACAACGGTCACTTTCAAATACTGAGTTGCGCCAAACATCCCCTCCCTCCCTTTGTTCCGAAAGAGCTGTCTGGTATCAAAACTGATAGCGCCCAGGAGGGACCGCTTGTCCCCTTCATCAATGGCCGGATTGCTCCTGACCCGGCTGCTGTCCCGGCTGAAAAGCGAATAGTCCGTCTGAAGGTCAACCGAACGCTGTTTGTAACTCTCAAGAATAAGCCAGAGGGTCGTTTTTTTCAGCGGTTTTATTGAGACGGCCAAGTCAAAGCCCCGCTGGTACAAATAATCAAAAGGATCAATCTGGTAAGCCAGGGCCAGCGCGGTCGGATTGTAACGAGTGCTGGTGGTTGTCGAACTGCGATGCGCAATCTGTTCTTCGACTGAACCGCCAACGGAAAGCCGATGTTTTTTTGAGAGTCGGTATGCAACGCCAAACTTGTACTGCCAGTCAGCAAGCGCATCGGAGTAACCGACTTTAAAGCGTAAATCATGAAGTTG
>JARGFS010000137.1 GCA_029211095.1 bacterium | reverse complement strand
AAGGCCGCCCGACTCTGAATGAGTCCGGGCGGTCCGCCTCCCCCTCAACACTTGACTCCGACTACTTCAGCAGAAGCATCTTTTTCGATTCAACAAAGCTGTCGGCGGAGAGCCGATAGAAATAGACGCCACTGGCCGAACCGGATGCATCCCAACTGACCTGGTGAGTACCGGCATTCCGATATTCGTTAAGAAGGGTAGTCACTTTCTGGCCGGTCACATTGAAGATGTCAATCTTCACTGCGGCTGCTTCCGGCAGTGCAAAACTAATCTCGGTGACCGGATTGAACGGAGTACCCGTACTGACGCTGCTTATTGATGCGCTTGATTTGATATTCACGAAAGATTGTGTGAAGTGGGGTGTTTTCATGCTGATAAAGAAAGAGCATGAAGTCCGATGTCTCCCGGTCAGAAACCGGCCAAAGGGCACTCACCACTGTTCTGGCTCCGGCCATAAGAAAGGCGCGACGCAGCCCATAGACCCCCTCTCCCGATTCGATCTGGCCCAACGCTGTTTCACACGCCGACAGGGTCACCAGATCAACTCCGCGAAGATCAAGCAGACTGATCTCTTCCGCCGTTAGAATGCCGTCATCGATATTCTGATCGGCGGCGCCTTCCCCATGAAGATTTGATCCGGCCAAGAATAGACCGGAAAATAACAAAGGGTTTTCACCAATGAACTGTTTCGACATGAGCGCATCAGCACCGACATCAGAGGCGCAATCCACGGCCGTAAAAAATCCATGAGTTGCGATATGGATGATTCTCTTCCCGGCTGCCTGTTGCTTGAGACAGTCTTCGGTAGCTTCAACGGCCGAAAAACGAAACACAGGTTCTTGCTTTTGTGCTTGCCAGGCCTGGGCGATATTGTCAATCTCACGGGCTGTTCCGAGCAGTCTCTCCAGCCACTGCAGTCCGGATTCTCTCTCATAATGTCCGGAAGTCCGTACTGTGTTGGAGTGGCGGCATAGGAGGATGCAACTTTTGAAACCTCAGATGCAGAGGCGGCATAAAATCTCTCACGGGCGGTAGCATCAAAGTCGGGATCGCCTATCACCAGTAATCCGGAGCCGGTTGGTTCATCACCTGAGTACCGAACCATATCTCGAGCTGATGACAGGTAATGAACCGGATGTTTTTCAATGAAGAACTCACCATCGGGGTACTTCAGCGATGCGAATGAAAGATTGTTCAACTCACCATCGGGTGCAATGAAAAGGCAGGCTGGCTCTTCAATTGCCAGCTTTATTGGGGACCAGATGTGGTTGTAGATTTCTGCGGCAAGGTGGTCATAATCCCGGTCCAGAGCAGAGTCATTCGAGTTGGTCGTATGCATGGCTCGATCCATGTGGAGCCGATATTCTGACATCAGGCTGTCTATAGAGTTGGCCGGGCCAAGGTTGATTAGTTCCACTCTTTGTAACGGCGAGATTACCAGGGCGAGATAATAGTCCTGACGATCCAGACGATTTATTAGCGAACGTTTATACTTATAGTACTCAATCAGGTAGCTGTCGTCCGGGAGCAGAGAGGAAATACGCTCACAACTTATGTCTCGTTCATTCTGGCTCTTACTGAAGCTGGGGCTCAGACGGGCCAGCCGGGTCTCAATCTCTTCCGTTTCCGAGCTGAGTCTATTGATCTGTATCACAAGACTGCCGGCTCCTCCGGGGAGTGATTCAAGCGCATAAATATCGGCCAGTTTCTGCCGAATGTCACGGAGTGAATCAGCCAGATCATTTGCGACCGGATTTGATTCTTGGACCAGTGATCTTTGCCGCTCAAAGACGGCATCGGAAACCTGGCCTTTCGAGGCTATTATTATATCCGCCGCAACTTTATCTTCGGGTTCAGGCAAATCTCCCTGTTCCAGGAAAAGGGTCAGGTAAAGCGAAGCTGAGTAGCGCATGAACCGGGAGTAGCGCAGGATGTTGGTCTCCGACAGGACCGAAGAATTATCCCTGATGTTTTCCCAGCGAATCTCAAACGCCCGATGGGCAAAGTCCAGGCTGGTGGCCGGATCATGTTTTCGGAAATTCCAGGCGAATAGTTCCGATTGATAGGCCGACCCATTCTGTTCAAGATTAGCTAGATCGCCCATGAGATGGCGTGACCGCTCAAAGAGTAGCCTGAGATTAATGGTATCACCTACCTGCTGATAGATATCTGCCAGTTCTATCAGAGCGATAGTCAAATCCGGATTATCAGTTCTCGGGCTGTTTTCCAAAATCCGGACATACTGCAGGTATCGCTCCTTGGCTTCCGGAAAGCGTTCCTGCCGTTTGTACAGCAGGGCCAGATTCCTGAGAGCATAGGTATAATTGGGATGATATTCCCCATCCGTCTTCTCGGTGATGGCCATCGATTCGCTCAAAAGCGCCTCGGCCAGCCCGTACTCCCCATCGTTTATGTGGAGCAACGACATCAGATTCATAGGGGGGACCAGAACCGGGTCTTGCGGATCGTGGATAGCCCGAAGTTTTGTCAAGGCCTCTCGACAAATGACTTTCGCCTTGCCATATTTGCCAAGTCGCATCAGCACAATGGACAGATTGCTGCGTATCTGCTGCGTGATTGCTTCGTTAAGATTCGGGTCAGTTTTCAAAGCGGCCAAAGCCTGTTCAAAAACCTCCTCTGCTTCGGCCAGTCTTGTCTGACTCATCAGAAGGATGGCGAGATTGTTCAAGGTTCTCCCCACTTGAGGATCTGAATCACCGAGAATACGTTTTCGGATGGCCAGGGCACGCCGAGTGAGTGATTCAGAACGTTCTGTCTCACCCAGAAGGTCATAGATATTCCCCAGGTTGTGAAGAGTTGAGGCTACCTCAAGGTTGTCCGGTCCAAAACAGGCCTCTCGCAGGGCGAGCGTCTCTTCCCAATAGTACCGGGCACTATCGAGGTGTCCCTTGTAGTACTGCAATCCGCCCAGTTTGTGGCAGATAAGTGCCGCCAGCGAATCCTCTTTTTGCGGCATAGCTCGTAATCTGGCCAGTCCCTCGTGCGCGATGGTGATGGCTGAATCATATTCCCGGCGTAAGCGCAACGCATCTATTTGGCTGATGATATCTTTGGAGCCGTCTGTGGCCCCGGCCGTCAGGCAGCCGGGCAGAACAAACAGAGCCAATAGTGACAACAGAAATAGGCGGATCAATTTTTCATCTCCTCCCGCATAATCTTCCACTTATTATAATAGCCAAATAACTCCGCGTTTGCAATCATCTAATGCACAGTCGCCCCGACAACCCGCTTGCAATCTGGCCTGAATAGGCCTATATTTGGCTGCTAAAAAACGATATTGATGATAGAACAGTTACTGTTGCCCGCCTTGCAACTGGACCTGAGGTTGGTCCTTTGAAAGCCAGGAATTTGGACTTCATCGCGCTGTTCACTTCAGCATGGATCAATAGTCTTTAAGCCAATTATGTCGACCATGGAAGCAGCGATTAATATGGAACTAATTGCTAAATCCCTCGTTATTTCTGGAGATAAGTGGTCTATTAAGTATTATGATAATTCTGGAGATTCTTCTTTTGAGAAAAACAGTTAGAGCCGCGCTAATCAGTGTCGCATTAATGTTCTCGGCATCCTCTTTGTTTGCTCAGGGTTCTGTTCTGGTGGTTACTGAGCCGGTCAAGGAGAGAGAATTCCGCACCCAGATCAGACTGGTCGGCCGGACTTCGCCGGTAATCGAGAGCAAAATTGTATCCGAAGTTTCTGGCCGTGTGTCGCGGATAAATTCAAGGGAAGGGGTTTGGATCAGCAAGAACAGCCCTCTCATTACCATTGACTCAGAGAGACTCCGCCTGTCACTGGAGGCCAAGGCCTCAGAAACTGAGCAGGCAAAACTACAGGCAGAACTGGTTGGCGATCTCCGGTTCCGGACCGAGGAGCTCCGCTCCAAAGACCTGGTCTCCCAGACAACTTCGGACTCAGTTATTGCCTGGTCTATGATTCAGAAAGCCAAATACCTTGAGCTTGATGCCCAGCGAAAGCAGATGGCCCTTGACTATGAAAACTCAACGATCAGAGCCCCTTATTCCGGATTCACCGGGTTGAAGCTTGTCGATGTTGGGGAATGGGTGACGCCCGGAATGGCGGTATATGAATTGGTGGATTTGTCCAGGATCAGAATTACCGCTGACCTTCCAGAACGTTACTTTGGACATGTGGAGATTGGAAGCAAGGTTTATGTGGACGCTTCCAGCAGCGCCAATTCCAGTTTTGAGGGAACAGTCACGGGTATCTCTCCCAATGCCTCGCGGGAGACACACACTTATCCGGTTATTATAGAAGTGGACAATCAGGATGGCAGGCTGGGCGGCGGAATGCTGGTGAGAGTAACCCTCTCACTGGATGAGGAGTTTACTTCGCTGGCTATTTCCAAGGATGCCCTTATTCGCCAGGGGGAGATGACGATGGTCTACACGGTGGACGGCGGGAAGGCTGTCTCCGTGCCTGTAGAGGTGACTTCGACCTCCAATCAATACCTTGCCGTGCAATCCAGTTCATTGACGGCCGGTATGCCGGTTGTTATCAGGGGGAATGAGCGAATCTATCCGGGAGCCTCGGTTACCACCGGCGGCGAACCGGAGCAACAACCAGCCGACAGCACAGTAGAATCACAAGGATAGTCTTTTGATAAGCTCATCAATCAAGTTCCCTGTCACCGTTATTGTAGCGGTTTTGATCGCCGTGATCAGCGGCTTTATAGCTCTTAAGACTGTCCCGGTCCAGTTGACCCCCGAAGTTCAGAAACCAATAATTACCGTAAGCACAACCTGGCCGGGCGCCTCTCCGACTGAGATAGAAAAAGAGATAATCGAAAAGCAGGAGGAATATCTCAAGTCGATAGAGGGGGTGCTGGAGATGACTTCCGAATCGCAGGACAATCATGGTTCAGTTGCTTTGGAGTTCCCGGTCGGAACCGATCTCTCTGCCGCATTCGTCAAAGTCTCCAACAAGTTGAATGAAGTACCTTCGTATCCTGAGAATGCAGATCGCCCCACTATCAGAACTTCTGGTCCTTTTGATCGCGCCATTGGATGGTTTGTTATTAAAGCCGAAGATACATCCATATTTCTTGCTCATGAGAAATCGTTTATTGAAGATATGGTTAAGCCGCGAATGGAGCGGGTTGATGGGGTCTCATCCATCAATGTATTTGGCGGACTAGAGCAGGAAATTCACGTAACGTTTGATCCGGATAAACTGGCATCGTCCGGGATAACGGTGAGACATCTGACTGACGCCCTCCGATCTGAGAATCGGGATATCTCCGGTGGCGACTTTTCCGAGGGTAAGCGACGCTATGTGGTCAGGACGGTTTCACGTTATGAGTCCATTGACGCTGTCAAACAGACGGTAGTGTTAGTTAAGAACTCGGTTTCGGTTCGGGTAAAGGATATTGCCGAAGTTTCCCTGGCATACGAAAAACCTCAAGCGCTGGTCAGGCATAAGGGGCATAATGCTCTTGCTTTCAATGCTCAGCGACAGGTGGGGGCCAATGTAATGGAGGTGATGGAAAAACTGCGGGCCGAGATGGAGATTATCAACCGCGAGATCATGGAACCGCGCGGAATGAAGATCGAGAACGTCTATACGGAAACGGTCTATATTGACTCGGCAATCGACCTTGTTTTCTCCAATATCTTCCTGGGTGGCCTGCTGGCAGTCCTGATCCTTTTTGTATTTCTTCGGTCCAAATCCGCCATTCTGGTGATTGGCCTCTCAATACCGATCTCAATTATCACCACTTTTCTGGTCATGAAGATTTTTGGGCGTTCCATAAATGTCATTTCACTGGCCGGGATGGCGTTTGCGGTCGGGATGGTTGTCGACAGTTCCATTGTTGTTCTCGAAAATATATACCGCCATTTGCAAATGGGCAAGTCTCGCTTCCAGGCCTCGTTGGAGGCGGCAAAAGAGGTCTGGGGAGCTCTGCTCGCTTCGACCATTACGACTATCGCAGTCTTTTTGCCAATTCTGTTTATCGAAGAAAGCGCCGGCCAGCTCTTTAAGGACATAGCCATTGCCATCTGTGCATCGATTGCGATTTCGCTAATTGTCTCAATAACTGTCATCCCATCTTTCTCGGCCAGAATTCTGAATGTCTCGTCCAAGCGGAAGGCATCCGGATCGGACCAGACCTGGTTGCCCAGACTGGCCGATAAAATAGCCTCTTTCGTTGATTTCATTAACCGAAGCTGGCGTCGAAGACTCTCCACAATTATCGGCCTGGTAGTTGTCTCGGTTGGGCTGACCATCCTGATGGTTCCGGACTCAGAATATCTTCCCAACGGGAACCAGAATTTTGTTTTTGGGTTCATGCTCCCCCCGCCCGGCTACAATATTGATGAGGTTGTTCAGATAGGGCAGAGCATCGAAGACCAGTTGAGGCCGCTGTATGAAACTCCGGCCGAAGAAGCTATTGACCTGCCCGGTGGCGGCGTGGACAATTTCTTTTTTGTCGCCTTTCCCAGTCAGGCATTTATGGGTTTGCGTTCACGAATCCCGGAGCGGGCCAATGAACTTGTTTCTGTAGCCAACAACGCTCTTCACTCGGTTCCAGGCGCATTCGGTTTTGCCAACCAGGCCTCGCTGTTTGGACGAGGGTTTGCCGGGACGCGATCCGTGAGAATAGATGTTACCGGGCCAAAACTTGAAGATGTGCTGCGCTTGTCGTTGGCCGTTTTTCAGCAGGTTCCCCAGGTGATCCCCGGTTCCAACTCTCGCCCTATTCCCGCTCTTGATCTGGGATCGCCCGAAATCCAGGTGATTCCGGACCGTGTCCGTGCGGCTGATGCCGGGATGACTTCAACCGAAATTGGTCAGGCGGTAAATGCCATTGTGGATGGAGCCATAGTCTCCAAGTATTTCCACAACGGACGTGAGATTGATCTGCTTATTAAAGGGAATAGCAGTAATAATCTTCGCACCCAGGATATCGCTCAGCTCCCCCTTTCCACTTCATCCGGGAAGATGATTACCGTTGGTGATGTGGCCAGTATTGTCCAGCGACAGGGGCCCATCCAGATTAATCATGTGGAACGCCAGCGTGTGGTTTCGATTGAGACAACTCTGCCGGACAATATTGCACTTGAAAAAGCGATGCTTACAATTAACAATGAGATTGTACAGCCGATGCGGGAGAGCCAGCAAATTGGCGGACTTTATGATATCAAATTATCCGGCGCCGCCGATGACCTGACCAAGCTTCGGAAAGAGCTGTTTACCGATTTCAATCTCGCTATCGTCCTGACCTACCTGCTGCTGGCCGCTCTCTTTCAATCGTTCACTTATCCGCTGGTTGTAATGCTGACAGTACCCCTGGCGACTTTTGGCGGTGTTTTGGGTTTGAACATTGTG
>JARGFS010000136.1 GCA_029211095.1 bacterium | reverse complement strand
GCCAGACATATCTTCTGCAATGTCTCGGCATCCAGCCGGGAGATAATCACTTCACCCGCTTCGTCCTTTCGGAAACCGACCTGCTTTCCATTACGGTCCAAAACAGGAATAGGTTCCCCGGCCGGGTTACCAATTCCGACCGCGTATACTTTAATGCCGGCCTGACGAGCCTGATCGGCGGCCTCCACCGCTCCCCCTTCATGATCTTCGCCATCTGTCAGCAACAGCAGAACCTTATGCTTTTTCTCTTTCTGGTTGAACGCCTGAATCGAAGTCTCAATGGCGCTGGTCAACGACGTCCCCTGCACGGAGACACTGTTGTTGTCTACCGCATTGAGTAAAAAATGCGCGGCGGCGTAGTCCAGAGTCAGCGGACATTGAATAAATGCCTCTCCGGCAAAGACAACCAGAGAAATTCTGTCACCGCGAAGGTGATCAATTATACCAAGAACCTCCTGCTTGGCTTTCTGAAGCCGATTGGGAACCATGTCCTGAACCATCATTGAATTGGACACATCCAGCGCGACCACAATATCCAGCCCTTCCCGCTTCAATTTCTCCAGATGAGTGCCAAACTGCAAACGAGCCAGCACAAGCGACAGCAGAATGAGTACAGCAATAGACAATGCCGCTTTGGTTCTCTGCCTTGCAAATGAAATATAGGGAGCGTTGCGAAGAAGCAGGGGCAGATCACCGAATCGGGCCAGCAGTTTCTTCTTCCGGGCAATGGCCCAGAATAGAAAGATGCCAATTAATAGTACACCAATCAAAAGAAGGAAATTTTCAGGAGCAGCAAATCGCATAATTATCCCTTAAGGTAGTTTCCTGAAATAAGTATTGGCCAGAATCAGTTCCAGCAGAAGCAACGCCAAACCGACATAAACAAAATAGTGGAACAGTTCCTTGTACTGAATATGTGCGGCCACTTTGACTTCGGTCTTTTCCAGATTGTCAATTAAGCCATAGATCTCCTCAAGCTCATCCTCTGACTGAGCTCGAAAATACTTACCGCCGGTCCTGGCGGCGATCTCCCGAAGTGACTCTTCGTCAATCTTGGTTGGCTGGTAGATATAACGCTTTCCGAAGAGCGGGTCCTGGTATGGGAACATGACATTCCCGGACTTCCCCACCCCGATCGCGTATATCTTAATATCAAACGTGGAAGCTAACGTGGCGGCCGTAATCGGGTCAATCTCTCCCGCGTTGTTGTCGCCGTCGGTCAGCAGCACGATGATCTTGGTCTCCGAGTCAGACTCTCTCAGTCGGTTCACCGCCGTTGCCGTAGCCATTCCGATAGCGGTACCATCCTCGACCAATCCAAAATCAACCTGATCGACAAAATTCAAAAGTACGCCATAATCAGTTGTTAGCGGGCACTGTGTATAAGCATAACGAGCAAAGACAACCAGACCGATCCGGTCATTCAGTCGTTTTCCGATAAAATTCTTGATCTCTTCCTTAGCCACGAACAAGCGGTTGTTCGGCTTGAAATCTTCAGCCTGCATCGAGGACGAGACATCCAGAAGAAGCATGATATCTACTCCCTCCGAAGTAATCTCCTGGTACTCGGTTCCCGACCTGGGCCGAGCAAAAGCGACAATAAACAGAGCCACGGCCAGAATTCTGAGCACTGTCAGGAGAAAGCGAAATCTCTGCTTATTCGTTCGCGCGGCCCGCTTTACTATCCGAAGGTCCGAGTACTTGATGGCCGCTGATTGAGCCCGTTTCTGCTTGAAGCGTTGAAGAACCATCAGAAGAATCAAGACAATTCCCACACCAAAAATTAGGGTGGCCGGAATGACTGTCTCCACGGCATCAAACAGATTCAAACTGAGGCCGGAGAACTCAATCATTGCTGCCTCCCCGAACAGTAACGCTGCCGTTGTTGGCCTGGGCTGCTTCCAATTCTCTCTGACGACGTTCAAAATCATCTTGCACCAAACCGACAACTCGGTGGACAAACTCAAAGTCGGACTCAGCCCTCTCCGGGGCCGGGTCAAATCGGGCAAACTTGACCAGGTCGGCATGATCCAAAAACTGTTTCATATCAGCATGAAGATTGTCCGGTGCCTCGCGTTCGGCAAAATGACTGAGGAACTCGCCGGTTGTCATATCGAGCACATTAATGATATACATCCGGCCAAGATATTCCCGCGCGATTTCAGTCAGCTCGATATAGTAAGCCTTAATCTCTCCGTCAGCGATAACCGATTGCTGTTTCAGATTCGCCAACCGTTCAAAAGCAACTTCCCAGGGGGGACGGAGATCAACCAGTTCCACTTCCGGTTTGCGACGACCGAACTTCCACCAGAGGAACAGCCCGACCAACAGCAGAAACAGCGCAATCGAGCCCCAGAGGTAGTAACTAAAATAATCCCGCTTGAATTCATAAGGGTCCTTCAGCGAAGCTATATCAGCGGAGTCGTCTGAATCCAACAGCATCGAATTCACCTTGATAGGGACCGACTCTGACAATAAATATCGTTTATTCCCATCCGGAAGTATGAATCCAACCGGCACCGGGGGTATCAGATAGTCACCGGTTGTGAAAGTGCTCAGGGTAAACGAATTCTCGGTATGCTTGCGTCCATCCGGAAGATCAGTGGTGACATCGGGGGTGTAATCACGGACATCAAAAGCGCCCAAGTTCACCCCGAGCGGTGGCGGAATCAGCTGGTATGTGGAATCATAGGTGATAGCAATCTTGTAAGTGATCAGATCACCGACATAAATGTCGGCCAGGTCTACCGAAGTCGTAATCTCGATCCCCGGAAGAGACTCCACCGTGTCCGCCGCATTCTGCGCCGCTACCGGTACAACCGCTGCAAGACTGAGCAACAAGGCCAGAATTGTCCGCGCAACCAGCCCCCCGTTTGCGAACAGTTTCAAATCTTTATCTTTTTTACAATCAGTTTGCATCATTTGACATTGTGGTCCAGGAATTCAACCTTTTCAGCCTTAGCCAGATTGGCGATGTAATCACTATAGGCCGACTCCGTCTTGACCATCTGGTAATCCATAAAGACTGTCGCCCGCACCGAATCATACGGCGCATTGTTATACCTGGTTTGGGCATTAGCTTTATAGAAATTCATTACATCGGAAGTGTCAATCCGCACGGTCGGCATCACTTTTTTCAGAACGTACTTATCCACTAACAGTCGTTTTTGCAGTAGCCGTAGCTGGTTCTTGACATCATCATCCTGGTCATACTGCTCGCGCAACGCCGCATGGTACAGCAGTTCCACCCCGACATACTGGTGCACAAACTGGATTTTGGCCGCCGGGTCTTTGAATTGTTTCTGCGCTTCTGGCTCCAGAGATTGGATCTGCTGGTCAATCTCGGACAGCCAGATCGGGTTTCCGCCCACCCGCGCCACCTCTACATCCGAATCCGAGGCCGGCTCCGCCTCAATGTTGGTGGCCGCATTGAGTTCCCGACCGGCATCGAGCATTCTTCCCATGCGCTCCATCGAAGTAACCAGGTTGCGCGAGGCTTCAGAGATAAAACTTCCATTGGGGTCCAGCGTTCGAGCCCGGACATAATAGGAAGCGGCCTGTTCATAATCCTTGATATTCTCAAAGTACAGTTTGGCAATCAGGTAATTAATATTGGCCCGGGTTGTAGATTCAAGGCCCGGCAATTCCAATGCCATGACATACTCATCAACGGCCGCATGGTAGAGCTTGGCATCCCTGAGCTCTCCGGCCAGTTTTTTGTGCCGGGACAAATCGTCACCGGTACGGTCTGCAATACAGGATACCACCAGCGCCATGATCAGAATACTGCCAACCGCAGCCGTTAGTTTTGCGAAACGTGCGGAATTCATCAGTGTCTTTTCTCTCTCATCTTAAAGAAGTTTATGAGGGGCACAATGTAGGATTCATCGGTGCGAATATTTATGAAATCCAGTTTGATCAGGCGAAATTCCCGACTCAACTCCGAGTTGTCTTCGGATACCCTCGCGGCAAACTCATTCCTGAAAGCTCTTGATCCGGTATCAACCACAAAGACCTCACCGGTCTCGGCATCTTCGAGCTCCAGCAGACCGATATTATCAAATGTGACTTCTCTCGGGTCGGTGATTTTCACGGCAATCATATCATGCTTGTTGCTGGCAATCTGCACTGGCTTAAGGAAACCTTCGGAGAGAAAATCAGAAATCAAAAAGACGACCGACTTGCGCTTAATCACCCGGCTGAAATACTCCAGAGCCCCGGCAATATTTGTCCCTTTGCCGCGCGGTTCAAAGTAGATGACCTCCCTGATCAACCTGAGAACATGGGCTCTCCCCTTCTTGGGCGGGACAAACTTCTCAATCTCATCGGTAAAAATTATCAAGCCGACTTTGTCATTGTTCTTGATCGCCGAAAAAGCAAGCAGGGCACACAATTCCGCGGCCGTTTCATTCTTGAACCGCTCTTTGGTTCCGAACCTGCCCGAAGACGAAGCGTCAAACAGGAGCACGACCGATAATTCACGTTCCTCTTTGAACTTCTTGATATGCGGGTAGCCGGTACGGGCGGTGACGTTCCAGTCAATCAGGCGGATTTCATCCCCCGGCTCGTACTGCCGCACCTCCTCAAATTCCATCCCCTGTCCTTTGAACGTGGAGTGGTATTCGCCGGAAAAGAGATCATTCACCAATTTCTTGGTGCGAATCTCAATACGACGTACTTTTTTTAGTATCTCTTTCGGAATCATAACCGGTCAACTCGCTACGGTACCTCTACGGCGTCAAAAATCTTCCTTACAATATCATCACTGCTGATCTCTTCCGCTTCGGCTTCGTACGTTATGAGAATCCGGTGGCGAAGAACATCGGTGCCGATCGCCTTGACATCTTCGGGCGTTATATAACCCCGTCCCCTGATAAAGGCATGCGCCTTGGCCGCCAGGTTCAGGTAAATGGTCGCGCGCGGCGAAGCTCCAAAGCCGATCAAGTCTTTAAGGTCAGAAAGGCCGTACTTCTCCGGCTCACGAGTGGCAAAGATCAGGTTGACGATATAGTCTTTGACCTTGTCATCGACATAGATCGAGCGCACCACATCCCGCGCCCGGACAATATCATCCGGACTGATAATCTTTTGCACCTCAGCGGTCACTCCCTCGGTGTTGCGATCCATAATCTGCCGCTCTTCGGCCGGGGTCGGATAGCTGATCTTAAGCATCAGCATGAAACGGTCGATTTGCGCTTCGGGAAGCGGGTAGGTTCCCTCCTGCTCAATCGGGTTTTGAGTGGCCAACACCAGGAACGGATTGTCCAGCGGAAATGTGGTCTCGCCGATAGTGACCTGTCGCTCCTGCATAGCTTCCAGCAACGCCGACTGAACTTTGGCGGGGGCGCGGTTGATTTCATCGGCCAGAATGATATTGGCAAAAATCGGCCCCTTCTTCACTGAGAATTCGGACGTTTGGGGATTATAAATCATGGTGCCAATCAGATCAGCGGGCAGCAGGTCAGGAGTGAACTGTAAACGCTGGAACTTGGCCTGAATGGCGTCAGACACTGTCTTAACCGACAACGTCTTGGCCAGGCCCGGAACACCCTCAATCAGAATGTGGCCATCGGCCAGAATCCCAATCAGCAGCCGTTCAATCAGGTAGTTCTGCCCGACAATTACATTTCGAACCTGCTGTGTCAGTTGGTCGACAAAGGGGGACTCCTTTTCCACGGCCGCCTGTATCTGTTGAATGTCAGTCTCCATCTATCCTCCGGTAAACTTAGGTTATTTCAATTTATCAAAAAAAGTGCGAATTTCGTTTTCAATCCGGACTACTTCGCCGGGGGCTCCGTCAACAGGCCGGAACTTATCTTTTCTGGCCCGGGTAAACCAGTGCGCCAGCCTCTGTTTCTGTTCCTCATCCAACGATGTTCCATCAAGCGCCTCAGCTATGCCATCGTCCGGCAACGGACCGGAATCAATACCAAACCGCTCCAAAATGTAGCCATGCAGGGCATCGTGTAGCGCGGACTGGAATTTCTTGAGGTCAGACCCGGAAGAAAACTTGGCATCTTCCAATGCCGCCAGCAGCTTCTGTTCGGCTGACAATACGGGCATTTCCGGTACGGCCGACCGTTTCCGCCAGAAAGCCACTCCTCCACCCACCAGGACAATCAGACCGACCGCACCAAACAGCCAGAGCATATTTGAACTATCGCTCACTTTTTCCGGAATCTTCTCCGCCACCGTAATCGTCATTGGTTCCGTCAGCAGTTCTCCACTAACAGAATCCGGCATAGCCAGGTAAGAGATCGTGATTGGGTCAATCCTGGCCGCACCACTCGAAGTCGGCACCAGCACATAATGGAAAGTCTTGACAGTTTTCTCCCCCTTGGCGCTCGGCTGACTGCTGATAGAAGAGGAGAAGCCCTTCACTTTCAATCGGTCAAAAAACGGGTCCAGGGCGCGCTCTAATTGGTAGGCCGCCTGTCCCCCTTCCCATTCAATCTGTATGATAAAATTGGCGCTGTCCTCGTAGCCGATTTCGCTTTGATCCAAAGACTGAGAGAGCTGGATTCCCAGCACATTCCCGGCAGGCCAAGATATCACAAGGGCAATTACAACCAGCATTAGCAATGCTCTCATAACAACTCCGGCTTTTGAATAAAGTTACTGCCCATAATTATCCTTATACTTAGGTTTTGAATAAACGTTTCAGTCCAATTTCAGGCAAGTAAAAGAGCGGCGACACCAATGACCATGGTCAGCTTAAGTACCCTGGTCGTGGTTGCTATGAGAGATTGAGTCGGCCTGCGCAAGAGTGACATTAGCACAATCGAGTTTGGAAACAGAACACCAACACTGGCAACCCAGGCATAAAGGCCGGAATACCATCCGGCCACGACCGGCCAGAGAACGGCCGCGACTGTAACGAGATGAACCATAAAAGCGAGATGAAGGCTGTTTTTCTGTCCCAGCTTGATCGCTATCGTACCCGAAGTAACACTTTCATCACCGGCCATATCTTCAATATCTTTAATGATTTCCCGAAGTAGATGAAATCCAAACGCTATTGCCGCCGGGATAATTGGACCGGGCAAAACAAACGTTGCTCGAAAATCAACGGCCATTCCTCCGACCAGAAACAGGACGGAGCCGAGCAAAGCCACAATCAGATTCCCCACGATCGGCAGATGTTTCCCCATTGAATTGTAAAACCAGAGCAATCCGGCCGCCGCAAAAAGTACCAGCAGTAAAAACCAGCCGGACATTACAGCCAGCAGCACGGCCAGCCCGGTCGTCAGCGATGTTACCCTAACGGCAGCTTCCCGGCTGAGCGCTCCTGTCACCAGGACTCGATCCGGGTGATTGATCCGATCGCTCTCAATATCCAGAATATCATTCATGCTGTTTCCGGCGGCACACAAAAGAAACGCCGCCAGCGAGACAATCAGCGGTCGGTAATATGCCGGGGCGGCTTCGGTCAGGTGAGCGCCAAGCAGCACTGCCGCCAAAGCGATCAAGCAGTTCTGTATTCGGATCAGCTTAAAATAGTTTTGGATTGTACGCACAAACTGATAGTGCAAGGCGAAATCAGCAAAAACAACTTTTATAAATCGGACTGAATCTCAATTGAAATACGCGGCTGATCAAAATCCACCTCCCGGCTCCAGCCAACGGAGAGATGAAGAGATTTCTCCTCCCCAAT
>JARGFS010000135.1 GCA_029211095.1 bacterium | reverse complement strand
CCTTCAATCCTCGGTTTGCGAGTGCGCAGGGGAGGTCTGAAAGGGATATCGGCTCTTTGGAACTGAATAGTATTGGAGTAGCCGTTTTCTTCGCTGCCAGCCTGATCGGGGGAGGGCTGTTCACCGGTATGCCTTACAGCGGTGATCAGGTAGGAGTCGTTCATGGAGGCAACCGGATAGTCAACCAGATCAAATTTGTATCCGGGAGCGAGGCGGGCGCTGTTGCTCTGGCCGCGGCAGATTGATCTGAGGCATTCATCGGACTGAGCCTTAACATTGGCCAGATTTGTAGCGCCATCCTGGCTGTCAAAGGCGCCCGGATAGTCATAGCTCTCAAGCTCAGTGTCTCCGGAGTTGGCCGAATCTCTGGTCAAGTCAAGGTCCGGGCTTTCGTAATTATAATCACGGACGGTGTGTTTGGAGGTTCTCAGGCTCAGTCCCATGTTGATCTCAAAGATGAAGTCGTTGTCGGTTTGAGTGCCGCCCTGAACATGGAACGGAATGGTGGTGTCATTAATGGCTGGATGAACTCCGGGGTCATTGCTGAAGATTAATTCTGAGTTCTTGGAAAAGTCAAAGAAATAGAAAAACCCGTTTTGCTCGGCCAGTCGGCTTATGAAATTGAGGTCCGACTCCCGGTACTGCACGCAGTAGGTAAGTGGGGGCAGTCCGCTTGAATCAGACATTGTCCAGCCATCGGCGTAGGCACCGGAACTATCAACAACATCCGAGATAATATCTACCGCCGAAGCCTCCTGGAAGATGCGACAGTCAAACCGATGGGACAAAAGGGCAAGGCTGGGGACAATGCGGAGGTCATAGACGCTCACGTTTTCGTGCACACCGGAGAATTGAAACCGGGATACGATTCCATTGATGACTCTCTCGTAACCCTGCGAATGGATTGTGAAGGCGGCCTTCTGTCCAATGACAGCAGTAGGATCAATATCAGGTTCGGCGGCCTCGACACGGATGGTGAACTCAAACAGGCCGGACAGGAATTCATGCCCGGTGAATCGGAGAACACTCAACTGGGCTCCGACCCCGTCAACTTCGACCAGAAAATCGGCCTGATTGGCTCTCAGTAAATCAGCCATATTGTAGCTCCTTGATCATCAATTATTCAGTCCCGTCGCCGGTCATGGCAACATCAATTGACAGGCAGAGATCAGAGTCTGCTGCATCTTCTCGAAACAGGCCGGCAGTGAAGCCCAGCTGGGAACTCTTTCCATCCAGGCAGGTCCGGAGGTGGTAACACTCCTGGCCAAGCAGTTTCAACATGACATCATAAGTGAGACTGTCACCCAGAAAATTGTCGACCTCACCTACCAGCTTATTATAGTCATCGCGTCCCGGAAGGAATCTGACAAAGTTGTTCCAGTTTAAGGGACCCAGGTGAATTCTGAATTTAGTCTCTCGGTCATACATCATTTCACCGAGAGTAGCCACCTGCTCATAGTCTGATCCTTCACCGGCCAGGCAGCTGTTATTTTTGCCCAGGCTGGCCTGAGACTCCTCCGGGACCAGAATCCACCGGGGGCAGAATTGTTCTATGCGAACGCCCACGCCAGTAAAAATTCTTTTGATCCAATTTTTGAGCCCGGCCGCCGACCGGGTACTGGCCATCAACAGTCGGGCGAGCGACAGGTCGCCCGATGAGCCCGTGCCGGCTTGGTTACCGGACTTCTCCCAAAAACCGACCAGCGCCCCCAGGGCGCGAGTACCTGCGGAGCCGTGGTCCTTGTCTGTCTGAGTTATCCTGGTGTACTTCTCAGAGCGGTAAAGCAGCGAAAGCAGACGGTGGTTGAAAATGTCCAGGAAGTCACGCTGGCGCTGGCGCGCCTCTTTGTTGTCATCGGACCAACTGATCAGCGAGGCGGTGTAATTCATGGGGAGGGGGGAGAAAACGCCATAGAGGCCCATGATGGAAGTGGCCAGTTTGAACTGAATATCGCCATCATCGCTTTCAGAAAATTCAATCGATGATATCTGGTTGGGTGAAAAGCTCAGCGAATCGACATTTGTCAGCCGAACAATCTCTTTGCCGGGGTGACCAAACTCGCCAATCCGGTCATGCTCCCGGTGCAGGCTTTCCAGCAGGAAGATCGCCTGATAGAACGCAAAAGCAAACGGTTCTTCGACCAACCTGTCAGTTAGAGTACGGGACATGTTCCAACTCGTTTTGGCCACTGGTAGTCCAGGGCGACATCGTGGGTGAATTTCAGTCTGAAGTCCAGCCGGGTGTTAATACTGGCCACATGTCTCATGAATTCACAGATGATAATTGCGAACAGATAATACTCATTGGTTCGTTCAGGCGGACTGTGCAATTCAAGTTCGGTGTGGAGAGTGCGCAGGATTGTCCCGTTGTCGGTGCAGACGCCAGGATTTACGTTAATAGACGAGATCCCTTCCAGCCACTGGTTGACGGCGGCATCGGACTCCCGATGCACCCGACAATGAAGGCGAATGGCCGACCTTAGGTTCTCCAAATTGGCAATAGACTGCCGAGCCAGATTCATGGATGAAACCAACTGCCACAGGTAATCGGGGGCAGTAACAGCCGGACGATAATTGGTCGGCTGGTCAATGTTTTTGAATTGTACAAAGGCCGGGACCATTTCCGTTGGTTTGCAAACCTGGCCAGGTTTTAGGGAAGATGCCCCGCTGCGATTAACACAGGTTACGTCCAGGGAGAGAGAGTGCGAGACATCCAGGTTCAGGTTTTCAAAGGAAACAAAGCACTCCCGTCCCTGCAAGGCTCGGTCATTCCGTCGTACCTGGATATCAGTGAACCTTGTGCGATAGGTGGGGGAGTCATGGCTGGTCCCGATATCCCTTTTGAAGAAGGGAAGGAATTCCCGACGCTTGCCGGAAGGACCGCTCTCCACCCCGATGATCTTTTCTACCGAGAAGACTTCGTGGTGTTCGATATCAATTTCGTCAGAGCGGACGACAAATTCCGAGCGAGTGTGGTCCAGCGCGATCCGGGCGTGCGAATTGAACAGGTTAACGGCCGGAGTGCAAAAGAGATTGAGTGCATTTGGCGATAGTTTACGCATTGGTCCGGAAGGTGACCGGTTGCCAAAATCTACCACGAGCTTGAATTGTTCCGCTGCTCCCAGTTCCGACAAGGGGGTCAGATCGGGAATATTTATGAACAGGAAGTTCTTGGGATAGCAGAAAAATTCTCGCAGCAGCCGGTGACCCGGCAGTTCTGCATCAGAGTCCGGGAAGAGGGTGGTGTCGTCATCAAATCCGACCGGGACCATATTTACAGCTATCTTCTTATCGTCTCCATCGGCCACAAAGTATGCTCGTTTGATATACTGTGTGAGCCAAAGATACCAACCGTAGGTAAACCTCTCATCATCACCGGAAATAAACAGCGGAAGATCACTGAATTGGCAATCTTCCAATGATGCTCCGCTATTCATCTCAAATGAGATTTCCAGAAAGGCAGTGTCATTTTTCTCGACCAGTTCAATATTATTGATCTGGAAAGGATAGAGATGAACCGTGCGCGAGGTCTGGAAACGGTAGTTTCCCCAGGGCTGGTTTTCCGAGTCCAGTTCTGTCCCCTGCGTGATTTCGAAATTCTTGCGCAGCACCTGGCGATCCGGCTGGAACTGTATCATTGTTGTCGAGGGGAGAGGTTGCAGAACCTGAGGCCAGGCAACTTCAAGCAGGGCTTCGGCAATGTGGCTATACTGGTTGTCAAGTCGGTCATGGATGCGGGCGGTTAGAAATGAGAAGCCCTGAAGAAGGCGTTCCACATCGGGGTCTCTGGCTCCGGAACCGAGGGCACCGGCAGTGGAGGGATGTCTCTGGGCGTATTCAAGGCCCAAAGTACGCAGGTAGTTTAATTCATCATGATATGCTTTACTTGACACTTGGCTATCCTACGCTGATGACATTATCGATGTTAACGGCGCCTTCCAGACGGCGCTTGGTGCCGCTGCCACTGGTTTTGACGGTTATTTCAATCGTAAAGTGAACATCGGAAGCATCGCCGGTCTCGCCCGGGTTCAGCCAGATACTGGCATGGGAGATTCTTGGTTCATGCTCCAGAATGCTTTTTCTAAGGGCGGATGAGAATGCATTTTCAGACTTAGGCAGGCCCGCAATGATTCCGCTGAGATCGGGGAGGCCATAATCCGGACAGGCGGGAGCATCACCTGAGTGGGAGTTTAGCATCCAACCCAGGTGTTCCCGAACTGACTGGAGGACCGCGAATTCATCGGTCTCCTCTTCCCGACTTGTCATCGGCTTACTCATGGCGAGCCTGCTCCAAAGTCTTACTGTTGCGATGTCATCCATAGACGATGAATAGATGTCCTGGTTATGCTCCCGAGGTCATGTCATCCATAGCCGTGATGCCATCCGGCTCCCAACGCCATTCGATCTGAGCGTAGGCAAACGACACATCTTCCATGTTGTCATAGCGCGCGAGTTCAGCGTCGAAGTGGTTCAGCATGTGGGGTCTGATTTCAACAATAGTAGCATCGGTCATAGAGACGGTGAAGTAGTTCTCCTGACCGCCCGTAGGCAGAATGCGGTAGAATTTCAACTCTACTATGGAGAGCCTTTCTCCTTCAATCATAGCCTTGTACAATGGCGGCGAAGCCTTGTCAAAAGCTTTAGTAACTTTCAGCGGTCCGTGATTACGGACGCCGGCGGGCTGTCCGGTCTTTGAATTCCAGGGGATCTGAATTGTCTGGTCCAGGGCGTGGCACTGGATTTCAACTTCGTGACCGGTGGCATTGCAGGACCCTTCGATATTGCCCTGCGTGTTGCCCTCAATCGTCATGTAAAACGGAAGAGCCATCAAAAAACTCCTTTCAAGTTAGTTACGCTTTATGCGAAATGGCAAAAAACTGTTTTGTTCGTTAGTCCAAAGGCCCGGATGTTCGAAATTGTGCTTACGCATCTCCTACGTCCTGGCGGGTGACCAGGCTCAGGGTGGTGGTAAAGCCTTCGGCCATACTGTGTGGAGTCAGTTTGACATCGCAGAGGTAGACGCCCGGGTTTTTGGGGTCTTCTTCCACGTTTACCGCAGCCGAATAAAGCGGCTGTTTTCCCAAGGTCCCTGACTGGGGATTCTTGTCGGCATTGACATACTGCATGATCCACTCATTCAGCTCTTTCTCGATAGCGGTGCGCGAAGTCGGCTTGCCAATATATTTGGTCTGAAGGCGTTTCAGATAATGTGCGAAACGGGTCAGAATGAATACGAACGGCAGCTTGGTTCTTAGCTTGTCATCACGCTCTTTTTTGTTTCCTTCCGGTGTGTCCGGGTATTTGAGCGGTTTCTTCAAAGAAGGTGCCCGGTAGAAAACAGCCTGGTCTTTCTCTCTCAGCCAGAGCATGGGCATCATGCCAGCCTGGTTGAGTTCTTCTTCCTTGCGGAAAGTGAGAGAAACATCGGTCGGTGGTTTCTGGACCAGCTCGCCGTGCTGATGGAAAGTATGGATATTCATGTCCGGGACCGCTCCACCACTCTCTTCGCCGACAATACGCCAGCACCAGCGGTATTTCTTGAACGATTCAGTCAAGCGACTGGAGAACGCGAAGGCCGCATTTCCCCAGAGATAGTCATTGTTTTCGTTGACGCTCTCTTCGTACTTGAACTCATTCTCATCAACCGGGTTGTCTTTTTCGTTGTACGGGTTACGCAGCAGGAAGTGGGGAAGAGTCAGGCCGACATAGCGGGCATTTTCATCTTCAACAAAGCCATTCCATTTGGCGTATTCCTTACCGGCCAGCGCTTCTGAAACAGAATAGCGGGCATCGGTGAGATGGTCGTACCCTTTGGGCCCGAACAGCTCGGGAGCTACGGCTGAGACAATCGGAGCGTGGGCCATGTTGGCGACTTCGGCGGCCTTGCTCATCAGGGCTACATCCGGCGCTCTATGTGAGAACTGGTAGTTCATCAGGATAGAGCCGTACGGTTTTCCATTGGGGGCGCCGTACTCTGAGTAGTAAATATGATGGTAGAGGCCGGTAGTGGTAATGTCACCGACAGCATCCTCAAAATCCTGGAGGAGTTCTTTTTTTGACACGCTGAGCATATCAAAGCGGATGTTTTCATTAAAGTCAGTCCGGTCGACCAGCCACTTGAGACCACTCCAGGCAGATTCCAACTGCTGGAATTTCTCGTTGTGGAGAACCTGATCCAACTGTTTGCTAATGAGACTGTCAATTTCGTCGAGAGCCGAGTTGAAGAAGGTGGCATCGACCTTGACACCGGTCATTTTCTGTTTAAAGAACCGGATCAGGTCCTTGCCGACTTCCTGCTGCTGAGAAGAAAGCGAACCCGCTTCCCCCTCAAACTGAGTAATCATGCTGTCAACAAGGCTGGTATCTTCGGCTGCCCCTGCGGCTTCTGCCTTCGGTTCGGCGTCCGGAGTTTTTTCAGCATCGGTCATGTTTGCATATCCTCAAAAAATCAGTTTCTGTTTGTTTGTATCAGAACAACTTTGAGCTGTTCCGGTATTATTCTGACTTGTCCAGGCCGAGCTTGGACAGCACTTCGTTGAATTCCTTCAGTTTCTTAGGATCGCGTACCGCTTCGCCTCTGAGTTCAATCAGGCGTTTGCGAAAATCGACCAACTGTTTAACCTGCGGCACCTGCTTGGCCACTTCTTCGGGCCGGAATGATTTCATGTTGGAGAACTTGAGGTCAACCGGTATCTCTTCTTCTTCGTTTCCACCGACCTTGTTCTTGACCGAGAACGAACAGCCGAGGTCCATTGAGGCCATGACATCATTGAAGTTTTTTGCGTTTATGTCGCGCAGTTTTCTCTCGGCTACCGGGGTAGGATCATCTTTACCGGTGAAATCCCCGACAATCGCCTGGCGAAATGGCAGTTCCTCTCCTTCACCTCCGGACGCAGGGGCCGGAAGTTTAATATTGACCATTTCTTTTGGGGCAATACTTGCTTCATCCTTAGGCATATGCCTCTCCTTTCACTATTACGATTCTATAGGTTTTATTCGCAATATTATTCGCACCAATAAGGCTGTGCGATTCAGTTATTTTCTTACTAATTCAGCTGCCTTGACCGGGTCTATGGCAACTAACCTGGCCACAGTCTCGCGCGTTTTTTGCTGGAGGCTCTCTTTGTCCTCTTTGCGAGACTTGATCAGTTTCTGCAGACAGGAATACAACTCTGACAGAACGGCCACGGCCAGGGCAGGTTCCCACTGGTCCAAGCCGAACTTTGTCATGGATGATTCCAGTCCGGTCAAATATGTATAGGCCAGTTCAATCTCTTTTTTCCCGGCCAGATAACCGGAGAGCTTTAACTGAGCTATGAAGCGATCTCTGAGAGATCGGCTATTTTCAAGATATTCACGTGCCGAAGTCAGGACGTTGTCAATGCTTTCGGCCTGATTGAGTTCAAAAGCCTCGGCATTGGCACTGTCCGACACGGCCACAACGGTTGAACCCGCGCCAGCCGAAGATTGCTGGGTCGAAGATTCCAGATCGGTGAGCCATTCACGGGTTTCATCGCTTGCTATCGGGGTGCCGTCCTGAGAATTCAAGTTAGGGAAAAAGGGCATTCTGCGCAAGAAGAAAGCGGTTTCAAAGCGCACCGCATCGCGGGCGGAATGGTAGGCCAACCCAAGATTATCCAGGGCATCATGGACATACATTTGCAGGTCCAGCCAGAACCAGAAGGATGGGAACTGACTCTCCGCGGCGGTGAGGAGTGTTTCCCACTGTCT
>JARGFS010000134.1 GCA_029211095.1 bacterium | reverse complement strand
ACTCAAATGGGGAAGTTAGCGATTATACTGTAGTAATCACCCGTTCGACTCCGCTCAGGGTGACTTAGGACTACAATGGGAATGGTCGCCCACGGCTTGCCGTGGGAGCCAAAGAAGTCTACTGCTGTTCCGATAGTACCCACCGCAAGCGGTGGGCGACAGAACATAAACGGGAGCCACCCGTTCCGTCCCAAGGTCATTTGTCTCAACCGAGGCTGTCCAAAGAGTCGTTGTTTGGGCTAATCATCCACAAGGTTTTCCACAAGGGTGTGGATAAGCAGTGCATTGATGTGGGAATCGCCATAACTAACTATATTTCAATGAATTGGACATTCACATAAAATTTATTTAATTCCACGAACAAGGCCAAATAAAAAACCCCCCCATATCTTGTTATAAGATAAAGAATTGCATTGTATAAATTCTCAATAATCGATGCTGGCGCAAGTTCGAAGTGAAAGATGCCGCGCTCTTCCTTAGTTACTTTCTTGAGAGTCAACGGAATACAGAAAAAGGCAGTAAAACACTATTTTTAGTGTTTGGCACGTATTGAACCACAATATATTGTACCACTTCTCGAAAGCGGCCACCGCAGAGGATACCCCCACTGTTCAGCTCTTTTTGGGAGAATTCAAATAATTTGATCGTTGTCAGCCTCAGGGAATCAGAGTGCGGGATGCTCTGAGAGGTTAAAGAGGCTGTTTTTATAGAGGTAGGAGGATGATTTGAGGATTGAACGGCACTTCACACGAGATGGCGAATCTGCATATAGTAGAATCAGCTTTGTCAAAAGATCATCGGAGATAAAAAATCCGGATGGGTCGGTTGTATTCAAAAATGATAAGATTGAGGCTCCGGAGAAATGGTCACAGGTTGCAGTCGACATTCTGGCTCAGAAATATTTCCGCAAGGCGGGGGTGCCGCAGAAGGATGCTGGTGGGAAACTGGTCCGGGATGCCGAAGGGAACCCGGTCACCGGGGGAGAGACTGATGCTCGTCAGGTCTTTCACCGCATGGCTGGCTGCTGGCGTCACTGGGGAGAGAAGCATGGCTATTTTGATTCTGAGAAGGATGCCGAAATCTTTTATGATGAGATGCGGTACATGCTGGCCGATCAGATTGCCGCTCCCAATTCTCCGCAGTGGTTTAACACCGGACTGAATTTTGCCTACGACATTACCGGACCGGCCAACGGACATTACTATGTTGATCCCAAGACGCATGAACTGACCGAGTCTTCCAGCGCCTATTCACATCCGCAGCCGCACGCCTGCTTTATTCAGTCAGTTTCCGATGACCTGGTCAACGATGGCGGAATCATGGATCTCTGGGTGCGCGAGGCGCGCCTGTTCAAGTATGGCTCCGGCACGGGATCAAACTTCTCAAACGTTCGCGGCAGCGGTGAAGGACTCTCCGGTGGTGGGAATTCTTCGGGACTCATGTCTTTCCTCCGGATCGGTGATCGGGCCGCCGGTGCTATCAAGTCCGGCGGAACTACCCGTCGTGCCGCCAAGATGGTCTGTCTGGATCTTGATCATCCGGACATTGAGCAGTTTGTCGCCTGGAAGGTTGTTGAAGAACAAAAAGTTGCGGCGCTGGTGGCGGGATCACAGATTATCCGCGTTCAGCTCAAAGAGATTTTTGCAGCCACACATGTGGCCGGGACGAATGGTGACTCTGTCTATGATATAAACCCGGCCACCAATGCCGGGCTCAAGCGAGCCATCTCAAGAGCGCGCAAGCTCAGTATCCCGCAGGCCTACATACAGAAGATACTGGAACTGGCCGCGCAGGGAATTCATGAGATTGAGTTTGTTGATCTGGATACCAACTGGGAGGGAGAAGCCTACCTCTCCGTTTCCGGTCAGAATTCCAACAACTCGGTCAGGATTCCCAACCGGTTTTTTGAATGTCTGAATGAAGGTGGAGATTGGGAACTGATAAATCGTATCGGCAGAACCGTCTCCAAGACAATTCCCGCGACCGAACTCTGGAACAAAATTTGCCATTCGGCCTGGGCCTGTGCTGATCCGGGTGTACAGTTTGATACAACTATTAACGAATGGCATACCTGTCCCGAAGACGGACGTATCAACGCATCCAATCCCTGCTCGGAATATATGTTCCTTGATGACACCGCCTGCAATCTGGCTTCGATCAACCTGGTGAAATTCCATCGGGAGGATGGTAGCTTTGACATTGAGGGTTATCGGCACGCCATCAGGCTGTGGACGATTGTCCTTGAAATTTCGGTGCTGATGGCCTCTTATCCCTCCAAACCGATTGCGCAGCGCAGTTTTGAATACCGCACCCTCGGTTTGGGATTTGCCAATGCCGGTACTCTGTTGATGCGAATGGGGATTCCATACGATTCTCCCGAAGGGTTCGCGTGGTGCGGTGCCCTTTCATCCATCCTGACCGGACAGGCGTATATTACTTCGGCTGAAATGTCCAAACGACAGGGACCGTTCCAGGCCTTTTATCGGAACCGTGAACATATGCTCCGCGTGTTGAGAAACCATAAGCGGGCGGCATACAATGTAGAGAAGACGGAATACGAAAACCTGACTGTAAAACCGGCCGGTATCAACGCGGCATATGTGCCCGAAGAGATGGTCATGGCCGCTCGCAAAGTCTGGGACAACGCTCTGGAACTTGGGGAAGTTCATGGTTACAGAAATGCCCAGGTCAGTGTGATCGCCCCCACCGGGACTATCGGACTGGTTATGGACTGTGATACTACCGGGATTGAGCCGGACTTTGCCCTGGTCAAGTTCAAGAAACTGGCTGGCGGCGGCTATTTCAAGATCATCAACAATTCGGTGCCGGTGGCGCTGACTCGCCTCGGTTATGATGATGATCAGATCCGGGAAATCGTGCTTTATGCCACCGGCCACAAGACGCTCAAAGGGGCTCCGTTCATCAACCATGAGTCACTCAAGGCGAAAGGATTCTCCAAGACGGAGCTTGAAAGCATTGAGGCTACTCTGGAAAATGTCTTTGATATCAGTTTTGCCTTCAACAAGTTTACGTTGGGCGAAGAATTCCTGACTGACACCCTGGGCTTGGAAGAGGAGCTGATCAACAGCTCCAGGTTTAATCTTCTTAAGGAACTCGGTTTCACAAGAGAGCAGGTTGAAGCGGCCAACGAGTATTGCTGTGGAACCATGACGATTGAGGGAGCTCCGCACCTGGCCGAGAAGCATCTTCCGATCTTTGACTGCGCCAATCGGTGCGGTCGTAAAGGGGAGCGGTTCATCAAGGCGGAAGCGCATATCAGGATGATGGCTGCGGTTCAGTCGTTCATTTCCGGCGCTATCTCAAAGACAATTAACATGCCGGCCGAAGCCACCATTGATGATGTCAAACGGGCCTATCGCCTGGCCTGGGAGACAATGAACAAGGCGATTGCTCTCTATCGGGATGGTTCCAAATTGAGCCAGCCGCTCAATTCCATGCTGCTTGACAGTGACGAAGAAGAGGAGCCGCTGACAATAAGTGGTGCAGCTGAGAAGATGGCCGAGAAAGTGATCTATCGCTATCTGGCCAAGCGCCGCAAAATGCCCAATCGCCGCGGCGGCTACACGCAAAAGTCTACGGTTGGAGGGCACAAACTGTACCTCCGGACCGGTGAATATTACGATGGCACGCTGGGCGAAATCTTCCTTGATATGCACAGGGAAGGAGCAGCTTTCAGATCGTTGATGAACTCCTTTGCTATTGCCGTCTCTCTGGGATTGCAGCATGGTGTTCCGCTGGAGGAATTTGTTGAAGCGTTTCTGTTTAGTAGATTTGAACCAAACGGAATGGTTCAGGGGAACCGTTCCATCCGCATGGCAACTTCTATCATTGATTATATCTTCCGAGAACTGGCAATAACTTACCTGGGCCGAACGGACCTGGCCCATGTTTCTGAAGAAGACTTAAGGGGGGACACTCTGGGTGACCCGAGCGGCGAACCGGCGGAATTTGAAGAAGAAGAGATTGCCACCAAGCAGGTGACCGGCCAGATCAGTACTGGCAGTCGTCTTGAAGGAGATATTCATTCGCCACACCTCAACCTGGGGGAATCGCTCGGGTCCGGGAATGGCAGCGAGGATACGATAGGCAGTAACGGGAACGGAAACGGTAAATTTGCAGGAGGCAATGGACATGGTGAGTCGCTGGAGAATCCGATTGCAGGCCAGACGAATGGCGGCGAAACGTCGATGCATGAGTATGCCGCAACGACGACAGCTGCAAGAACCGACGAAACAGAACATCGTTTCAGATCAGAAGTCCGAGAAGCGAGACTGAAGGGGTACGAAGGTGACATGTGTTCTGAGTGTGGACAGTTTACAATGGTACGCAACGGAACCTGTCTGAAATGTATGACCTGCGGTTCAACTTCGGGCTGCAGTTAATATCAGAAAACACCCAATCGCATTCTATATGCATGAAAGGGTCTGAGCATCACGCTCGGACCCTTTTTCTTGTGCGAAATCTCGTTTTGTAGCTATCTTAGAGGATACTTTTGGCCTTATGAGTTCCGGATAATCTATTTCCAGATGGCAAACCTTCCGGACGCAGGCGCTGGAGAATGAGAAGCAGTGATCAAGAATAGCAGTCACAAATTGAACAACGAAAAATGGCCTAACCCAATTCTATTGGTAATCCAGTTTCTAATAATAGCGGCCGGATCGTTCCTGCTTCTCACCGGTCTGAAACTGTTCCGATTCAACCGGGTTGAAACTGAGAGATGGTGGGTGGCGCTGGTTGACCAGCTATCTCTTTCAGGCGCTGTCCTTATGGAGCATATTGAAATTGGTTTGTTTCTAACAGCCCTGACAGCTTTCTACTTCTCTTATCAGCTGCTCTCCGGAGAGTTCCGGCGGTTGTTCTCTTTCACCCGGTATAGTTGGCAAACGAAAAGTCTCTATCTCATACTGAATTTGTTACTGCTCCTGACCTGCCTCAGCGGGAGTCTGTTGGCGGCCGGTTCCATTCCGATAGTTTCGCATCAGGCCCTGCTGTCCGGGCACCTGCTGATTGTCCTGCTACTGGCAGCAGCCATCATCGGGCACCTACTTGGAGTTCTGTTTTCATCCGGCCGGAGATTGGGCCGGCTCTTTTTCAATGAAGTTCATGGCCAGAAGTTGAAACCACTGATGCTTCTGTTGGCCGGATTGATTGCGATGGTTGTCTACGCCGTTCCCTCTTATTGGAAAACTGAGTCACAGACGCTAATCTGCCGGGCGCAGAATCGCTCTGTCTTTGTCGATGGCAAGGTGAGCGATATTGAGTGGATGAGGGTCGATAAAATCTCCGTTCCGCTGCGGCATGGAGCCAATTTCGACAAGGGGGAGACTGAGATATCGGTGCGGGCTCTCAGGGATGGGCGTACTGTCTATTTTCTGTTTCAATGGGAAGATGAGACCCGTTCCTTGAACAAGCATCTGGAAAAAAACGCGGGAGGTTGGAACCTGATTGAGAGCGAACAGCCCGGCCGCATGGGAGAATCTCTCTATTCTGAGGATCAACTGGCCGTCACATTCCATCGGGAACAATCCGGTTGTCTGGCCAATTGTCATTTGCTCCCGGTTCCGGGGATTGGGCGTCACTACACCTCTGGAGATACAGCCGAGTTCTGGTCGTGGCATGCGGTTAGCAGTAATCCGGTGTCACAGGCTATCGATGGCTACTGGAGTAGTGAACTCAACGACCAGGCCAGCGGAGTGCATAGCGAGAACCGGGCCGGTGGAGGCTTTAAGCTCAATCTTGATAAGCAATGGCACCAGCCATTTTTCCTTCCGTCCTATTTTTATGTGCGAGACTGGATCAATATAATGACCGAATCTTACCAGCCATACAGTAGTGCGCTGGATACATTTGCGATTGGTTCCCGGATACCGGCCGTGGTTGTTGCTCCAATGATGGGGGATGCGGCCGATATTCAGGCCTTTGGTCGCTGGCGCGGATCTAAATGGACGGTGGAGATGGCCAGGCATCAATCAACCGGTTCTCAGTTTGACTTTCGCCTCATCGACACTCTGTACATGAGCGTGGCCCTCTTTGACAATGCGGAAAAGAAACATGCCTATACTATTCGTCCGATCAGACTGATTTTTGAATAATGTTAGTGAAGCCGATTTCAGAGATGCAAGCGCATGATCGGCCGGGTCGCTGAACGCCGAGCAATTTCGACAAACCCCGCTTTCAAATAGGAAACTGCCAGACCGGTCCAGACAAACGGAGCGGGAAGATCATTGGTGGTCGGCTCAAAAGGATATCCTTCGACTATTGAAGCCCCCCTTTTGCGGGCATAGTCAACTGCCGAGAGCAGCAGCCGGGAAGAAAGTCCCTGTCTCTGCCACTGTTTGGCAAGGAACAGACAGCTAATTGACCAGACGGGGAGATCATCGACCGGGCTCAGGACTCGCGACTTCTCTAAACGGGGAAACTGATTGCGCGGTGCAACGGAGCACCAGGCAATTGGCTGTTTCTGGTTGTAGCCGATGATCCCGGGTCGATTCCCGGAGTCGACCAGTTCCTGCATCTTTTTTTTATTGCCGCCGCTTTTACCCTGTTCAAATTCTGCTTTCATGACGCGCCAGTTCATACACCAGCATCCGCCGCAGGCTCCCCGCTCACCAAAGAGGGTCGTAAAATCGTTCCAGTACCTTTTGTTTAGCACTCGGTATGGTAACATTTCAAGCTTGCTGATCTTCTGCAACGGTCACTCCTGTTTGAGTTGTCATTTCAATATATATAGGCGGCAGTCGTTCTCCAATCAGATTAGGGGCTGGTCCGTGACGACAACGGTCCGGTTAACGGATTGATAGGTAGAGGCTTATAGGAGAGTGGCAACTTCGGTGGGAAGGGCACTGCCCTCAATCAGTCTCAATGGGGTGAAACAATGGACGGTGCGACTCCGTATCTTAATGCAGTCAGACAATAATTCATACAGGTGCGGGAGAGTGCGTATGGTAAAGAAGATTCTGGCAATCGGGTCGATTGTCATTGTGGTAGGGTTGGTGCTGTTTTTTGCTATTGATGGTTCTGCCAAAAAAGAAGATACCCTCCGGACAGTTGAAGTTGAACGGGGCTCCATAGTTGACAAGGCATTGGCGGTGGGACGGATTGAGCCGAAGATGGAGATCGAGGTCAAATCCAAAATCCCCGGAATCGTTCGCAAAATCTATGTTGAGATCGGTGATTATGTGGAAGTGGGTGATCCGCTTCTGGATGTGGCCCCGGACCCGACGCCGCTGGAATTTGCCGAAGCTAAACGGCAGGTAGAAATATATCAGGTTGTCTTTGACAATGCCAAACGTGAGTTGGACAGGGCACAGACCCTCTCAGACCGGAAACTTATCTCCAGCCAGGAGCTTGAAGATAAGAAAGCTTCCTATGACGAAGCGGACCTCAGACTAAAACTTAGCGCCGAGAAGCTCTCGCTCATCCAGTCCGGCAAGACAAGAATTGCCGATATCGACATCGACAATGTGATCAAATCTCCTATCAGTGGTATGGTGCTCTCGCGGTTAGTCGAGGAGGGAGATCCGGTGGTTCCGCTGACCTCCTACCAGGCTGGCACGGAGCTAATGACTATGGCCCAGATGGACAATCTGGTGTTCAAGGGGAATGTAGACGAGATTGATGTTGGGAAGCTCTCTGAAAATATAGCGGCCGAGATTGAAATTGGGGCCCTGACTGATTCCAGGATCGCCGGTACGCTGATAAAAATTTCACCCAAGGCGCACAAAGAGGAAGGATCAACTCTTTTTGGGGTTGAGATTCTGATCGACTCCGTGGGCAGCGCTATCCTCCGGGCGGGCTACTCGGCCAACGCCGATATCATTATCACAAAAAAAGAAGATATCCTCCTGGTTCCAGAACGCCTGGTCACAATTACTGATTCAGTTTCCAGTGTCGAAGTTCAGGACAGCCTGGGCGTAATCACA
>JARGFS010000133.1 GCA_029211095.1 bacterium | reverse complement strand
GACCATCGAAATGGAACCAACCGCCGTCACCCCGTTGGTGTCCGTAACGGTAACCTGAAATAATGAGTTGTAGGTTGCAGTAGGCGTTCCTGTCAATTCACCGGTAGCCCCATCCAGGGTCAAACCATTCGGTGGAGAACCACTGGTTGTATTCCACACGAGCGGTGGAGCGCCACCGGTGACGGTCACAAAGTCAGAATATCCTGAGACGTTCTGGGTCCAGTCTTTGAGAGAACTAACGTCTATCACCGGAGCCGCCACAACCTCAAGAGTTTTAACAGCGTTGTCATTGTTATTGGTCTGATTGGAGTCAATCGCCTCAATCGTCAAAGCAACCGACCCTATGGCATCTGGGGTTCCGAAGATTATAAAATAGTGGCTCAGGCTGTCAGCACTACTTCTGTGGGTTGTATCTGCCCACGACGGCAGAGGACCGGTCGTGATCTCCCAGGTTATAACAGCACCACTATTGGTTGTAGCCAGAACTGAGTCCGAGTACGTGCTTCCAAATGTCGCCTTGTTTAACTGCCCCCCCGCAACTGTTGGAACCACTGCCCAGGCGCTGTTGCTGCCAACTAACAGAAGTACCGTCAGCATCAACAGCCATCGGACCGTCTGCGGTATGGCCATCTTTCTCTTATCTATCTCAATCATTTTCTTATCACCTCAACTATCTGTTTTCAATTTCACGTTTTTCAATCTTCAACTCTTCCTTAGAAACTCGGCAATGACCAATTACGAGGAAGAGGCGGAGGTAGCTCATCATCACCTGGCTTAAATATGAAGTAGGTGGCGACCCCTATGGGAACAATCCACCTGTTCAACCCGAGTTCCTTCCCACCTATTGGAGCGAACAGAAACCGCCCCGCTTTAGCGAAAAAACCAGGGCTCTTAATCTCTGACCACTCTTTATACCATCCCTGTCGATTGCGTGAAATTGAAAGATAGTCAACCGGTGCGTCAAACGATGGCATATGTTCAAGCTTTCCGGACATTAGAGCTCTTCCCTGTCCCAGCGAATAGGTGAATGTTATCCCATCTTTGGCAATCATCAGATCACGTGGGAAGTCAAACACGCCGCCTCCAAAATTCTGCTGCCAGTCCCGCTTACGCGCGCCGGTATTCCACTCAAACGGCACAATTGCTTTGATCGGATTGTGAGCCGCCTCGTCATAGATCGGCACAACCATCTGGTAGCCATCCGGCGTCCAGGCCGGGCCACGATAGCGGTCGATATTAGGCGCCACCTCCAGAATAACATCCTGAGTTCCGGTTCGGCCTCCGCCTCGCATCGGCGTCACTACCAGCGTGTCACCATCAGAGCGCACGCCGGCCAGACCAAGTCCGTAACTATCTCCTGTCGGTTCCAGATCATCACCAAGATGTGATTCACCACTCATATCATACTGATAGTATCCAATCTCTTTCCCCGAGGGGGACCAACTGGGAGCAAAATAACCGGTACTGCTTCCGGCGGCGACCAATTCAAATGTCGCCCGGTATCTTGGATCAACGAACCGCAGTTCAACGCGTCCGCTCCCCTTGGCGATATGGTTATAAGCTATGTATGCGGCATCCGGGACAGGACTCCAGACGGCCCCAAACTGATCCCCTTCATCAATTACCAACGGCTCGTGCCGCTGCATGCTCTCTTCACTTTCCGGGTCTTTGAGTACTTTGTCCATTCCACGGACTAACCAGATGTCGGCATTACCGGCTGAGCGGGTAGTGTAGGTAAGACATTTCCCATCCGGAGACCAGGCCGGGTTACTCTTGGAGCCGATCTGACTTGTATCATGATAGGACAGAAAATGGTAATATTTATCAGAGTTGGCCTCGTAAAGGAAAAGCTCATTATTGCCGGTCACATTGGAGATAAAGGCAGCCCAAACCTGCCCCCCTTTTTCCTGAGGTCTCCAAACCAGACTCTGGTTCAATCCGCTGGCGGAGAAGAAACTGCCACCCATATCCGACTCAGGTGCGGGAGGCTGCAACTCGCGTGGTTCGCCTTTCTCAAGATTGTAGATGAATAGTTTGACACCGTCATTTTGACGAACTTCAAAACTCATCCAATCCGGGTTGGTCGGATGCAATGTCGGTCTGACAATTCTTCCGCCATACTCTCTGGAATCCGCCGGAGCGCTCCAACCCTCTTTAAGGCCGGATTCGGCACTCACAAGCGACACCAGGGCCAGTAATATCCCGGCCGTTATCATTAGCAGTAAAGTCTTCCTCATAATGTTAAAACTACCTCCCGCCACGGGCTTTTTGGTTCATATCTTTTATTTTTCTCTCTAACTCAAGCTTGTAAGGTTCACTTCCAAGCACATTATTTTCGTTCAAATACTGCAGCAGGTCGCGGGCTTCACCACGAGCCAGATGAAGATTCTCGGGGGACGCGGTCACACGCCAGCGAGCAAAATGCCTTCTTACCGCAACCAGCCATGCTTTCCACCAGTAGCTCACATCCCGCATAGCCCCGGCAAACGCCGTAGCCCCTTCATAGAAATAATAAGCAGAGTCCAATTCAATCTGACTTATCCCCAGCGTATCCCACCCATAAACGCAGGCCATTGTAATGTATGCCTGGGCGTTCTCCTTGGTGAGCGACACATCTACCGAAGAGTTATTAAACGCCCTCTGCAGCGGTCCGCGCAGATCCTTCTCAAACCGTCCCAGGTCTCCGGCGGTCAGAATGGCCATCCGCATAGCTTCTTTGTAGTAGACATCTTCATCCTGACATTGCAAACAGACTTCAACCGCATCGGGAAGACGTGACTGCGCTCTCACCCAGCAGGAGTCCCAGGTATAAACTACCGGCGGTACATTGTTTATGCAGTCTTCCAAACTGCCCATCGACTCAGAAATCACCGAGTCTATTTCAAGCAGCATGGACTCGGCATAACTGAAGGAGCAGCTGTTGAGGTACTGTTCGGCCTGCATCAGCCATCCGGAATAGGTACTGGCCAGTCGAGGGTTATTCTGCAAACAGGCTTTGGCTTGGCGGTAGTGTCGCACGGTGCTCTCCAGCGATCCCATGGTTTGATTCAGTATATCAAACCTTGATATCGCAGAAGTGGCCCGGAAGATAGCCTGACTACAGGCATTTGAATCCAGGCGCTCAATGGCAAGCTGAAGTTCTTCACGTCCGCCGCTAAACTCCGGATTTCCGTCCAGGCAGTTCTCTGCCGACAGCCCCAGGGAACTGAATCTCTGCCTCAGGTCCCTTTCATTCTCGGCCGCACTGGTCACCAGCTTACGGGCCTCGCCACATTCATCAGAATCCAGACACTCGGCGCTCTGACTGAGAGCAACAAGCTGTCCCCTCAACTGCTCAAAAGAATCGGCATTGGAATTAGCACACGCCTCCTGAGCCTGATCGTACATAACCTGAGCCCGCTCAAAACATCGGGTTTCCTGCAACGCCTCAAGATTTCCTGATAGCGAAACCAGTTTGGCCTCACAATCAGAAGAGGCTGTCTCGGTGGCAGGTTCCCCATCGGAAGGCGTCTCATCCTCCGGATATTCGGTCTCTGTAGTGGGGCCACTTTCGGCAATCGTTCCCGACGGTTCCGGGACACAACTGTCATCTGAAGCGAGATTCTCAAGTCTTCGCCGTGAACGAAAGAACGAAACCGAATCCGACTGCTCACACGCCTGACGGGCATCGGCTACATATCCCCTGGCTTCATCAAGACAATCACTACCTATCCCATCCACTACCCGGTTGATATCTTCCATCATGGCATCGGTATCGCATACCCAGTCGAGCGTTGCTCCCTGACTATAGTGCTGGACTATCCGATCAATATCAGTCAAATAACGACCGGCCTCAGAGAAGTCTCCGGAAGTCGCCGCGATTTTTGAAGAGTCCAGTTTGGCGGCCAGTTCATTCCTGAGCTCGATCATTTCTCCGGCCTCATCCGGTCGACGCAGAAAATCCATCAGGTTTGAATTTGTTTCAACGTACTTCCCACAGTGGCGTGAGGCTAACTTCAGGGTATCGAGAATACCCTTCTGCCGTGAGAGAGCTCGATCCCGAAGCCCCTGCAGATAATCCGACCAGGCAATCTCAGCCTCACCACCAAAGTGATCGCCAAATTCAAAATTCACACAGCCGACACTTCTAAAGTCCTTGAGTTGGGCCTGAATCTCCCCCTGTTGTTGTTCAATCTGCTGCCCGTCCGCGCTTTTTTTGTATGCCTGCCACCCAAAGAAAGAACCGGCCACAAGAGCCAGACCTACCGCCGTCCCGACAACCGGCTTCCATGGAAACGGTTTCCGGCTTTTCTTCTCCTTTTGCACCACCGCATCCTTCTTCTTGCGGTTGGCAAAATCGGTCAGGATTGTCGATGGATCCTTTCCCTTGAGAGAGCGATCAATATCTTTGCAAAATTCCGCGATCGACACATACTGTTCATTCTCATTATCCGTAATACAGCGAATAATAATCTCTCGCGTGCGCGCCCGTGCCGAAGACAACTTAAGGTTTTTCAATCGCGGTCCCAGTTCCGTCCGGATAAATGAAACCGTGCTGTTACGGCTGAGGTTAGGCGGCACCAGGTCTTCGTTTTCAACCAGCTTGTAGAGTAATAGTCCACAACTGAATATATCAGCCTGTAGCCCATAATAGCTGTCGTCGGTCAGGATCAGCGGAGACGTGTAATTCAGTGGCGCCCCGATTCCGGCTCCCTCCACCAGCGGAATGGCCATCGGTACCAGGAAGTCGGTCAGTTTAACCTGCAGTTGCAGCGTCCTCTGATCCTGCCCTATAATAACATTTTGCGGCTTCAGATTAAGATGAGGGATGCCGCTTAATTTCACGCCCTGTTCGCTGGCCAGCTTGGCCTCATGCATTGGCAATAGCGTCTCCACTATCAGCCGCATTATGGCCAGTGCTACATCATCTTCCACCCCCTGGTGGTGGTGAGCGTACTTGGCAACAAATTCGTTCAAGTTCCGCGCTTCGTGCTCTTTTGTCCCTTCAAAGTACTGTCGCTCAACCACATGCTCCCTATTGCGCAGCGTTGCCCAGGTCCCCTGGGCGGATCTAAGCGGTGGTATAAGCGAGGGCAAATTGAGCTTCTCAGCGGCCTGACCGGCAAGACTGACAGCAGCCATATACCAATGGAAAAACAGCTTTTTATCAGCCAGATCAGGACGAATTATCTTCAGCGCCCGCCTGTCTCCAGACTCCAGATGCCGACATTTCCTTAAGAGCCCCAGCGGACTGGGAACTTCGGAAACGTCAGTATAGTGATTGGGTTCAGGTGAATCGGGCTGATTAAAATCGGTCATATTTTTCTTCCCAGCAGTCTCTATTAATAACGAATCTGGATTTTATAGGCCCACGATTATAACAAGCGCAATTATCACATGATCCTTCAGCTCCAAAAATGACCGCTGTCATTATAAATAGGAAAAAAGATCCAGTTAAAATCACTAATGACCTGAGCATCCATGCCATTTCTTGACAGGCTCGTTATTGATTAAAAGTTACTTCAAATGTAACCTTGGTTCTATTGGTTAGTTTTCTTCAGAAAGTCAGAAACACAGTACAATATCTTGCTCCCTATGTCAAGTTGATGAATTCAAAAAAAGCACACTCTTCCAACAATTTACAGTTAAATCCGCCGCGTGCACTCCTTCTTTGCGACCTCTTTTTACGCCCGTTTTTTACGCCCGTATAGAAACGTGGAAAATTTTTCCTTTTGGCTTTTTGTAAATATTGTAGAAAAGACCGTTATAACCCATTATAAGGGCCGTTGATTCGCTTTCTATTTGAAAAAGATCAGTTGACTTTCATACGCCATAATAGTATTTATGGGCTTATGCTGATTAACATTTAAGCGGTTGCCGCCAACAGGTTACGGGGATAACCCCATACAGGCAGACCGATTTCCGGGTGGAGATGGATATTGACTTGGCAACCCCATCATCAACATATTACCCACTCGGCCTTAAACAGCAGTTACCCTTGAGTGACATGTCCGTCCTCAAGGATTGTAGACCAATGATTGTAACATTCTTATCACGGAGTGATATAATGCGATTCGACCACACACCGGCAAGATTAAGAAGTCTGTCCCAAGGTATCCTTATCTGTCTGATAGTCGCAACCCTCTCCAGCTGCGGATCATACCGCAATGAACAAGGGGATGCCGAAGGGGACGCCATGGAACGAAGACTTAACGAGATTGAACGCAAAGTTGACACTCAGAATTCACGCTTCAACCAGATGATGTACGGTATCGAAGACAGTCTGGCCGTCTGGCGCGAATCTGCCCAGCCGGGCGGTGGCGGAACGGTCAAATACAGAGTGGCGGCATCCGATGAAATCTACTTTGACCTGAACGACTATACTCTGGACGATGGGGACAAAGCTATTCTTGAGCAGTTCGCCAGAGAATTGGCCCGCAACCCGCATGGGTATCTTCAGATTTCCGGCCATACCGACAAGACCGGCGGCAGCTACTACAATCTCCAGCTCAGCACCCAGAGAGCCGAGGCCGCTGTGCGGTATCTGATCCGGCAGTGGGACGTCCCACTTAGTCGCATGGAGAGAATTGGCTACGGAGAGGAAGACCAGGCCCATCCGGACGACACCTCAGTTAACAATAATCGCAACCGGCGCCTCAACATTCAGCTGATGGTACCGGCCAATGATTCCGGCTCGGGTTCCAATCTGCCGTGATGAGTCCCAAACCACTAACGGATATGGAGAGCCAGAGCTCCTCCCCTGACTCTGACGTACAAACAGGAGCGCGGAACAGTTCACTGATTGGAATGTTAGTTACAGCCTCTCTCGCCTTAGGTTTACTGTTGTCGCTGACTTCTTGTTGCTCGGTCCCGCTTTTTGGAAGCTGTTCAACCACGGTGCCAATTCAGGTGAAGTTTATTGCCGATGATGATTCCAACAACGGCCGCTCGGTTAAGGTCAATCTGTATTCCCTGGCCAACGAGGAGAGCTTCAACAACATGGTCCCCAAGACTTTTTTCACGGCTGGCAAAGAGGCTCATGTTGAATCCGAGATAGCGTCATTATACCAGAACCAGATTTTTGTTCGGCCGGGTCAATCCACCCAGCCGGAAATTGTTGATATTCCTCGTGAGCGATTGGGCAACAATGCTGAACCAATCTTTCTTGGGGTAATTGCTTATTTTTCCACCCCGGCCAGAGGTGAAGATAGAATTCTGATCCCTCTTACCGGACGAAGTTTCCCAAGAGTAGTGAACATCAGGGTCTCGGCAAATTCACTGACCCTGATGCCATAGACTGTTAAAACAAAGACTGGAATATCCGCATGGAAGGTGTCAACAAAGTCCTCTGGAAAGAAGGCCTTTTTCTCACGCCACAACATTTTCAATCGTTTGACCGTTACCACGAATGGCTTAGTGGCTTTCTGGTTCAGACTCTGAGCCAGTATCATTGGGGTTTCCATAAACTCACCATTGATGAAGAGGCTATTGCCAACTGGCAGTTTAATGTTGGAACCGTTCAGGCCATCCTCCGCAATGGAGTGGTGGTCGACTGTCCCGGCTGCGACAGCCTCCCCTCGGCCCGTTCTTTTGAGAGCCTTCTAACGCCGGATAAAAACTTCCTGACTGCCTACCTCTGCCTCCCCAGGCAGGAGCCGGGCCGACCGGCAGTTAAAATGACCGAGCAGACTTCCGGCCAGCACAGGCCATTTGAACGAATCCTGAGAGAGACCTCGGACATGGTCACCGGAACCGGAGCCAGGGAGATTGAGTTCTTGGTCAAGAAGCCGGAGATCCGCTTTGATGGCGAGGCTCTCGATAATTTTGACCTCCTGCCAATGGCTCGCATCATTCTAAAAGGAGCCGGAAAACCTGCCATCGCACCAAACTTCCTGCCGCCATCGTTGTCTCTTGGAGCATCGGCCCTGTGGATGTCTACGGTTGAACACCTGTTCCGTGAAGTCAATCAATTGGCCACAGAACTTAGAGGC
>JARGFS010000132.1 GCA_029211095.1 bacterium | reverse complement strand
CCGACCTTGCCATCGAGAAAGGCATCTTCAATTGCCCGCTGATTGCCGAGAAAACCGCAACTATCATGGAGTTGCTTGTACTGCGTGAGCGCGTCCACTCCGTATATTGATGCCAACACGCAGTATTTACCATCATCAGAAAACAGCTGCCCCCCAGAGGACCAGAAAAACGGCATAAATTTTTTGTACAGGCGATGTTTCTCCGGACTATTGGAGCCCCATCCGTATATATCTTTGCCGAGCTCGTTGACTTTCAAAGCGGCCGAATAGATATCCGTGAAGGTGACCGGAACAAAGGGGAGGCTGTCAACCGCCTTCTCAACCAGGTCTCTATTCCAGAAAATTACTCGGGTGCCTAGAAACCAGGGGTGCGCGTAAATCTTGTCGTTGTATTCGGCCAGACTCCATCCGCGCACTCCAGCTGAGTCTCCGGCAATGTCGCTGGAGATATCCGCCAGGTGTCCTTTGTCAGCAAACTGGGCAATCCAGTCCGAACCTAACTCGAGAATGTCCGGAGCCGTATTGCTCGCCATAGCAATGACTATCTTCTCATGTCCATTGGACCAGGTCAGATCAGTCAGATTAACTTTTATCTCCGGGTTCTGCTGTTCGAAATCAGCCACGATCTCCTGAATGACCGGCTTGATTGAAGGATCCGTCCAGAACTGCCACCATTCGAGCGTCGTCTCAGAATAGCCTGAGCTTGAGATTAAACAGAACGTTGCCGCCAGCAATATAATTTTTGATAATTTCATAAGTGCTTCCGAATTCAATGGTTCCTATTGTTCTTATCGAAATTGCGGGTTCAGCCGCGACCTGTCAATCAAAATATAATACGAAACCGACCCCGTCTTCCGAGTTGCTTTGTTTTAGTTGCTTGCTCCGGATCGAATAGTTTCTCTTATCTATTAATGAGTTTAATACAAACCTTCATTCCCATTGTGCAATTGACCTGGTTTGATCCGGAACGCCTACCGGTCTTTGTAGCTTCGGTTGTCGCTATCGCTATCGTTCTGTTTACTACTTATAGTCGAAGTAGCCGGGAGCGATTCAAGATTCGCAAGATTGCCGGAATGGACGCGGTCGAGGATGCTATTGGCCGGGCTACGGAGATGGCCAGGCCGGTCCTGTTTACCCCCGGTTGGGGCGGGGACATTCAGCGGCCCACAACCATTGCCTCAATGAACTTTCTCTCGCACATTGCCAGCAAGACCGGAAGTTATGACTGCCAATTGCTTTATCCTACCCATGACCCGGTAATAATGACCGTCGCACAGGAAGTTATCAAGGAGGCCTACGCCCGGGCAGGATATGCCGACCGCTATCAGGAGAATAATGTCAGCTACGTCAGTTCCTCTCAATTTGGATATGCCGCCGCCGTCGATGGGATGCTCACACGCACCAAACCAGCCTCGGTCTTTCTCCTGGGGACTTTTGAAGCGGAGTCTCTGATTCTGGCTGAAACCGGGAACTCGATAGGAGCCATTCAGATTGCCGGTACTGACTCCACTATTCAGCTTTCCTTTTTCATTGTCGCCTGTGACTATACGCTAATCGGTGAGGAACTCTTTGCCGCCTCCGGCTATCTGTCGAAAGACCCCTCAATTCTGGCATCGGTTAGAGCCCAGGATTTACTCAAGTTACTGATCGGCCTGTTTCTGATTGTCGCCGTCCTTGCGGCCACGATAGGGAATCTGACCGACATTAACACCGGTGATTGGTGGTTGTTCTAATGGATCGTCGTCTTGCCCTGATTGCCTGTTTTGTCTTTGGGCTTCTTATGTTCGCCCAGTATTTCTCGCGTCATCCGCTGGCCCGCTCTGTTAATCTGGCCATTCTGGAGTACTGGCAGATTATTTTTGCTTTCACGCTCCTGGTGGGGGTAGCCAGTTTTTTCAGAAACTCCCTGTCAGCCATGAGAAACAGGGGGGAGCGACCTTACCGAATGGTCGGTCTGGCTGGCCTGATCGCTATGCCGGTTCTGGCAATTATCTGGGGGATTCGGGCCGACACCCCTTTCATGTGGATGTTTGAAAACGTCCAGGCTCCAATGCAATCAACCGTCTTTGCCCTGCTGGCCTTTTTTGTCGCCTCGGCCTCCTATCGCGGATTCCGGGCTCGCTCTTTACAAGCGGCTATCCTGCTCGGAGCAGCCGCGATTATCCTGTTGAGTCGCTCCCAGTTGGGCGGTGCTTTCTCCGATGTTGTTACCCCGGTCGCCGACTGGATCCGCAACTATCCTTCAATGTCGGCTCGTCGAGCAATTCTAATCGGGATCGGCCTCGGCTCACTGACAACTTCGCTCCGGGTCATTCTCGGTATAGAACGGACCTGGCTGGGGGGGAAACAGTGAAGAGGATTGAGTCGCGCCACTGGATATTTATCGGCCTTTTTCTATTGATCGCGGCGGTCATGCTTCTGGGTGTTGAACTGAATATTAACCCAAGTTCTGAGACGCAGAAGATGTATGACTATATCGAGAACTTGCCGCCCGGTTCCACGCTGATGATCTCGTTTGATCACGAGGCTTCTTCGCTCCCGGAAATCAGACCGGTTGCCCTGGCCATTCTCAGGCACGCCTTTTCCAAAGGACACAAGCTTGTTGGTCTTGCTCTCTTTGCCGAAGGGACGGTCATCGGTTACCGCCTGATGGATCGCGTGGCAACTGAGTATGGGCTGGAATATGGAAGAGACTATGCTTACCTCGGCTTCAAGCCACAGTATATTGCCGCCATTCTCTCTATGGGGGAATCAATTCAGGAGACATTTCCGGAAGACTACCTGGGCAGATCCATCGATGAAATTCCATTGATGAACGGCATATACAACTATGACCAGATAGGCGGAGTGATTTCAATTGCCGATGGCTCCCTGACGACGCACTGGATGGAGTACGGCGCGGCACGCTACAATGTTGATATTCTCGCCGGCGTGACTGCCGCAATGGTAACAACCTATGACCCCTACCTGGCGTCAAACCAGATGCAGGCTTTGGTTGGCGGGCTTCGCGGAGCAGCTGAATACGAGAGACTAACGGGCCGAAGGGGCGGCGGATCACGGGGCATGCTGGCCCAGACAACTTCGCATCTCTATGTCCTGCTGCTGATACTGCTGGGAAATATCGCTTTCATCCGCAGTCGTCGGAAGGGGAACAACTGATGGATATTTCGACCATTGTCGCCGGTCTTCTGACTATGGCCATACTCTCGTTTTTATATCGGGACAATCCGGTCTACAAGATGGCCGAGTCGCTCCTGATCGGTGTTTCAATCGGTTACACACTCGTGATAGTCTGGACGACAACCATCGTTGATCTTATGATTCTGCCACTGTTTGCCGAGGGAAAACTGGGGCTGATCATTCCTCTGATTCTCGGCCTGCTGATGTTCAGCCGCTTCCACCCCAAAACGGCTTCGCTATCGAAACTTCCAATTGCGGTGATGATCGGTTCCGGGGCAGGGGTGGCGATACCGGTCATGCTGGAGGCGAGAACGCTAAAACAGATCTCAGCCACGGTCAATCCTCTGGTTTCAGCTTCTGGAACTCCGGACATTGCGGCGCTGGTGGTACTGATCGGAGTCCTGTGTACGCTGAGCTATTTCTATTTCAGCCGCGAGCATACCGGACTGTTCGGCCAGACGGCCAAGTTCGGGACCTGGTTCCTGATGCTCTTTTTTGGTACTACCTTTGGTTACACCGTCATGTCCCGAATGTCCACGCTTATCGGACGTATGGAATTCCTCCTGTCCGATTTCCTCCACCTGGTGGATTAGATTGAGGGGAGACTGGAAACCGGATGACCTGTCCAAAATGCAAAGTCGCCATGCGCGAAGAAAAAAGGTCCTACCACAAAAGAAGAAAATGGCTCTGCCCCAAATGCGGGCGGGCAAGATTTCAACAGCAGATCGACCGTAAGTCCCGAAAAGATTCTTAAGTGCCCGACCTGAAGAATGTTGATGTCCGTATCGGTACCAGCGGTTATTCCTTTGAGCACTGGCGATCCAATTTCTACCCGGACAAGATTGAAAAAGGGAAAATGCTGGACTACTACATTAAGTACTTCCCAACTGTTGAGATAAACTCCACCTACTACAGAATCCCGCATCCGGCCGTCATGGCCAACATTGTAAAAAAAGCGCCCGATGGATTCGATTTTATGGTAAAGGTTCCCCAGTCATTCACGCATCGCCGCACTGATCTCGACCAGGATGTCCGGCTATTCTCAGAAGCGCTACAACCAATGGTCGAATCACGCAAGCTCTCCGGTCTGCTGGCCCAGTTTCCGTTCTCATTCAAGTTCAGTCAGAACTCGCTGGACTATCTTTCCATCTGCCGTGACGCGGTCAACGGGATACCCCTCTTTGTTGAGTTCCGACACGACAGCTGGGTCAACAGAACCATGTATGATTATCTTCGCGCCGAGAACATCAGCTATGTCTGTGTCGATGGCCCCCAATTGCGAGGCCTGCTGAAGCCGGATTTTTTTACGACCACCTCAACCGGTTATGTTCGGCTGCATGGCCGTAATGAGGAAAAATGGTGGGAGGGGGGGGATGAGCGGTATGACTATCTCTATTCAAAAGAGGAATTGCTGGAGTGGCGCGATCGACTTGTCAAGGCGAAGTCAAGGATAAATCGCCTGTATCTGTTTTTCAACAACTGTCATCTGGGCAAGGCTGCCGCCAACGCACTTCAATTTGAGAAAATAATCAGCTCTTATGCTTGAATGTTTTAGTTTTTTGGTTGACCCAACTACCGATTACTGTTATCAAGACGCATAATAGGTGTAACGTATGTTATTGCAATTAAAAGAGATTCATAAAGAATTCGATGGCAAGGTCGCGGTTGACAAACTCTCCCTGGATGTGGAGCGGGGTGTCATTTTCGGGATCATCGGCCCCAACGGAGCCGGCAAGACAACGACCATCCGCATGGTCATGGATATCACCAGACCGGACTCCGGAGAGATTCTGTTTGATGGAAAACCGGCCGATTCCGGTTTCCGTGATCGAGTTGGCTATCTTCCGGAAGAACGGGGACTATACAAAAAACTGACCCTGGAAGAAGTCATTGTCTATATGGCTGAGTTGAAAGGCGTCTCACCACGGGTGATTAAGCCAAAAATTAATGACTGGCTGGAGCGGGTGGACCTGATAGATTACCGCAAGAAGAAGGTCGAAGAACTCTCCAAGGGGATGCAGCAGAAACTCCAGTTTGTCACCACTATCATCCATGAACCGGAACTATTGATTCTCGATGAGATATTCAGCGGCCTTGATCCTATCAACATGGAGAAGATCAAAGAAATCATACTCGAACTCAAACGGCGCGGAACAACAATCCTGTTTTCAACCCATGTCATGGAGCAGGCGGAGAAGCTGTGTGACCACATTTGTATGATATCTCGCGGACAGAAAGTTATCGATGGCCGCCTAAACGATGTCAAAGCACAGTTCGGCAAGAACTCCATCCAGATTGAGATTGAAGGGGATGGCGGCTTTATTTCCTCGCTCCCCGGCGTGAAAGGTATGAGTGAGTTTAACAACTATATTGAACTCCGCATAGACAGCAGCACCGATACCAACACCATACTGAAGGAAGTTGCCAATCGGGTCCTTGTCCGCCGGTTCGATATCGTTGAACCTTCGCTGTATGACATTTTCATTGATACGGCCAAAATTGATCCCAATCAGCCAGCCGAAACCGGGGAGAACCACCATGTCTAAATTTTGGGTGATCTTCAAAAAAGAATACTCTCAGGTTGTCAAAAAAAAGTCGTTTATAATCAGCATCTTACTGACACCCATCTTTATGGGCGGGATAATGGTTGTCCCGGCCTTGCTGGCTAATAAAAAGTCAACCACCGCCGAGAAGATTGTGGTTGTTGACCAGAGTCAGATGGGCGTTGGCCAGAAATTCGTTGAGGAGATTTCCGAGTACAAGCTTGAGGAGACCGAAGACAACTATTACGATGTTAAAGAGCTATTCACTGTCCTGGCCTCCGACTCGGCCCGCTTCGCTCAAGTAATCGACTCTCTTCGGAATGCCATTGTCGAAAAGGAACTGAAGTACTTCCTGGTGATCAAGCCCGAAGCTCACATGGTAGACAGCAACCTCTACATGGTAACAAACTCCGACAATTTCACTTCGATCAAGCGCTTTGAGTATCATCTCTCCCAGATCCTGTCCGGCATCCGGCTGGAACAATCCAATGTTAACCTCGGTGTTGACTCGGTCCTTGAAATCACCAGGCGGATAGACTTGCGTACCAAAGATGCGCTTGGCGAATCGATTCCGTTCGAAATCAAGTACTTTGGTGCCCTGATTCTGGTCATGATGATGTTCAGTATGGTGGTCGGCTTTGGGTCGCTCTGTATGCGGACTGTGATCGAGGAAAAGAATTCCAGAATCATGGAAGTGCTGGTTTCTTCGGTATCGCCGTTCCAGCTCATGCTCGGCAAAATATTCGGCCTGGGCGCGGCCACTTTTACACAGGTTTCGGTCTGGATACTGATGGGCTCTCTGCTTTATACTCAGCGAGCCTTCTTTGATCTTGACCCCTCTATTGATCGCCTCCTGTTCAACCCGGTCATCGTGATTTTCTTTGTGCTCTTTCTGACCACCGGCTACTTGCTCTATTCTACCGCCTTTGCTTTTATCGGCTCAATCGTCAACAACGAAAAAGAGGCCCAAGGTTTTATCTTCCCAATCACCATGATGCTAATGCTGCCGGTGATACTGGGAATCTCGGTCGTGCAGGACCCCAACTCCACGATGGCTACGGTACTCTCTATGACACCATTCATTGGGCCTTCGATGATGATGATGCGGGTTGTCTTTGTGGCCCCAACGGTAACTGAGTATTCGCTGTTCAGTGGAATCGTCGGAGAGGCAACGCTGGCCCTGATCGTTGTCATTCTTACTACCATCTTTATGATCTGGCTGACGGCCAAGATTTTCAGAATTGGTATCCTCATGTATGGCAAGCGGCCCAACCTGCCTGAAATTCTCAAATGGATACGGTATTAGCAGGGAAGAGGCTGCCTGATGACTATTGATAAACGTAAATCAGTGGCTCGCACACTGGTCCTTCTGGCCCTGATTGTCTTTTTCTCGGCCAATACGCTCTATATGTTCGAGGTCACTCCCTCGGAGATTCAAGCCTCCACCAGCGAGAAATACTCTCTGGACTTTGAAAAGGCAAAGACCAAAGGACCGCGCCTGAACTTGAAAGCGGCTCTGCTGGTGGACTATGACTCTGATGAAGTTATCTATGCCAAGAATTGTGAAAAGCTGAGACCGATTGCATCGATAAGCAAATTGGTCACCGCCATGGTCCTGGTTGACAGCAAGATTGACCTCAACAAAACAGAGAAGATCACCAAAGAGGATGCCTACCGTTCATCCAGGTCACGCCTTTCGGTCGGCTTTGAAATGACCCTGTACGATCTTCTCCATGCGGCTCTTCTAAACTCGGACAATAGAGCCGCCCGCGCCCTGGCTCGCGCGACTTATGGAAGTATTGAGGCTTTCGCTCGAGAGATGAACAAGAAATGTCGTGAGATGGGGCTCAAGTCTACCATCTTTTACGAACCAACCGGGCTCAACTCCAAGAATGTCTCGACCGCGGTAGAAGTCGCCAAGATCATTCACTACGCCTATCAGTATGAGCTGATCGCCAAAGTTACATCGACCAAGCAATACCGGGTGAAAATTCTCAATAAGAAAAATACGTATAGGCAGATGGCCAACACAAACCTTCTGACGATCTCTCCATATCGGGTTCTGACCGGCAAGACCGGCTATATCCGCGCCGCAGACTATTGTCTGGCCACCCTGGTCAAGAACCGGGCGGGGCGAAGACTGACTGCCGTTGTTCTCGGTGTTCCGGGGGACAAGCTCCGGTTTCGTGAGGCTCGGAAGTTGATCGATTGGGGTTACAAACAACTCCACTAAATAGCTGCAATTTACCTTAAGACTATAGGACAAGAACATGCCCAAAACAGTTCTGGTGACCGGCTCTTC
>JARGFS010000131.1 GCA_029211095.1 bacterium | reverse complement strand
AGGTAAAATTCAAGGGTTCATACCTGAATCCATCCCGCACAACAACCAGTTTTGCCTATCTGGTCCCGGAAGAGACCAGCACCATTGAGGCTTCCTATTACGTTCCGGGCAACTACGGCCTGGCGGAAATCAGGGTTGAACTGTTTGACGTGGTTGATACCATGGATATCATTCTGCCTCAGCAAAAGTTTTTTGAGCAGCCGTTTGTTCTGTCATTCCGAATTCCGGATGAAATGCACAGCTATCTGGACCGGAAAATTGGACTGCCCCCCAGGGTTGAGAATCATCCCGACTTCGACAACGAGTTCTCCCGGATTCTTCTCTTTATGCTCAACGAAGGAAAATCAGTTGAGACAATTATCAAAGAGGCAAGAGCAGATTCGGCCATGGCGTATGGGCTTCTTGGCAAGTATGTAAATTACGGGTATCTAAAACTGAACGACGGCCAGTACACACTGACCTTTCCCGTCATAGGGGAGGAGGAAGCGGAAGAGACCCGCCAGCTTGCCCTGACTATTGCCGACAGCCTGGTGAATTTGATCGAAAGAAACCTGCCGGCCTACTGGACATCGATCGATTCCTTAGTGCAGGCAGGCGCCATGTCTGATGACAGCAATTCCTTCTATGATGGTGGAACTATGCTCTATCGGAAGCATCCGGCCATTTCCGCCTTTCTCCTCTGGTATACGATGGGGAGGAATTTTATAACCCGGTCCGCGCCGCTTCTGCTGTATGATAACACCGACCCGTGCAATGCCCATCTGCCGTACTACATGTATGCTGTGCAGGGGGGAGATGTTGTTAACGGCAGTCACTTCTATGCCCCGTTTTTTGGCCCAACGGGATACCAGATTGTCTTTGGTGATTCCATCCCGGACCTGGACTGCACCGGTTGGGACAAGCCGCAGCGGAGAAACAACAACTGGGCACCGCTCCTTAAGTACGAAGGTCCGTCACCGGAAATATTCGTAGTCGATACCGCTATAGTAAAGATTGCTATGGCCGCGCTGGGAGATGGTCAGAATTCAATTCTTAAACATGCTTACAATGAACTGTTCGCGATGGCTGACAAGCACGGCCACTTCAAGGTTCTCTTCGGGCATAGATACTGGTACTGGAACCTGATTGCCACCAGAACTCAGGAGAAGCTGATTGAGAAGGGGATTGTCTCCCGGCGCGGGGATGGTCTTTTCCGCTTTGATGGCAAGCAGGCCAAGACTGGCTTAGGTCAAAAATGAAATCAGCTGTCAAACTATCAACGGTTGCTGTTGGCCTGGCGGCCCTGCTGGTCTCAGGTTGTGGTAAAGCTGATACACCCAGTCGTGATCATATTGACTCCCTCCGGCAACAGGTCTACAAGTTGCAGGTGGCCGTAGCTGAAAAGAACCGTGTGGCGGTGGATTCGCTGCTGTCAGTTGAGATTCTGGACTATGATCAGGACTCTGATTCCCTACTTAGTTTTGTCTATGGGAAAGACGCCGGGTTTTCGTTCACCCAATTTGGGGAGGCCGAGATTGTTTATACCGATGACAAGGCTCGCGTTGACTGCTTTGTCATGGACTCGACATCGTCCCACGAGCGACCGGTAACTTTTACTTTGGTGCTTGACGATGACAACTGGTTGTTCAAGAAGTTTGAGGCCGGATTGCCCCGGCTTTACGACAGCTCTGTTGTAGCGGACACGCTATAAAAGTGATTGAATGATTTTGATCTACAAAAAAAGCGCCCAAATGAGGGCGCTTTCTTTTGCACCATAAATGCTCAACGAGTCTTTAGTTCAGTTTCTCTTTGGCCTGTCCGGCGGCCAGTAGTTCCGAGTATTCACCATTGTGCTTGAGGATTTCAGCGGCTTTCTGGACGGTCTTGTCAGTCTTGAGAACTATCTCTTCGTAGACACCCCGTTCACCGGCTACGGCTGATACGATTTCACGTTTGATCATGTCTTTGATATAGTCAAGTGAACGATCAAAATCAGCCTCCTTCTCTTGCTCTATCAACTTGGAGAGATCTTCCAAATCGGCTGAGAAGAGATCGGACTTTTTCTCATCCTTGATGGTTGCTTCCAGTTCGCCAAGGGCAAACTGCAAAGTTGTCTTGTAGTCAAATTCTTTTTCTTTGATAAAGCCGCGGAACTCACTGACCATTTCATCGGTGACTTTGAATCCTGGATCAATATCCGGATGTTTGGCTACATACTGAACGGCAAAATCAAAAAACATTGACTGGCGCTGCAGGTTGATTTCCAATGGCTGCCAGATATCGCGTTCAATTTCAATATCAGGGACGATACCGCCGCCGCCATAAACGACGCGTCCGCCATTGGTGTAATAGATGTCTTTTTCAGCAACCGTCACCGAGTCAGCTTCGTCTTCTTCCTCTCCTGCCTGGAGTGGCAAGTCATGAGGAGCAGCCTTTTTCCCCTGACGGTCTTCGCGCTGAATGCAGCGACCGGAGGGAACATAATACTTGGCCGTGGTCAGTTTCAGAGCGAGGCTGCCATCGGACGAGATTGGGAAAATCTGCTGGACGAGCCCTTTTCCGTAGGTTTCGGTACCGACGATTATTCCCCGGTCCCAGTCCTGAATGGCGCCGGAGACGATTTCCGAAGCCGAAGCGGTTCCGTCGTTGACCAGGATAACCAGAGGCTTGTCCGCGTAGATTGGCGGGCGTTCTGACTGGTAGTGACGTTCAGAGTCTTCAAACTTACCTTTGGTGTACACAATTTCACTTCCCGGATTCAGGAAGAGTTCGGCGGTCTCTTTGGCCTGGTCAAGCAGACCACCGCCATTGCTGCGGAGATCAAAGATCAGTCCCGAGATATTCTTTTCGTTGAGTTCGTTGATAGCTTCGCGCAACTCAGCCGAGGTTTCTTCGGCAAACCGGGAGAGGCGAACATAGCCAATGTCGGTACCGGGAAGGACACCGGAGTAGTTGACCGATTTCAGCGAGATTACCGCTCGTTCAACTTCAAAATCGAGCAGTTCTTTGATACCCTGGCGCTTGATGGTCAGGTTGACACTTGTTCCGGCCGTGCCGCGCATGATCTTGGAAGCATCGGATGACGACATCCCTTCGGTCGACTCTCCGTCGATCTCCCAGATGATGTCACCGGCATGGAGTCCTTTGCGATACGCCGGAGTACCTTCGATAGGGGTGACAATTCTGATTCTATCATCACGGGCATCAATCTGCATCCCGAGTCCTTCGTACTTGCCGTGGGTGGACTCCATCAGGGCGTCGTACGATGACTTCTCCATCAGAACAGAGAAGCGATCAAGGTCGCTGAGCATCCCGCGGATACCGGCCTTGATGATCTCGTGTGTGTCAACATCTTCCATGTAATGATTGCGCACGTTGAAAGCTGTCTGACTGAGTTTCTTGACATCTTTCAAGAAGGTGTCACGTCTCACTTGTGGTCGCGGCTGCGTTTCCGGATCGTTATCAAGGTTGATATGAACGGTATCCGCCCACAGCACCGGTTCGGAATCGGCGACAGATTGGCTTGCTTCACCTTCGCCAACAACCCATATCAGAGCAAGAGCAAAAACTGTGATTCCAAAGAGTTGGACGCTGTATCGCAGCATAGGACCTCCAAAATATGTGAAACGATTTGCTTACAATTTAACGGCATCTACACGGTTGTCAAGTTAGGTAGAACTAAGTTTCCGGCAGGTATCCTTTTGCCAGTTATACGCTTAACTTCCGGACTGGGTTGCAACAGAATGCTTATCATTTTTGTGCTATTTTCATAACCCATTGCCGTATCCTCACTTATTCTTATTGTCTGCATGGTAATAATGCAACTTGTGTACCGTTATAGGAGTATTTATACAATATGACAAGGAAAAGCTTGGCAACAGTTCAATTTTTATCCTCGCGGCGGTGCATATTTGTTTAACAGACCTTGTATATATCAGAACAGTGGAGATTCGCTTTGAGTTTCAGGAATTCAAAGCCGTTTGGCATTATTCTTAGTTTGTGTCTGCCCGGATTGGGACACATCTATTGGCGTGAACTTATCTTTGGGCTTTTTATCTTCCTGGTAACGCTGATAGCAATTGTTCTGTTCTTTGTCAGTTTTTTGGTTCCGTTCCAGCCGTGGATTAAGGGGATCATGATTGGGCTGCCGTTCATTTTTTACCTGTTCACTTTTGTCGATCTGTGGCGCACCATGGACGGCAAGCGGAGAAAGATTGTTCGCTCAACCAAAACGGCTCTAATCTTTCTGTCCATTGGGGTCCTCTTTCAATTTCTGGTCCCAATTGCACCGGTTAATTTTTTGCTGCGCAATCACCCGGAGTTTTTTATGCAGGAGGATAATTCCGTCTCACCTCTTTTTTCAAAAGGAGACTTCCTCAAAGCGAGTCGGCTGGAATACTCAGCCGATCTCTTTTTTCTGGATAAGAGAATACTGCATGCCCTGCCCGACCGATACGAGATTATTCGGTTTGTCGGTGAAGATGGAGCCGACCGAACCGGCATCGTGATCGGCCTGCCCGGCGAGGAGATTGAGGTTCTGGACAATACGGTTATTGTCAATGGTATGCCGGACTGGAACGGACCGCCCGGTTGGCCCCTAAACGGGGCGGCTGCCTTGACATTGGTTGATGGTTACTCTATACTCGTTGTCACTCTGAAGTTTGGTGTGATTTCAGAAACTTATCAGGTAACAATCGATAATCTGATTGGAAAAGTAAGCAAGCTGCCTTGAACAAATTCAAGAATATCATCTTCGATCTTGATGGCACTCTCATTGACTCTTCCGATGGCGTTGTAGCTGCGGTTAATTATTCACTCGAAATGATGAATCAGCCTCTTCAATCTCCAGAGCGAATAAAGGAATATATTGGTTATCCGCTCTCCAAAATGTATCCCGATTTCACCGATGCGCCGGTCAAAGAGCTTTACCGCCATTTCCAAATCAGGGCTGCTGAAACGGTGGTTCAGGCCACGGTGGCTCTTGACGGGGTGCATGAACTTCTGGAGGAGCTTAAGTCGCGCGGCATCAATTTGGGAATCGGCACCACCAAGATTAAGCGGCATGTCGATGGTATTCTGGATAAGCTGGGCTGGCACTCCCTTTTCTCGGCGACGGTGGGAGGGGATGAGGTCCGCCAGGTAAAGCCGGAGCCGGATGTCTTCCTGCTGGCGCTGGACAGACTGAAAGCGAGTCCGACTGAAACCCTGATAGTTGGTGATACAGTCAACGATGTTCTGGCCGCCAAGGCTATCCCGCTGCCGGTGGCGGGGGTGAACTCCCCCTACGGTGGGAATGAGAGACTGCTGGCGTCCAAACCGGATTATCATCTGGAAAAACTGGGTGACCTTCCGGGCCTGATTTGGTCACGAGGCTGACAAGGCTATGGCCAAACTCTTTCTACATTCCTTCCAGTCTGAGATCGGTCCGATTAGAACGGCTGCGACGGAAGAATCACTGGTGTTGATTGATCTTCCGCACGAGAACAGTGACTACTTTGATCGCTGGCTCGAGCGTCAGTTTGAGGGGCATGAAAAAATTGATGGGGGAGAGCACAATTTTCTAGCCCAAAGGGAGATATCTTCCTATCTGGTCGGCGACCTCCGGGAGTTCAGTCTCAAACTGCATCTCATTGGGACCGAGTTCCAGAGGAAGGTGTTAGCGCTGGTGAAAGATATCAAGTACGGTCAGACAAAGACGTATGGTCAAATTGCTCTTGCCATGGGACAACCGGGTGCCTCACGCGCGGTTGGAAATGCCAACGCAAAAAACCCGTTGCCGCTGGTCATTCCCTGTCACCGGGTTCTGGCCTCAACTGGATTGGGTGGGTATGCCGGTGGACGGGAACTGAAAAAGAAATTACTGGAACTGGAAAGGGCCGCTCGGTCCCTTTCTCTGTTTGAATAACATAAATGGAGTCAATTATGGATCCACGAATTGAACGATTGGCCAAGGTCCTTATTCACTATTCGCTGAAGTTGAAAAAAGGACAGCTGCTTAAGATACAGGGGGAAGTTGCCACCCTGCCATTGATAAAAGCGGCCTATTCCGAAGCCTTAAAAGTTGGGGCGCATCCGTATACGGTGGTCAAAGTGCCTGATAACGAAGAGTCCTTTTTCAAGCGGGCCTCCGAAGATCAGATGAAATATATCTCGCCGATTACCAAGCTCGAAGCAGACAAAATCGATGCTCTCCTTGTTATATGGGGGGGGGAGAACACGCGCTATCTGTCCGGGATAGATCCAAAGCGCCAGGCCAAAGCGAGCAAGTATCGGCGCTCATTGATCGACAAGCTGTTCAAACGCATAGGGAATAAATCTCTCTCCTGGGTGGGGACGCAGTTCCCAACGCTGGCCGATGCGCAGGAGGCCGAACTCTCATTGAGCGATTACGAGGATTTTGTGTATAAGGCGGGACATGTGCATGCCGGTGATGCGGTCAAACATTGGCAGAAGATTCACAAGCAGCAGGACCGCCTCGTTAAAATCCTCAACAGGTTTAAGACCATCCACATCAAGTCAAAAGATACTGACCTGGAGCTGTCGGTAAAAGGGCGGAAATGGATCAACTGTGCCGGAACCGAAAATTTCCCGGATGGGGAAATCTTCACCAGCCCGATCGAAAACAGCGCCAATGGATTTATCCGTTACAGCTTTCCGGCGGTGTACATGGGGAGGGAAGTAGAAGACGTGCGGCTTGAATTCAAGAATGGCAAAGTTGTCTCGGCGAAAGCGGCCAAGAATCAGGACTTCCTGACTTCTATGCTGGATATGGACAAAGGGGCCAGATTCCTCGGCGAAGTCGCCATTGGCACTAACTATGAGATCAAGCGCTTCTCCAAAAACATCCTCTTTGATGAGAAGATCGGCGGGACCTGTCATCTGGCCGTGGGGGCCTCAATCCCCGAAGCGGGTGGCGTGAACAAGAGTTCGCTGCACTGGGATATGGTCTGTGACCTGAAACGGAATGCTGAAATAGTCGCCGATGGCAAGGTGATTTACCGCAACGGTAAGTTTGTGATATAGAAGCACGCGCCCAACTCAGACAAAAAGAGAGGCTCATGATCTGAGCCTCTCTTTTCTTTCTGGGGTCTTACTCGAATTTTATGGCTGAGGAGGAGGCGGGCCGCCGTTGAACATGTAGTCGACCAGATAGGTCAGGTCGGAGATGTTCATCATCAGGTCGAAGTTTATGTCTCCCGATTGGATCGTTACCGGCGCCTGACCGAGGGTATAAAAGTATGTTACCATGTAGGTCAGGTCTGTGATGTCAATAGCTCCGTTACCATCGGCGTCCCCTCTTACAACAAATCGGGTCGAGACAGTGCCGGAATTGAAGTCGGGTACAAAATTTACAAATTCCGTAATCAGCGAAACATGATATGTAAAGTTGAAAGTCGAGTCGATCAGATTCGCCTGTCCGCCCAGAGTATACGGGTTGGTTGAGAAAAAGAGTTTCAGTATCTCACCATCGCCGGGCGGGAGGGGAGGAGCACCACCGCCAATGTTGGCGGTTAGCTCGGGGGTGTAGCGCCGGGTGGCAGCAGATTCGGTCACGTACCTGAGACGCTCAAAATACGAGGTTCGTGCACCCAGCTGCATAGAGTCAAGGGTAATGTCCGGTACCTCTTCGAAGACGAGCGGTACCAGGATTCGGTCGGTGGGCATTGAATTGATCAGGTTGACACTGATAACAACATCCTGTCCGGCATAAGCGGAATCAGAAACAAACGAGAGCGTGTCCCCCTTGGCAATGATAAATGAATTCTTGAGGCCGACTATGGGGCCGTAGGCGGTGGCAATGGTCAGGCTGACATCGTAGATGCCGGGCTGCATGTATTGGTGCGTTGGGTTCTGCAGGGTCGAACTACCGCCGTCCCCGAAGTCCCAGTTATAGCTGGTGGCGGGAATGGTTGACATATCGGTAAACTGAACCGTCATGGGGGCATCGCCAAAAGTCTGATCGGCGGTAAAATTTGAACCCCACAAGAGAGCCTGTTCAAGATCAATCAGTCCCCATCCATAAGAGTTGTCCGGTGTTGTCGCATTGTCGGCTGTTTCCATCAGGGCGGCCCTGATGAGGTTGAGCGGAAAACTCGGTCTGGCC
>JARGFS010000130.1 GCA_029211095.1 bacterium | reverse complement strand
CAGGGTGGCACGCTCAGACTTGTTTGTGCGTATTTAGAGGGAGAATCCGGGGCAAAGCAAGTTTGACCCGGGCACCCAGTATCTGAGTTTTTGGTGTGTCAATCAGAGAACCACTGCAAGTGGTGGATCATCCAATATGAGGAGATGGTCCGATGCAAGGCGCTCCGCGAAAAAAGTCGCCGTACGACCTACTTCACCAGACCCCGATCCGACTTGGAGATGAAATCCAGCATGATCTTAACTTCGGGCGTCTTCTCAATTTCGGCCTCTATCCGCTGGACGGCCTGCGATGTATTCAGATTACTGAAAAACAGTAGTTTGTAGGCGTCATGAAGTGACTTGAGCGTCTCTTTAGAGAAGCCGCGCCGTTTCAAGCCGATCGCATTGAGGCCGGCAATCTTGAGCGGATAACCACCGGCCAATGAGTACGGGATAATGTCCTGCTGAACCCGAAATCCGCCCCCGATCATGCAATGACAGCCAATCTTGACAAACTGATGCACCGGCAGGACTCCGCCGAGAATAGCGTTGTCGCCAATCTCTATATGACCGGCCAGGTTTACGGAGTTAGCCATGATGACATTGTCGCCAATCAGACAATCATGCGCCACGTGCGAGTAGGCCATGAGCAGGCAGTTCTTGCCGACCACCGTTTTCCAATGGTAGTCTGTCCCGCGATTGACCGTCACGTATTCCCGAATAGTGGTTCCATCTCCGATTATCGCCTGGGTCTCTTCGCCGCCAAATTTCAAATCCTGCGGAACGGTGCTGATGACGGCACCACTGAAAACGCGAACGTTCTTACCCAGCACCGCGCCATCGGCAAGGACGACATGCGGAGCAATGGAGCAGCCATCCCCTATCTGTACTTTATCTTCGACAACGGCAAACGGACCAATGGTAACGTTTTCGCCTATTTCCGCTTTGGGAGAGATGATAGCTGTTTTGTGGATATTGCTCATCGGTCCACCACCATCGCCATAAAGTCAGCTGATGTCGTCATGTCGTCATCGACAAATGCTTTCCCGGACATTTTGCAGATATTGCCGCGGGCGGATATTTTCATCGACTTCATTTCCAGTTCAAACCGGAGTTGATCTCCCGGAAGCACCGGCTTGCGGAATTTGGCGTTATCAATAGACATGAAATAGACCACTTTGTCTTCCGGCTTTTCGACCGTATTCATTAACAGGACTCCCCCCGCCTGCGCCATCGCTTCCAGAATCAACACTCCCGGCATAATCGGATGGCCGGGGAAATGTCCCTGAAAGAATGGCTCGTTGATTGTAACATTTTTGATAGCCGTCACCGACTTTTCCGGAACCAGGTCGAGAACCCGGTCAACCAGCAGCATCGGGTAGCGATGCGGCATGATTTTCAGGACGGCATCAATATCAAGTAGTGCCTTACTGCTCTTTTTCCCCAGGGCACCGGCAAATTTCTTTTTTTTGTACAGCTCGCGCATCTTTTTGGCCAGGGCGACATTTGCCTTATGCCCCGACCGGGCCGCCAGCACATGCCCTTTGAACGGCGCCCCGATCAAAGCAAGATCACCTAAAAGATCGAGCGTTTTGTGGCGCACCGGTTCGTTGTAAAAGCGGAGCGGAATGTCATTGATGATCCCGGTCTTGCCAACAAAGGCTTCTCCTTTGAGATTAAGCGCTTTGCGAATCCGGTCGACTTCTATTTGACCGAGATCCGAGTCATAAATCACTACGGCATTATCCAGACTGCCCCCCTTGATCAGGTTGGCGTCCCGCATCAGCTCAACTTCGGACAGAAAACAGAACGTCCGTGCCGGTGCGAATTCCTCAACAAATTCTTTATCCAGATCAACCAGAGTGGTGTACTGCGTCCCCAGGGCCGGGTTGTTGTAGTCCACCATGAATGTTATCCGAAGATCATCCGAGGGCGCAACCACCAGGTCGACCCCGCGCTCCGGTTCGCCGTATGACATGGGAGTGTCAATTTCCAGATAAACTTTGTCGGCATCCTGATTCTCGATACCGGCTTCGAGGAGCTTGTCAACATACGGCTTTGAAGAACCATCCATGACCGGCGGTTCATTGTTGTTAAGATCGACTATAATATTGTCAAGTTGCAGCCCGGCAAAGGCGGCCAATACATGCTCAACCGTATAGACTTTGGCTTCTCCGCGTTGAAGAGTAGTGCCGCGGGTGATATCGACCACATGATCAATATCGGCCTGCACCCAGGGGGAATCGGGGAGGTCGGTCCGGACAAAGCGGACTCCGCTATCGGGCGGGGCCGGTTTGAAAGTCATTTTGCAGTTGTTGCCAGTATGCAGCCCTATCCCGCTGATCGTGATCTCTTTTTGGATTGTTCTCTGTTTTTCGTACATAGGCCTTATTCTGTAGCTTGAATTTTGCTCGATTATAATTGATCCAAGCCCCTGATTCAAGCTTTTAGTGCGGATATGGATTTAACGGCGTTAGGATAAGAAAGAGGGCGAGTCTGACCTATTGCTCGCCCTCTTGTAATACCCTACGGGCAAGACGCCGGGGCCGGACCGCCTCCGAACATGAAATCTTGCAGGTAAGTGATATCAGTAATGTCTATGGGCACTGACCCGCCACTACCGTTGATATCGGCCTCAAAGGCGCAGATTGGAGCAGGGCCGCCAGAGAAGAGGAATGCGATCACATAGGTCAAGTCACTGATGTCACAAAAGTCATCCGGGCTGTTGTCGGCGTTGCCACGAAGGTTGCTACAGCAATACTCACAGGCATCTCCTACCCCATTGGTATTCTGATCCGCCTGATACGGATCATAGTCGTTGGGACAGATATCACAAAGATCGCCAACACTGTCGGAATCTGTGTCCGACTGATTGGCGTTGTGAATCATGGGACAATTGTCACACGAATCCCCAATATTGTCCCCCCGATGCCAATAGGGGTTATACGGTTCCGAATCGATCTGAAGCGGATTGTAGACACTGGGGCAGTTGTCGCAGACATCGGCAAATCCATCCCCATCACTGTCGGTGCCGGGGCACGGAATCACGAACGCGTTTGGTACGACAACCGAATCCGTTCCACAAACATTGGAGGCCACAACATGCAATTCATACACACCATAGTTGCTGAAATTCTTGACGACCCAATCAATGGTGCTCAGCTGATCACTGTTTCCATCCCCCCAGTGGATTGTCGTCAATACATCATTTGGAGTCGAGTTGTTGTAGAATTTCAGACAGAGATTGTAGCCACAACTTGAGAGAGTATCAATGGTGTAGCTGACAACAGGTTCTTCACAATCAATCACAAACGAATGCGATGTATCTGCGGCGCTATTTCCGGCCGCGTCGAAGGCGGACAGCCTCAACTTGCAGTTACTTCCTCCCGAAAAAGGAACGACCCACCTGAAATTGCCGCCATCTCTTCCAAATATCTCATTGTGATCGTATGGGACCGGTCCAATTTGGGTTGTCCAGGTCCCGCCGCCGTTGGTGGATAGGTCTACTGTCACTGAACAGGAGTTATTGAACCCCTGCGGAGCCGACCAGAAGACCTCTATCGTATCGCCCGGAATCATAAGAGTTTGCGAAGGCAGAGGCGTGATGAGCGCGACATCCTCAGCAAACGGCCCACCATAGAAATAGGCCGTGTACCAGTGAATACCATCATCATCCCAATTCACCCAGAAGCTAATAGGGTTTTGATTATCAGGGAAACGGTAGATCAGAGTATCAGCGTCGTAGTCACGCTGTTCCCAATGATGCAGATAGTAGTCGTAACCGTCCTTCTGGAAGTTGATCGCTTGAAGCTCTACATGTTCATTAAGAAGCCAATTCTCTTCGTATGGCAACTCATGAATCGTAGTCGTCACCAAACTGATCCCCAAGGGTTACAGCTACCTGCAGAATATCGTTTAGTCCCATGTTCTGATACTCATACCTGATGTTCCCAAATCCTTGCCCGGTCACATGGCTTCGCCAACCATCATAGATAGCCTTTGCCTCCTCTTCAGTATGATCCAACAGTGGGTTATGGAACAGGTCGGCTTCATTGTCAAAAAAACCATCGTTGATGAATGAGGCTTCCGTGAGAGTTGAAACCATCTTGGAACACTTGAGGACTTCGAAGTCTGCCTCTTTGTGGCCGCGATTTCTGTACCCAAACTCTTTGACCAATCGAGACACGACTTTTCTCGCTAGTGTGTCGGACGCACTCCGATCCTGGCCATAGTACCCGCCAACACAGGTAACCGTCGCATTGTTGCTGTACCACGTCTCAGATCCTTGATATGTCGTCAGGGTGGTAGAGGCATTGTGGTGAATCGAGATAAAGGCATCAGCTTCAAGTGAGTTAGCAAAGTCTGCTCTTTCCTGCAGCTCCATGTGTAGGTCTGATAGGCGCGTGTACACAATGTGCATACCCGTCGAAAAACCGTGCTGTTCCAGTGTATCTTTGAGTGCCAGAGCGACGTTCAAGTTTATGTCCTTTTCTTGGAACCCGGAAATGTAGGTTAAATTGCCAGGCTTGCAGCTATCTGGATTAAGAGGATTGGAACAACCGTGACCTGGGTCGATGCAAAGGTCGGGACCGAATTGAGCATGAATAGTAGGAACGACAGACAATACGGTAAAGACCACAAAGGACAGTGAGCTATATTTGCTCCGCATTAGAGCACCCTCCTCTTCAGTAGATAAACACTCCCCTCACATAAGAACGCCAGCATGAGTCCGTCCGGTCCATAGACAGGTCGATCACATTGTGACAACCCTAGCTCATCGCTAAGTAGAGTGAGCACACGGCTTTCGTAATCGTAGACTCCAACCGAATTTACGACATATGAATGCTCATCGTCGCATGATCGTCGAAAGGCGACTTCTTTGTAAACCGGATTAAAAGTGTGGGAACCACCGTATCCACATCCGGTTGTCCCCTCTGGTATGGGTGGTTGTGGGATGGCATCAAGTGAAATCACGGAGTCGTCGCTTAGGCGTACTATGGCGCTGCCTACAAACACAAGGGCCGTGTCCGGACTCAGGCAAGTCTTGATAGTACCCTTGTAGGGCTCGTTAGATACTTTTGTTGAGTCACTCAAGTCGAGTCTTACAAGATAGATTGCATCATCGCCGACTCTCAAAAAGTGATTCTCTGACTTAACTGGTATATCACGGTATTTACTGGTCAAGAGGTGAATAGTTGATTCCGTATAGTTGCGTAGAACACGACAATAGAGATTCCCCTCCATGGTCTTGAAAGGACCCGTATATCCCCTCTCTTGGGTAGGGGAGGCACTCTGGCGAGTATATTCGTCCAGCTTCTCAATAGAGCCGTCGCTGATATCGATCCGGTCGAGACGAAAGATTCTCCGAGCACGACCAATCCGTTCCCACTGGGAAACGACTATCTCTTTGTCGCTTAGCCACTCAAAACGGCTCGGCGGAAGTTCCACTGCAACCGACTGTACCGCATGCCCCATCGTGTCGGCCAGGTAGAGGTGCCCTTCATAAAAATAGGCAAACTGGCTGCCATCGGGCGACCATTTTATCGGCTCCGTCATGCCGCCGGATATCGGACCTACTTCAAAAACTTCTTTGATAGTGAATTCCACGGCAAAACAGTTTGCTACCAAGATTACCGACGATAATAATAACAATATGGTCTTCTTATAATTCATAGTTCCTCCTGCGATTGTGTGTACACTGTCAGTTGCCCGAGCAGCCCAAGTCCCATTTGTACCTCCTTTTCTTCTACAATAGCCCGTCGTCCCGGTTCAGGCCATTTGACACTGCCGGGAAACATATCAATTACAAATCAGAACTCTCAAGGATATAACCCGCTCAAATCCGCCCTCCTGCTTCTGTTCATAATAAGACGAACAGGTCAATGTTCTGTCAAGTGTAAGACTAAGAAAGTGACCCCTCCCCCCTAAATCTCCTTCAAGGATTTGACTTTCCGGAGTTTGCGGAACAAAGCAATGTACTCGCTGACCATGATCTCTTCCGCTTCGCTCAACCCTTCCATCATCGGGATACCGATCCGAATAACCGCCCGGACCATGTCGGCGGTCGTCCGATCATACTTCTCGGCCAAACCCTGCAACCTTGTCTTCAGCTCATTCGATACAAAGATACTGAGGCAATGCCTCCCGCGAGTCTTTTTCTCTAACTTATTGGATTCCATCTCAACCTCCTTTTTAGTGATACTTCTCATGCCCGATCAGTTGCTGTGGTGAACTGACGCATATGTTGAATTCTGCTTTCAGTTTTTGGATTACCGGCCGCCAGGTTTCACTCTTGTCCCGGCCAGCAATTATCCGGTCGACTTTTATCCTCTGGCCAGACTTGCAGATGGGGCAGTTGTTCTCCGATTCCCGCTCCGTCTTCTGTTTCTGCTCAAACTGATCAAGCGGCCCAAACCTCTTTTTAACAAACGGGGTCAGCTGTTTTTTGAGTTTTCTGACCGCCCGGTTGTGCAGTGCTTCCAACCGGTACAGCTTCCGCCCGGTGGCATCTGCTATCTGCTGGTAAGTTCTCCCCATGTAGTAATACTGCCTTATGAATTCCCGTTCATTCTCGGCCAGCCGGGTCATAGCCTTTTTGACCTCCCGGCCGATCTCCTCGGCCAGTTGAGAGCTTGTCTTAAACTCTCCTGATTCCGCACTCTGAGCATCGGCCCTCGGGTGTCCGGGATCATACCCAAGCTGCACAATCCAGTCCTGGAAAATTATTCTTGGTTGGGACATCTGTCCTCCTTTCGGCCCCAGGTTAGGCAAAATGCAGGAGTTGTCTATTACACGCTGTTCACTTCGATTTCTGTTCCCGGAGGACGGAACGGGTCGTCTTGGTCACTTCATTGCGGGATAAAAGGTTTGCAAAATCAGCCGATATTGTATAGATAGGGCCGTAACCGGAAATGGCGGCTGTAAAGCTATCTCACTTTGGTTCACTTGAGCCGATATGATATAAAACCGGCCCAATGCCACTTATCAGAGGATGAAAACAGTTGGAAACATCGAATCAGTTTGAGCGAATCGAAGTCTACCAGCCCCCTCCGTTGGGCGGCCGGAGACTTGTCCGCCTTAATACGGAAATGGACAACAGCCAGTTCCGTCGCTCCATCCTGACCTGGATTTCACTCTCCGTCCTCTTGATCCTTTATCCGGCCATGTCCCTGTATCAGGTCGATGATATGGGGAATATCCTGAATTCACTCAACCAGGGGACCCTGATGGTCCTGCTGATCTCCACTATCGTAGTTCAGTGGATTATCTTCATGCTCCTTTATGTCTCCACTTTTCGCGAGAATACCGGTCTGGTCGGACTCGGCTTTAAGAAGCCGCGCTGGATAGACCTTGCCTGGGCTGTCGCCTTTTTGCTCGGGGCCAACCTGACTCTATCCGGGGTTGCCTTTGTACTGGCCCAGGTTGGAATGCCCATGCCGGGTGAGATTGGGATGCTGATTCCAACTGACATCACCGGGAAATTAGTCTGGGTGGCTGTTTCTATTACGGCCGGAGTTTGCGAAGAAGCCGCGTTCCGGGGCTACCTGATGACCCGCTTGAAACTATTGATGGGAACCGGCAGTTGGATTGTCCCCACCCTGGTTTCGGCGGTAGCTTTTGGCGCCTGTCATGCATACCAGGGAATTCCGGGGTTTATTGTCATCTCAATTTATGGCCTGTTATTCTCATTGTTGTATCTTCGTACCGGGTCGCTCTGGCCGGGGATAATCGCTCACTTTTTTCAGGATTTTGGCGCACTATTTTTCCCTCATTGAGGTCAAATTGGAACGAACATATCTTCGCCCCGTTTATGGGATAAACGAAAGGGACTTTTGATAATGAAACAACTTCTTCTTGTCAGCCTGATCTGCCTCTGCTGCTCTTCGGCTATGGGAGCAGGAAACTCGACTTCGATCTCAATCACGCCGACTTTTGGTTACGGGTTCGGGACGACCGAGTACGAAATGAACCTTTCGTTTTTTGACACCGACAACAACGGCGAAACGGTCATCCGGTCCATCCGGTCCCTGCTTGAGTTTCCGCTTGATCTGACTTACGGCGGCCTTCAGGTCCGGGTTGAATCCTCGGTGCAGACCAAACATTACTGGTATGTGCAAGCCTCCCTCCAGCGCTCGCT
>JARGFS010000012.1 GCA_029211095.1 bacterium | reverse complement strand
ATATCCGCAATTATGCCGAGTCACAGCGTTACTATGAACTCTATCTTAGCAAGTATCCAAACGACTTAACCTTCCGCTCCGCGGCCAGAGCCGGAATTGCTGCCTGCTATGAAAACCAGGGGCAGTATGCCGAGGCTGCTTCCAATTTTGATATGGCCTACCGTGAATTTGAAAAAGGGCCATTGGCCGGTGATTATCTCGTCAGCGCGATGAGGAATGACCTGGCGGCCGGAAATAAAGAGAAAGCCGAAGAGTATCTTGCGCTGTTGAGTGAGGAATTCGACGGTACAACTCTTTATAACAGGGCCGCTCGTCTTTTTGCGGAAAAGACAGTTCAATAACTCCCAACTTCGGGGGCGGGGGTAGGTAGTGTGCAGAATCAGAATCGTCTAAAGCTCGCCATCCTCTGGCATATGCATCAACCGAACTATCGGGAGCCTCATTCCGATCGTCTGGTTATGCCCTGGGTACGCCTCCACGCCATTAAAGACTATCTGGATATGCCCCTGCTGGCCGCCGAACAGGCCGGTGTCAAGGCAACTTTCAATCTCGTCCCATCTCTTCTCGATCAGATCGAGTTGTACATTGAAGGCGGGACCGATCCGCACATGGAACTGTCCCTGATTCCGGCTGACCAGTTGGATGATCAGCAGAAGACCAAAATCCTTGAGAGTTTCTTTGAGGCGAACGTCGCTACTATGATCAATCCGTATGAGCGGTTCAATCAACTGTTTCATAAGGTGAAAGCTGGTCAGGGGGAGAGCATTGTGCCCGCCCTGTTTTCTTCGGAAGAGATTAGAGACTTACAGGTCTGGTCGAATCTCTGCTGGGTGGACCCTTCATTTCACTCCGAGACCCCGATCAAAGGGCTGCTGGAAAAAGGGAGGCACTTCTCCGAAGAAGACAAAGTCTCTCTGATACAGTGGCAGCGAAACCTGATGGGCCGGATAATCCCGACTTATCGTGATCTGCTGGAGCAGGAGAGAATTGATATCTCCTTTACGCCATATTACCACCCGATTCTGCCGTTGCTATGCGATACCGACATTGCCCTGGAGGCTATGCCGGGAGCGGACCTTCCCTCGAAAAGGTTCCGGCACCCCGAAGATGCCCGGTTCCAGGTTGAGTCATCGGTTAATAAATATGAGGAGTTGTTCGGGCGGAAACTTCGCGGCATGTGGCCTTCGGAAGGGTCTGTTTCAGAAGAAGCGGTTGGGATAATCGCCGATGCCGGGATTGAGTGGATTGCCACCGACGAGGAAGTGCTTTATTATTCGCTCAAGAAGTCAGGCGTTTCCCCCGAAGATCAGATGCTGCCTGCCTTGTATAATTTTCAGGATAAAGTCAAAGTTTTTTTCCGTGACCACTCGCTTTCCGACCGGATTGGCTTTGTCTATTCCGGGTGGGATGCCGACAAGGCGGTCGAGGATTTCCTGCAGCACGCCTATCGAATTCGGGAGGCATTGTCTTCTCGCCTGGATGAGGTGGTGGTGCCGATTATTCTCGATGGCGAGAACGCCTGGGAGTATTTCGCCAATGATGGCCGGGATTTCCTTTCCGAGTTATACCGCCGGTTGGTGACCGATGACTCGATTGAGATGATCTCACTTTCAGAGGCTGCCGGATCGCTCCCGGCCCGGCCGCTGCCACGGCTGTTCGCCGGGTCATGGATCAACCATAATTTCCGCATTTGGATTGGCCACTCCGAAGACAACGCTGCCTGGGATATGCTGGGAGAGGCGAGAGAGGAACTGGTGAAATTTGAGACGGAGAATCCTGCTTATGACGCGGACAAGCTGAAGAGCGCCTGGAACCAGATTTATATCGCCGAGGGCTCTGACTGGTGCTGGTGGTATGGGGACGAACACCGGGGGATGAACAACGAACAATTTGATACCGCTTTCAGACGGCATTTGATTGCGGTCTATGAATTTCTGGGACTTGAGATCCCGTTTGAATTGTTGAACCCAATCTACCAGAGCGGCTTGGTCTATGAGTCCCTGACTCCGGACGCGCTGATTACACCCCAACTTGACGGTCGTGTCACTCACTATTATGAGTGGGCCGGAGCCGGTCTGTTTGATTGTTCCAAGGCGGGCGATGCCATGCACCGGGTTGAGCGATACATTTCTCGCCTCTACTATGCCTATGACCAGGAAAGACTGTATATTCGCCTTGACTTCCTTGATAGAAAACAGATAGACTTAATTGAGAAGCCAAAAGTAATGATAAGTTTCTTCAAACCGGTTGAACACCAGTTGGACCTCGTCCTGGTGAAGGGGAGTCCGAAAAGTGACAACGGCGTACGGTACGCCTATCAGGATGTGCTGGAGTTATCGATTGAGCGGGCCCTGATCCTTCCGGAAGGATCAGGACAGTTGGAATTTGGTGTGGTGCTGTATGATGGTGAGAGTAAGTTAGAATCTGCCCCGTTGAACAGTACTATCCGGTTTGAGATTCCGCAAAAAGACAAGGAGATGTTCTGGCCGGTATAATTTGGCAAGAGCCCGGGCGGGCAGCTTTGGAGGTAATATGACGGATTCTTTCTTTAGAGACGAACCAAAGGACAGGGAAGTCAGGTCGGTGCCTGAACTCAATCCGGGTAGCGGCGATCTGAATTCATCGAAGAGGGGAACGGAAAGCGGGTTTTCTTCTGACCGGGAGTTCTCCAGCGAGGGTGGTTTCACAACCGAAGAGGGACGGATGGCCGCTATCATGTCATACATTCCGGTTCTCTGTTTTATCCCGTTGCTGAATATGCGCGACAATAAGGAAGCTCACTTTCATGCCCGCCAGGGGATGATCCTGTTTCTGATTGAGTTGATCGCGGTGATTTTTCTGATCGATGGGGTCAGTGGTCTGGTCTTCAAGGGGCTGTTGCTGATTGCTCTCGGATTGTCATGCGCCGGAATCTACTTTGCGCTACAGGGGCGTAACTACCGCCTGCCGGTGGTGAGCGATCTGGCCGAAAAGTCCAAACGCTACACAGAACCGGTCAATCCCCCGGATGACCAGAAAACGTCCGAGTAAAGAGGAATAGGATGTCACACCTTAAGCGCGCTCTAAACACGGGAATAGTCTTTCTACTCTGTCTGGGCCTGTTCTCCTGTGCCACCACCGGACCGGGTGGGAAACAGTCTTTAATAATAATCCCAACCAGCCAGGAAGTAGCCATTGGGGCCGGGATGGCTGAGCAGGTAGCGCAGACCGAAAAGGAACTTGCCGATTCGGAATGGCAAATGTACCTGAACGAAATCGGACAGAAGATTGTAGCGGTCTGTGATCGGCAGGATATAGAGTATCATTTTACCGTTATCGAGTCTGACCAGCTTAACGCTTTTGCCGCCCCGGGCGGTTATATCTATTTTTATACCGGGCTGATTAAAGAGATGCATAATGAAGCTGAACTGGCTGCGGTGGTGGCTCATGAGATATCCCACGTTGTGGGACGGCATGGAATCCGGCGACTTCAAACAGCGCTCGGCGTGGCGGCAGCACTCGAACTGATTGCCGGCGATTCTGAGTCCGGTGCGGTGCTGGCGACCGCCGTCAACGTCGGGATGGGGCTGCTTCTCTTCCCGAATTACTCCCGCAACAACGAACGGGAGGCGGATGAATTCGGTATGCACTATATGATAAAAGCGGGATATGATCCGAACGCGATGGTAACTATGTTTGACATTCTGGCTGAGAAGGGCGGGTCTGCCTCAAATGTATTTGAGAAACTCGCTTCCAGTCATCCCGATACTCAGGAACGGATTTCCAACGCGCAGAAGGGGATTCAGGCTGTTTCACCGTTGCCCTCGGGACTTACTCTCGGTGAAAGCCGTTTCGGACAGATGAAGCAACGGCTTCCCTGATTTTAGACAGGCTCTTTGCTCACCTCTTTTGTCTGAGAGAAAGCGGTAAGATGGAGCCGGTCGTGGCGACATACAATCTAGCCAGCTCAATCACCGGCAGGCGACTTTTGGTGGCGTAATATACGGTTCTCTCCCTTCCTCTAAATCTCGACTTGTGGAAGGCCAACCCCTTGAAGTTGAAAAAGGAATTTCCGTATCGGAAGATCATCCGGAACATCTTCTCGGTACCGTTTGCACTTCCGTTTGTGCGCGCCTGTTTGTCAACTGGTGTGGCAAACGGGGAGAGGCCAAGATTCAACTCCCTTGCTCCTTCGCCAGCCAAACAGGTCATCGACTGGACCAGGATTTTAACTCGACATCCCTTGGGAGCGTGACTCGATCTGACCGGGAGGATTTCGGCATAACCGACAATCTCTGACTGGTTGTAGATCGGGTAGAAGATTGACAGTCCGAGCAGCTCTCTCCCGATGAATCCCGCGAACCATTTGATTCTGCGGTCGTTGAAGTCGAACTCCGAGTGCGTCAGAAAGGAAAAGCCGTGCCTTCCGGAAGGCCGCCCCTTTTGAGATTGTGGCAGCAGTTTTTCTATTGACTCCCGGTAGTTGTTCGGCAGGATTTCTTTGACTCTTACACCGGCGGCGGTGGCCCGGTTACAGAGATGCCGAATATCCTTTCCTCTTCTGCCGAAGATTTTGTAAGGGAGGGAGAGAGAGGTTTCAAGGCCGAATGGAGAGACATGCCACCCGATCTGTTTCAGGGTCGAAGCAGAAGCGGCACTGATCTGAACAAAGACAGCTCTTGGATGCAGCTGGCAGAACTCCTGCAGGAGAGATTTTGATCTGGCCGGTTCGGCGGTTGGGTCACCGAGAACAAAGAGGCTGCCCGCGATATTAGCAAATAAGAGATAGCCGGATTCCAAAGACCCAAATCTCTCCAGCCCGCCTTTGTAGGTCAAAAACGAGATGGGTGAATTGCCGCTTTGCAGTAGGGCGGGAGGAGGAGCGGACTCCTCCATGGCGCGATCTTGTCGTCTCAGTGAATTCTGCATAATAGGACAGTAACCAGAAACGATGGGGGAGCGCCACTATTTTTGCGATTGGAGGTCATAATAATCCAATAGTATTCATGAGAGTTGAGTAAATTGTTCCTCTTAAGAAAAACTTTCCTTGTTTTATACGCTTTTTGTTGACAACGCTTTAGGCAAAAGTTAAATATGGGCAATAATAAATCGGTCACAATTCGACCAGCGCACTCTGTTTTTGAGACGAGGTCGATTGAAATCAGGTCAGTTGTTGTACTTATTTTAACCGTCATCATAATCACCTGATATACATACCGTTAAGAGAAAAAGGTACTTAAGAAAGAACAGGGATTGTTCAACAAATGGTGTTTTTCCTCTGGATTGTTAGAGTCTTCCCCCTTGAAATTGATCGCCAATCAGGTCCGGTGAGGTTCCATTGCGCTTAATGAAGCCGTTGCCTTGCTGTGACTTATGTGCTTCTGCCGAGACCATGTTGCATGGTTGCCTCGTTTTCTCAACTGCCGCCTCCTTACGGCACTCTCCTTGCAATTATAGTATTCCAAACTGGAACAGATTACAGGAGAGTAACGAATGATACGTATTACATCTATGGGCCGGGTCTTGACACTGGTTCTGGCGCTATTTGTGTTGATTCTCTCCGGGACCGGCGATATCCTGGCGGCCTCTGCCGGTGGGCAAACAGCGGCTGATTTTCTACAGATTGGTCTTGGCGCCCGGTCAGCCGGGATGGGGGGAGCTTTTACAGCAGTGGCCGAGGGGGCTTCGGCAGCATTTTGGAATCCAGCTCGCTTGGGCTCAGTGGAAGCCGGAGAGGTTCTGCTTGGGCATTATGCCTGGTACCAGGATGTTACAGTGGACCACGGAGCGGTGGCCTATCGACTCAACGAAGAACTGACTTCGGCGGTTTCTGTTACCTTTCTTGACTACGGTCGGATTGAGGGTTTTGACGCTCTGGGTAACTCTACCGGTGACCTGACCGCCTATGATCTGGCTGCTTCCGTCTCGGTAGGATATGAGGCGAATGATGAGATCTCGCTTGGATTCACCGGGAAGCTGGTCAATCAGAAGCTGGATGATATCAGCGCTTCCACCATAGCTTTTGATATGGGGATTCATTATGACGCCGGACGGTATTCTCTGGCGGGAGTACTGGCCAATATTGGCGGCAAGATGAACTTCGACCCGATTGAAGAGGATTTGCCCATGACGATGCGCCTGGGCGGTTCTATGTTTCTGCTATCAAACAGCGTGCGATCTTCGATGGACTTCGAGAAAGTTTTCAACGGAGGCACGGTGGTACGGCAGGGAGTTGAGTACAATCGCAATCAGCAGTATTTTGTTAGAGCCGGGTACAATTTCTACCCGGAGGATGGGGACCGTCCGTTTAGTACCGGTCTGACTTTTGGAGCGGGGATGCGCCTGAACCAGATAGAGTTCGATTACGCGTTCACGCTGAAAGAACGGTACGCGGCTGATGAATTGCACCGGTTCTCGCTTGCATTTGCCTTCGGTACACTTGATTAATGCCGAGATATTCGAGACAAACTAAGACCTTTATTGTGCTCGTTATATCCTCAAGTGCGCAACTATTTGCAGACTATATGATTTGGCGATAACAACTTCTGGACCATCTTTTGATGGCCAATTAGAAGGCGCTCCCAAAACCGGGAAGCGCCTTTTTTAGTGCCATTAAGTTGTTGTAAGACAACATCTTCATTTATCGCAAAATTGTGTTATTGGATTCGCTCCATATTTCTGAATTGGCAGGGCTTTTGCTCAAGGGTAGCCTGAACGTAGTAGGTTTACTTTTAAATATGGTTGAGATGGAAAATAGTAGTTTAAACAATCCGAATGTAGATATTGCGAATGACGCTGTAGCCACCACGGCTCGAACTCCTTTTCAGTACGGAATTGCTTCTGAAGTTGCCAGCCCGGTTTCTACCGGTGGCGCTTCGGTTTCAATGGATTACCGTGAGTATCTGAATTATTTCTATTGCGAATATGCCAAGGGGCTCCTATTTTTGGCGCTGTCATTGGTATTCGCATTTGCAGTACCCGCATTTTTGACTAAGTCAGGTGGATTAGCCGTCATGGTAAACCGGGGAATCAAACGGAGTGTTGACATTTTGGGAGCTGTGACAGGCCTTCTGCTAACCCTTCCTATTTGGCTGGTCCTGCCCATAATCATCAAATTGGACTCCCGTGGTCCGGTCTTTTACTCCCAGACAAGAGTTGGCCGGAACAGTCGCAAGAGCGACCGTCGTTTCTACCAGAAGACTGATGTTACGGATCGCCGCAGCCGGGATCGCCGTCGGACCGATTGTCTCGGGAAGCCGTTTAATCTGATCAAATTTCGGACGATGGTTGACGGGGCGGAGAAAGCTTCGGGACCGGTTTGGGCGACCAAGAATGACCCGAGAATAACCAAGCTGGGTCGGTTTATGCGCAAGACTCGCCTGGACGAAATACCTCAGTTTATCAATATCCTGAAAGGGGATATGTCACTGGTGGGACCTCGCCCGGAGCGCCCGGCTTTTGTGGCCGATTTGGTTGAAAAAGTTGATAATTACGAACGCCGCTTAGAGGTAAAGCCCGGTCTGACCGGGTTGGCCCAGGTTTCCAGCGGCTATGATTCTTCGATCTCCTCGGTAGCCGTCAAGGTCGGTTACGACGTGGAATATATCGACAATTGGTCGCTCTGGCAGGACATAAAAATTCTTCTCCGTACGGTAGTGGTTGTAATTACCGGCAGGGGAGCCTGCTAAGAACTGAGTGTCTGTACCTTGATGAAAAGTGAAAGGCCGCTTAAGAGTGGCCTTTTTTTATGTCTTGTCTTGCGTTTAATTTGCCTTTATTATTCCGATAAATCAGACAAATAGTACGCACAGGGAAAAGTGTAGTTTATGACTGTTGTATTCAGGAATACTGTTGTTTCAATTCTGATATTTGCCTGTTCCTCGCTTTCGGCCCAGAGTTCCATGAGAGGGGATGTACAGGTTACTTCCACCCCGGACGGGGCCTCAGTTCATATTACCGGAGATGTCAAGGTGGCCGGAGTTACGCCAGTCCATTTTGAACATCTGCTGATAGGGGATTACCGGCTCGAAGTAAAAAAATACGGCTATGAAAGTTACTCGAGCCGACTGCTGGTGAATCCTTCGCAGCCGCTGAAGGTTGATATCAGCCTGGCGCCCAAGACGAGGTTCAAAGCGGCGGTCAGGTCTATTCTGATTCCCGGCTGGGGACAACGGTACTTTGAGAAGAAGAAACGAGGAGCTCTGTACACCACTCTTGCGGTAGTCTCTGTGGCCGGTTATTTTCTGTCGGATGCCGATTTTGATGATAAGTTTGAAGATTATGAGTTGAAACTGGCTGAATATGATTCCTTGGCCAGCAACGGCACCCTGAGTGAACTCAGGGCTCTAAAGCCGAAACTGGACGAGGCTCAGAATGATGCCTACGATGCGGAAAACGTTCGACGGGTGGCAATCGGCTCGGTGATTGCGGTATGGTCGATCAACCTGTTGGATGCACTCTTTTTCTCCGTACCGGACCGGACAACTTTCTCGGTTAAAGGGTTAGCGTTGAATCCGGGTACGATTGATGGCTCTCCGGCAATAAGACTAAGCAGGAATTTTTAATATGTGTTACATCTCAAAACTAAAGTGCTTTTTAGCGCTCCTGGTTATGGTTGCGGTGGTGACAGGATGCAGCCGTCATTTGGAATCCAGCGATCCGGTCCGTACGTTGCCAGAATCAACTGTTGTCCCCTCCAATGTGCGGGTAGCTTTGGGGAATAATTCGCTGAAAATCAGTTGGGATATTTCTGAGGCCGCGAATGTGAGTGGATTCCGGCTCTTTCTGTTTGATTCCAGCCTGGTCGGCGAAACGGGAACGGCGATTCCTCTGGAGACATTTGAGACTTCGGCCAGAGAGATCAGGATACCTGATCTGATTGCTAACAAGCTTTATTTCATTCAGGTAGCGGCACTTTTTGAAAGCGGATTGGAAGGCTTGCGTTCCTCGGCGATCTCGGCCCGCCCGACCTACTTCTCTCTCTCAATTGAAAATGGGGCGGAATATGTTAACGACAGTATTGTAGATGTCCACATAAGCACCCCCTTGTCGGCAACGCATATGCGGTTGTCCGAGGACAGCCTTTTTGACGGTGTGCAATACGAGTCTTTTGAGGAGGATACCAGATTTGAGTTTTCTCCGGGAGACGGGGTCAAACATCTCTATCTCGACCTGCAGTTTACCGACGGCTCTGTTTCCGACCAGATTGCTTCCGATAGTATCAGCGTTGATACTGATATTAGTATTGACCAGGTGGTTTTTTCCTCCGGTGTGGCCAGTATCCAGACTGGCGATACGGTTCTGTTTTCGCTTTTCTCAATGGACCCGGGTGGGTTTGCGAGTGTCTCCTTTGGGTCGATTACCAATATGGAGTTGTTTGATGACGGGACTCATGGGGATGCCGCCCCGCTTAACGGCATCTATACCGCTTTCTTTGTTGTTCCTCCCGGATTTTCGCTGAACAATGAGGTTGTCCGCGGAACTTTTACCGATCAGGCAGGGAATAGGTTGACCAAGGCAGCCGATGAAAGGTTGACTGTTTATGCTGTCCCCGATCCGGTTACTCTGGCCGCGGTTGCGATCTCGGACAGTTCGGTTTATCTGCACTGGACAGAGTCAACCAGCTCTGACTTTATTGCGTACCGCATCTACAGATCGGCAACAGCTAACGCGGATGAAAATTCGACCTTTGTTGCGGCCGAGTTGGACCGGCAGACAGTCTCGTATACTGAAGAGGGATTGGCTGCGGCTACAGAGTACTATTATGTTATCTATGTTTATGACCAGTTTGGATTCAAAGTCGGTTCACAGGTGGTGATGGTGCAGACGTTGGCGACTCCCTCGCCACAGGCACCATAGGCAGCCAGACTATGAGTGCTCTTGCCTCAGTAAATCGGTTTATCGGTCTGTTTGTCGACAGTCTTGCCCGGCTCTTCTCGGGACGAATCTGGGCACTGCTGGCTGGCTATTTTGTTGTCCAGGCATTTCTGCTCTATGCCTTCTATGATTTTACTTCGCCGCTATTCTATGCGCCCGTCCGGTGGTGGATTTCGCTTTTCGGGGATCAGGCGGCTATCGGCTTCACCCATTATCCCGGCCAATTCAGGTTGCTCCCTTATTTTTCCGGTTGGGCGAAGTTCTATGTTGGCCTGCTGTTGGAGGGGCTGGTTCTGGGGCTGGTGGCCCGACAGTTCGCCCTCTATTTTGTGGGAGAGGAGAGGCTTCCTGAGAATAGGCCTAAAGTCTCGGCCAAACTGTGGCTTAATCTAAGTCTTGGCTGGCTGGTCATAAACGGACTGATTGTGATCGCAGCTACCCTGCTTCCGGATCTGCTTCAAAACCAGATTATGGGTCATCCGCGCCGGGAACTTCTATTTGAATTTCTGCTGCTTCCAAGTCTGTTTGTTGTTATTACCGCCCTGTTTCTGTTTGTAATACCGATTCAGATAGTCCAGGGAATTGGTTTTCTTCGGGCTGTTTCCAGATCATTCAGACTATTTCTGGAGAATCCAATCAATACTCTCTTTATGTCGGGATTGATCCTGTCCGGCCCTATCCTGGTCAGTTTTGTCACCAGTCGACCTTCGGTTATAGTAGAGAGATTCCGACCGGAGATGGTCTTCTGGGTGCTTTTGGCCGGGTTGGCGATGGAGATGGTAGCCAATTTCCTCTGGATGGGGAGTACGGTCAAATTTCTCTCCGATGAAGAAATCTAAGATCGAACAATTGTCGCTGTAGACTTTCGGCAAGATTTACGAATCCACCTGCATATCCAATCTCTTTTTCGAATCTATCTGTTTCACTTTGAAATAGGCTCCCGTTTATTTCCCATCTGAATTGAAAGCTTTTGCTACGACAGCTTTTGACGGATGCATCCATCAAGTACGGTTTGACTTGATGGTCCGGCCAGGCGGTCCGGACGCTCTTTACCGGTTTTCACTTTTTGTTCTCTTTCCGCTTATATCAGCAGAAAATGGCTATACAAAAGGGAGCATCTTCCGATAAGATTGATATATCCGGAAGGTAAAAAGGGACGATGAAAAACATACTTCTTGTAGACGACGACAAAGAACTCTCACAATCGCTGGCAAATCTGTTCGACACTGATCGTTTCCGTTTTAGATTTCTCGAAGATGGATCAGAGGTGACAGAGTTCGTAGATTCCCATAATGACATCGATTTGGTTTTGCTTGATGTAAATCTCCCGACCATGTCCGGACTGGATGTTCTCCGGGGACTCAAAGAGAAAAAGAAAACTCTGCCGGTTATTGTCATTTCCGGATTTGTCTCCACCGAGAATGCGATGGAAGCAATGCGCGAGGGCGCTTTCGAGTATCTGACCAAGCCGTTTGATATTGAGAAGTTGATCGACTCGGTCAACAAGGCCTGCGATCAGTCGGCCGGAAGCGCAAATCCGTTTGTGGCCCCCAAGGCGATAACCATTGAAAACAGTGTTGATGAAATTGTGGGGAAGTCGCCCGAGATCGTCGAGATTGCCAAGCTGATCGGGCAGGTAGCCAAGACTGATGCCGCGGTTCTGATCTTTGGTGAGTCCGGTACGGGAAAAGAGCTGGTAGCCAGAGCTATCCATCGGAATTCAAAAAGACATTCAAACTCATTCCTGTCGGTCAATTGCGCCGCGCTCCATGAAACGCTGTTGGAGTCGGAATTGTTCGGGCACGAAAAAGGGGCTTTCACCGGCGCTTATTACAAGCGATTAGGGAAGTTTGAGCAGACGAATGGCGGGACGCTGTTTCTCGATGAGATTGGCGATATGTCAATGCTCACCCAGTCAAAACTTTTGCGCGTACTTCAGGAGAAAAAATTTGAACGGGTCGGTGGCAACGAAACAATTGAGACTGATGTAAGAATCATAGCCGCGACCAACAAGTCGCTGGTTCAGCTTATGAAAGAGGGGGCGTTCCGAGTCGACCTCTTCTATCGCCTCAAAGTCTTCTCAATCTATATCCCGCCGCTGAGAGACAGGCGAACCGATATACCGCTGCTGGTGGATCATTTTCTGAAGAAGCTGTCGGTGGAGTTAGGGCAGCCTGCCCGTCAGGTCTCCAAGAGCGCCATGCAGGCACTCACCCGGTTTAACTGGCCGGGGAATGTTCGTGAGTTGGAAAACAATATTCAGACGGCGATGGTCATGTCCAAGAGTGAAAAACTGGAACTGGATGATTTCCCGGCCTTCTCCGATGACAAAGGGGAGCCGGAAACTGAGGTCAACGATCTCGAAGAAAACTATACTGAGACATTTTCAAAACTGATTGAGCCAATCATGCCGCAGCTGATTAGCGCCTATTCCGGGCAGATTTTCCACATGCTGGAATCCTCGTTTGAGCGGGCGATAATCTCTTCCTGCCTGAAGCATTTCAATGGCAATCAAGTGAAGACTTCCGAGACGCTGGGCATTTCACGGAATACGCTGCGGGATAGAATTTCCCGCTACGAAATTTACTAAGCCGCCTTCATTGCATCACTTCCCTATGAGTTAGGGTCAATTTGTGATTGATTGCTGATTCCTTTTTGCTCCCGGACAGTGTATATTCCCCTACATGAAAATCTGTCATTTGGCCGATACCCATCTTGGATCGGGAGAGAATCACCCCAGGCGGGGAGAGAGCGGGCTCACTCTGCGTCAGGAAGATATCGTCAACGGTTTTGTGGAAGCTATTGATCGGATCATCCAGATCAAGCCGGATGTCTGTATTCATGCCGGAGATATCTTTGACAAGGTTCGTCCAAGTAATCGGATTCTGGCTATCGCCGGTGAACAGCTTCACCGATTGGCGCAGTTGAATTCCATCCCGACCATTATAATAGCCGGTAATCACGACGCTCCCCGCCGTCTCTTTGAAGGGGCGGCCCTGGAAGTGTACCAGAACATCAAGAATTTGCGTATTGCGGCCAGCGGAGCGCTGGAGCGGTTTCGATTTGGAGAGACTGAGTTTTTTGCGCTGCCCCATTGTTTGACCACCACGGTTTTGCACGAGGAGCTGGCCAAGTGCGTTCCGACCAGGGAGGCGGCCCACAATGTTCTGATTCTGCACGGGGTGGCCGCTGGTATGCCGGAATTCTCGATGGCCGATCTGGGGGAACAGGAACTGCCCCTGGACAGACTGAGCGGTTTTGACTATACCGCTTTGGGGCACTTTCACAACTATTGCCAGGTGGGGGAGAGGGCGTGGTACTCAGGTTCGACCGAGCGGCTGTCACAGTCGGAGCGAGAAGTTGCCAAAGGGTTTCTTGAGATTGACCTTGATCCATACAACGTTAAGTTTCATCCGGTGACGACCAGGGAGATGGTTGATATTCAGACCATCAACGGTTCAGGAAAGAGAGGGGATGAGATTGTCCGAGAGATAGAAGAAAAACTCGGCCAGTTGGACAGCAAGGATAAGATTGTGCGGGTAAGTGTCAAAAATGTCTCTGAAGAAACGCTGAAGACAATGCCGACTTCGGTGCTGAACGATCTGAAGCGGAGTTCATTTTCGCTCAACGTGAGGTTTGAGAAAAAGAAAAGCGAAAAATCCGAGCTCCCCCTGCTGGGCAAAGAGGCTGGCTCCGGTCTTGAACGCGGGTTTATGGAATTTCTTGAACGGGCAGATCTTACCGGGTTCAAACTGGAGCGGATGAAAAAAGAGGCCAGGAAATACCTCAGTACGGACGAACACTAAAAAAGCCGATGACTCCGATGAGATCGTCGGCTTTCTTGACTTCATGAATCCTGTATCAGTAATCCATAAACGGCAGCAATTCCAGCCCGTGAAGCAGAACCATTGCGATACCAATTGGGGTCAGGTAGCGCAGGGCCAGCCGCAGTAGTTTCAGCAGCATGCCGCGACTTCCGAATTCTTCGGCCATATCATCCTCTTTCATGACCCATCCGATAAACAGGCAGGTGAAAAGACCGCCCAGCGGAAGCATATAGTTGGTTGTCATGAAGTCGAAAACATCGAGGAAGGTCTGATCCGATCCGCGGAAAGGAATGGTCAGGGTGGCTATCGCCGAGAGCAGGCCAAAAATATAGACAAGCCCGCCGGCGAGCAGGGTGATTTTGACTCTCGACCAGCCTTTTTCATCAATGAAATAGACCACGACAACTTCGAGGAGGCTGATCCCGGAAGTGAGGGCGGCAAAAGTGAGCAGAATAAAGAACGGTACCGAAACCCAGGGACCGGTGTCGGCAAAAAGTACCGGGAGAGTCTTAAAGATCAGCCCGACGGATTGACCCGGCTCCATGCCATAGTGGAAGACCAGGGAGAAAATAGCCACCCCAGCCATGAGGGCAATGAAAGTATCCAGGAAAGAGATTATAATAGCATCTTTGACAATACCGCTCCCCTTTTTCATATAGCTGCCGTAAGTAATCATGGCCCCCATCCCGAGTGAGAGGGTGAAGAAGGCGTGTCCGAGAGCAGACAGGACAGCTTCGGCAGTCAGGCGGGAGAAGTCGGGTGCAAAGAGGAAATTCAGAGCGGCGATACCGCCGGTGGTATTAAAGAGCCCATGCAACATCAGCCCCAGCAGGAGCATGAACAGGGCCGGCATGAGTATTTTGGACCAGCGTTCTATCCCGCCCTTGATCCCGCCAGCTACAATACCGATCACGAGGACCATAAAGATAGTGTGCCACATAATGGAGCCGGAAGGACTGAGAACCAGGTCGACAAACTGTTGTTGGATTTGCTCCGATGTGCCCGCGAATCCTCGGATGGATTTGAATATATAGGCCATAGCCCAGCCAGCGATGACCGAGTAGAATGAGAGGATAATAAAGCCGCTGGCCATTCCGAGCCAGCCAGTGAGCTGCCAGGGGGATTTGGCCCGATGGTTTTTTTCAAAAGCCTTGACCGGGTTTTTCTGGGCTCGGCGTCCAATGATTAACTCGGCGACCATAAGAGGGAGTCCGATCATCAGCACGCAGGCCAGGTAGACAAGCACAAATGCGCCGCCACCATAGTCACCGGTTATGTATGGGAACTTCCAGATATTCCCCAGGCCGATGGCCGATCCGGTCGCGGCCAGAATGAACCCTATATTTGATCCCCAGGTTTCTCTCAGTTTTTCCATAGACTCCTCGTTGGCAAGTTATGTATAAGACATATTGTCTGTTCGACCGGTCGGTTTACACGAAGCAGGATTGCCCCGGCAAGAGTGCCGACTTTGAAAATAAGGAAACCGGACGGAGATAGCGTGTCAACTTTTTAATCCGGGCGCGAGCCGTTTTTGGTTGACGTTTAATCGGTTCTACTGTTAAAAGAGAATAGTTTATAGGTCATAACTTGAAAGGTCTGATAAAATGAAAAAGTTAGTATTGGCAGCCGCACTGGCCATCATACTGTGCTGTTCCTCTGTCTTTGCTGATGGGGCAGTCGGCAGCGCGTTTGGAACGTTTGGAACGGCTCACTCCCTGGGAATGGGTAACGGGAACGCTCTGGTTGGGGTTGGTATTGGCGATGATCGGAACGTTTTGCTGGGGCGGATAAATTATGGTTTGTCCCGATTCACCGATGGGAGTATAAAACTGGCCCTGGTTGATCCGGATGGTCAGGGCTCCAGCACAAGAATCGCTGTAGGCGCAGATTTCATGTATCAGTTCATGGTCATGGACGAAGTCACCCGTTCTTCATTTGAAATGGGGGCCGGCGGCATGTTTGAATACTATGATCTTGAGCATGGGTCAGCGCTTCTGATTGGCGCCAATCTGCTGGGCTCTTACCCGTTTGTTTTGGACAATGGGAAATTGCTCACTCCGTATGGTCGGTTTGGGGCGAGGATAGAGCGTGTCAGTTTTGATTTGCCCGCACCGTTGGGTTCAACATCGGATACCAATCTTGAATTTGGCTTGAATCTCGGTGTCGCCTGGGAAGTGACCAAGACAGTCAATCTGTATGGTGAATTTCAGTTTGACGGCAATGATGCTATTTTCCTGGGCGCGGAATTTGATATATTCTAAGAATGACCGTGTCCCTCTCTTCCATTACGGTCCGGATATAACAGAAGGAAGTTGATGTCATATCTGGATTCTATAGTACTCGGTCTTCTTCAGGGGCTGACTGAATTTCTACCGGTCTCTTCGTCCGGGCACCTGGTTTTGGCTCAGTGGCTGATGGGAGTCAAGCAGCAGGGCGTGACTTTCGAAGTCATTGTTCATCTTGGCTCACTGCTGGCCGTTCTCGTGTACTTTCGCGTGCGGATATTCCAGTTATTGCGCTCTATCTATGATCCTGACTTCGTGCAGTATCGCCCCATGTTGGGCTTTCTGGTTCTGGGTACTATTCCGGCCGGACTGGCCGGTGTTTTCTTGAAAGATTTTTTTGAGTCGATTTTTTCTTCGCCAAAAATAGCTGCTGTAATGCTTCTGGTCACCGGGCTGATTCTATTGTCCACCCGGTTTGCTCCAAAGGTTAAGCGCCCCCTGACCGCGGGTCGATCATTTTTGATCGGGATAGGGCAGGCGGTTGCCATTCTTCCCGGAATATCGAGGTCCGGTTCGACTATCGCGGCCGGTATGCTTCTGGGCGTGAAGCCGACCGAAGCAGCCGAGTTCTCGTTTTTGCTGGCCATTCCGGCGGTGGGAGGGGCGGTCCTACTGGAGTTTACGGAATTGCTGAAGATAGAGTCCGGTTTTATAGGGCAATATCTGTGCGGCGCCGTTTTTTCGTTTATGGCGTCACTGGCGGCGGTTTACCTGGTCCTGGCGACGATACGACGGGGTAAAATTCAGTATTTTGCATATTACTGCTTTGCTATCGGGCTGCTGGGGCTATATCTTTTTCGATAGATGCGCCAGAATATTTTACTCATCAGGTTTAGCTCACTGGGCGATGTTGCGCTGACTTCGGCTGCCGTCGTCAACCTGCGGATCAACTACCCCGGAAGCCGAATACTGTTTCTTACCAAAGAGCGGTTTGCGCCCGTGGTGGAAATGATGCACGGCGTGGATGAAGTCATCACTATCCCTGATGTTGCTTCGATAAGAGAGCTTGCCGGAATAGTTGCCGCACTGGAAAGGAAGCGGATTGATCTTCTGATCGATCTGCACGGTAATTTCAGGAGCCGCTTAGTGGGCAAACTGATCACAGCTTCGCAGAAGCTCCTGTATCCCAAGCGAAGGCGGGAGCGGGAGGCGGTTGTAAGAGAGGGCGGGAGCGCTCTCGCGGTAGCGCATACGATTGATGCTTACAATTCGGCGTTATCTGAAGCCGGGATGATAACTCCGTGCATTCGTCCGCAGTTATCCCCCTCGAGAGCGAAGATTGAGACCGTTTGGACAGAAGAGGATTCGGATACGGTGCGGGTTCTGGTTGCCCCGGGCGCAGCCCACGGCCCAAAACGTTGGCCGATAGCAAAGTTCGCCGAACTCGCTCATCTGCTTGATCAGACAGGAAATGTTGAGATCGTCTGGGTGCTGGCCGATGACGAAGAGCATATTCTCGCCCCGGTGAAGTCCAGCCTGCCGGGAAAACAGATGATCGGACGGCCGCTGGCGGAGTTGGCCACCATGATTTCCCAAGCCAGCATTACAATATCAAATGATTCCGGGGTTGCTCATCTCTCCTCCGGGCTGGGAACGCCGGCGGTGGTTCTGTTTGGTCCGACCCACTCATCACTCGGCTTTGCTCCGCGAGGACTGTTTGATCGGATGGTGGAGACCGATGAGGAGTGCCGTCCCTGTTCGCTCCACGGTTCTTCCGGCTGCTATCGTGAGGAACAGTTCTGTTTTACCCGGATTCTGCCGCCTGATGTTCTGGCCGCCATTGATCAGACCCTGGAAACGGCTGGCGATTTGCGACCGGCTGTATTTGTCGACCGGGACGGGACTATTATCGCCGAGAAGCATTTCCTGTCTGATCCGGAGCAGGTGGAAGTTTTGCCGGGCTCGGTTGAAGGACTAAAGAAGCTGAGTGCCGCAGGCTGCAAAATAGTCATTGTCTCCAATCAGTCCGGCGTGGCCCGAGGATATTTTGATGTCAGTCAGGCCGAAAGAGTCAATGCGAGGCTGCTTGAAATCCTGCAGCAGGCGGGAGTGAGTGTTGATGGTTTATACTTTTGCCCGCACTATCCGGATGGCAATCAGCCTGAGTATGCCAGGCGCTGTGACTGCCGGAAGCCTTCGGTCGGGATGGTGGAGACGGCTGCCCGACAACTTCGGCTGGACTTGAGAAGCTCATATGTGATTGGCGACAAGATGGATGATTGCAATCTGGCCCTGGCCATGGGCGGAAGACCGCTGTTGGTTCGGACCGGACATGGACTGGACCAGATGAAACGGCTGCCACCAGAGCTAATTGACCGGTTGGTGGTGGATGATCTGGCCGCCGCAGCCGAACGGATTGTCCGACCGGAAAACTAACTTCTCCTTGAGAATAGGAACCTCACTTGCGAAGGCGAGCCGCATATTTTGAGAAAGTATCCGATGGTAAGGAGAGCGAGGTCGTCTGTCTCCTTTGCCCGGCCAATTGTCGCTTGAGCGAAGGACAGCGCGGGATTTGTGATTCCCGTCTTAATCATAGCGGAGAGCTGGTGACCGAAAACTATGGCGAGTTGGTCAGCTGTGGGATCGATCCGATTGAGAAAAAACCGCTTTTTCATTTCTATCCGGGGGCAAAGATTCTCTCCACCGGAACCACCGGCTGTAATTTTGGATGCCTCAATTGCCAGAACTGGCAAATATCACAGAGAAAACAACCAACTACGTTCGTCTCTCCTGAACAGTTGGTGGAAATGGCCGGGGAGCAGGGATCAATTGGGGTCGCTTTTACTTATACGGAGCCGATGATCTGGTTTGAATATGTCCGCGATGTGGCTCCCTTGCTAAAGCAGAGGGGGCTTAAAACAGTTCTCGTCTCCAATGGTTATGTCAACCGGGAGCCGCTGTTGGAATTGATTGAACTGATTGATGCCGTCAATATCGATCTGAAGAGCGTTCGTCCGGAATTCTATAAGAAGATTTGCAAAGGGAAACTGGAGCCGGTGCTTGAAAATATTGAGCTGTTATCCGGATCGGAGGTGCACATGGAGATAACCAATCTTGTCATCCCGGGGCAAAATGACAGTGATGAAGAGATCGGCCACCTGGTGCAATTCGTATCAGACCTGTCACCGGAGATACCGGTTCATTTCTCCGCTTTTCATCCGGACTACAAATTATCGGCTGAGATCACCCCGGATGAAACCCTGACGCGAGTTCGGAAGATAGCGAGGGAGAGACTCTCCTATGTTTACATTGGGAACAGCCGTATTGCCGGTGCCGCAGATACAATTTGTCCTCAATGCCAGTCAATAGTGATCAGAAGAGAGAATTATCAAGCCAGTCTGGTCGGTTTGGACGGGCAAAAGTGCAGGACATGCGGCTGGAACACAAAAATAATTCTTTAGTTTCTGTTTCAATGGGCAGAACCGATATTAGGGATGTGATTCTAAACCGGGATGTCCGTTAGAATTGATGATTGGGAACTTGAATCGTCTATTATATGGTTGAGATAAGTACCTATGACTAAGCAGCGAGCCAAAGAGAAGCAACACTTCGATAATAAAACTAAAACGATATCTGGCTGGTTGCTCTTTTTTGGTCTGTTTCTGCTGATCGCAACCCCCACCTCTGCCCAGTTTTACTTTGGCAAAAACAAAGTCCAATATACGGACTTTGACTGGCAGGTGATGGAGACGGAGCATTTCCGGATTTATTTTTATCAGGAAGAGGCCGAAATAGCTCGGATTGGGGCTGAGGCGGCGGAAGCCGCATACGAAGACTTAGCCGTCAAATTCAAACATGAACTGAGCAAAAAGGTCCCGCTTGTTTTCTATTCTTCGCCCGGCTATTTCTCCCAGACCAACATTATCGCCGGTATGCTTCCGGAGTCAGTGGCCGGATTTACAGAGTTCCTCAAGGGGCGCGTTGTGGTTCCTTTTCATGGCTCATACCATGATTTCAATCATGTGATATGGCACGAGATTGTACATGTCTTCACCCTCTCTAAACTTCGGGTAGTCTCAGATCGACACCGCCGTTCCCGCAATTATCTTCCGCCGCTTTGGTTTACCGAAGGATTGGCTGAGTACTGGTCCAAGGATTGGGATGTAGAAGCGGACATGGTGGTCAAGGACATGATTCTGACCAATCGGTTTTTCAATATCGAAAACATGTTCCGGATTCGGGGCACCTATTTCATGTATAAACTGGGCGAATCATTGTGCCACTTTATTGACTCTACTTATGGCCCGGATAAAATTATCCGTCTGCTTGAGAACTGGCCGAAAGGGAAGCGGTTTGAATCACTCATCAAGATTACGCTTGGGGATTCGGTCAAAGAGTTATCACGGAAGTGGGAATATTATCTCAAGAAAAAATATTACCCTACGCTGGCTGACTCGGATCTGCCGCGGATGGGATCGGAGAGGATAACTTCGGATGGTTATGCTGTCCGGGGTGTGCCAATCCATTGGGATGACGGCGATGGGGTGCAGGACTGGATTGTCTACAAGGCGAATGTTCTGGGCTACTCCGGGATATATATCGTCCCGGTCGACGAGAGTGAGAAGCCGCGTATCCTGTTGAAAGGGGAGCGGTCGAGTGACTTTGAATCGCTGTATCTGCTTCGTTCGGGGATTGATGCCAATGACAGCGGGATGATAGTCTTTTCGTCCAAGTCCAAAGAGTCAGATGTAATTTATATCTACAATTTGAACCGGGAAAAGGTGACGGAGCGATTTGAATTCAAAAATCTGGTAGCTGCGCGGTCCCCGCGCTTTTCGCCCGATGGCCGACAGGTTGTTTTCTCAGGCGTTAAGAAAAGCGGTTTCACCGATCTCTACATTCTAAATATTGTGGATGGAACTTATCAGACGGTCACGAATGATATTTATTATGATGTCGATCCGGTCTTCTCCGAAGATGGAAAGGATTTGCTGTTTGTGTCCGATCGCTGTGCTTTTGGTAAGAAGGGGGCCAGCAATATCTATCGGCTTCACCTGGCGTCCGGGCTTCTGACACAGCTGACTTTTGGTGATTATGATGATCATTCTCCCGAAGTGGGACCGGACGGGATCTATTTCAGTTCAGACCGGGGGGGAAGTTACAATCTCTTTTTGCTCAACAAGAATGGTGAACTGAGCCGCCAGTCAACTTTCGCTACCGCCGCTCTCAATCCGCGTCTTTCCAGTGATGGATCGCGTCTGTTGTATACCGGTTATGAAGGGATGCGCTACCAGATATATGAGATGGACGTGCCGGAAGAGGCGGAGCCATTTGAACAGCCGGAGGTAGCGGATGGATCGCACTGGCTGCCGAAACAGATCGATGAAAAATTCAGTTCCGCTTCAATCAAATATAACTCTGACTACTCTCTTGATATTGCCCAGTCGGCAGTTGGATATGATCCGGTGTACGGATCGCTCGGCGGAGTGCAGGCGGCGGTCTCCGACGTGCTGGGGAATCGCACCTTCTATTTTTTGGTGACCAATACGGCCCAGACGCGGGATGACTTTTTGGAGTCATTTAATTTTGGCGTCACGTTCATAAACCGGGAGAATAGAATCAACTGGGGGATTGGCGCTTTTCATCTGGTCGATGAGTATCACAATGATTTCGATGGTTTCTATTCGGAGCGTCAGGCCGGGGGAATCGGTTTGCTGAGCTACCCCTTTTCAAAATTCCACCGAATAGACTTGACCGTGGTAGGGCGTTACTCCAAAAAGGACAGAGTCCTGCTGCGGACCAAGCGAGAGAAGTTCCTCCTGACCAATCTTGTGAGCTTGGTGTATGATAACAGCCTCTGGGACTATAGCGGGCCGATTGAGGGGAGAAGGTACAATTTCTCGGTCGGATATACTGTTGCCGGTGACGCTGACAATGTGGCCAACTCATTCAACCGGGTGGCGGTAGCCGATGTCCGACATTATTACCGACTGGGAATGTATTCTGCCTTTGCCAGTCGGCTGTTTGCCTATTCCTCCAGCGGGGTGGAACCACAACGGATATACTTTGGCGGCAGCTGGTCATTCCGGGGATATGACCGACGGGCATTTTACAATCGGAACATCCTGTTTGCTTCGCATGAACTTCGCTTTCCGCTGATCGATAACCTGTTTGTCGGTTTCCCAATAGGCGGTCTTGGCTTCCGAGGAATCCGGGGAGCTTTCTTTTTTGATGTTGGCTCGGCCTGGGATGATGAGTTTGACGAGCTGCTGGGCTCATTCGGGACCGGTATCAGGGTTGGCCTGGCCCAGGTGGTTGTTTTCCGCTTCGATTTCAGCCGAACGACAGATTTTGAGACGATCAGCCCCCGAACCGACTTTGACTTTTTCTTTGGGTGGAATTTCTGATGACTAGCATGGCTAGATTTTTGTCGCCAATTCTTCTGGTGGTCGTTCTGTCCGGTTGCAGTCCGAATTTCAAGATGCCGGAGCGCTCCCTGAAAGTGGAGTCTGGCTGGCCATTTGCCCGGCAGGACCTGCAGGGCAGCGGAGCGGTGCAGTCAAACTACTCGGGCAAGTTGGATATTATCTGGGAGAATAAATCAAATGACAAGCCGGGCGGACCGCTGACGCTTCAGAACGGCTACCTGGTCTATCCCGGAACCAAGCGAAAAATTCGGTTCTATGATGCCGAGACCGGCTCCTACGAAGGACGGATCAAGATTAAGGGAGTTCCTCAGACCGGTTTTTTGGTGGTCGGCGGAGCCGGTTTTGTGGCCACGGGGCCACCTCGTAACCGTCTGAATTGTTTTGGGTTGACTTCGGGAGGTCGACGCTGGAAGCAGCCGTTAAGAGATGCCCTGGGCGGGTCGATAATTATAGACGACCGCCTGATTATTGGCTCTACCAGTGGATTATTGTCGGCTGTTGATACGGCCGACGGAAAAACTCTGTGGAGTCATGAATTCCCCGGGCGTCTTACCGCGCCACCGGTTTCTGATGGTGAGAAGATCATTCAACCGGCGGATGACGGAACTCTGTATGCGATTTCGATTGCAGACGGAGCGGACATTTTTGCCGTAGAACTCGGAGCACCTTTGGTTTCGTCGGCAGTAGCGGCGGAAGAAATTTATCTGGCAGATTTGTCCGGCAGCGTTCACGCTGTGTCTCTGCAGACGGGCGAAAAAATCTGGAGCGCCCTTGTCGGCGGACCAATCTGGTCGCCACCGGCTCTGGCCGATGGTCGGCTGTTTGTGTCCAACGGTGGACGAGGGTTGACCGCTCTGGATGTTTCTGATGGCAGCCCGTTGTGGACATTTGATTCCGGGGAGATTATTGTCGTATCGCCAATCGTGGTTGGTGATGTTGTGGTGGTCGGTACCCAACTGGGCCGGTTGTACACGCTGCGCGCCGCTGACGGCATTCTCATTGAGTCACGAGAGCTCGAAGGTTCTATCTCCTTTGCGCCGGTTAGTGACGGAAGCAGAGTATACCTGGCTACAGACAAAGGACTGATAATCTGTTTCGGGGAACAAAATGAGACATACGGCCGGCACACTCAAGAACTCAACACTGAACACGAACCTCAATGAACTTGCCCATGCTTTCATTCGCGAGCTGGCCATGGCCGCCCGCAAAGTGTCCATCTACGGCGGCAATCACCAGGTTGCCGAGCGGGCACTGGAACGACCCTTTCTGATCTGCGGCCAGATTTTTGCCTTCAAGAAATATATCAATCTGAATCTGCACAAAGGGGATCTGTCGGTTCTCAATATAATCCTGAAAGAGTCTGTCTTCACGGCTGATATCATCCGGTTCATGCAGATTCTGGACCTGAACTCCATCCTGCTGCATGATGCGGTTACTTTTACCGAGTTCTCTAAGTTTGTTAACCGTATCGTAAAACGAGCGAATGCCTCCGATAGCGGCAGTCAGGTGGCCGCCTGGCTTACGGAGAACAATATCAGTACGGTCGAAGTCAACAGCGAGCTGGGGATCGAGTTTTTTGAAAACAACAGGGTCTACCGGGGGGATGTGGTCACAGATTTCTCCGTCCGAGGGATGGCTATGCAGCAATTAGGGGATGATCTCAAGAGGCTGGCCGTTATCAGTCTCCGGGGCGAAGAAGCACTGCCGGAATTCCAGATAGATTTCCATATTGATATTGTAAACTATGTAATTCCGGAAAAGGTGGCGCTCTTTAGCTCTCATCTGGTTTGCCGTACGCTGACAGAATTGTCAGGCAAGGAAGATGCGATAGATGTGTATCAGGCGATTTGCAAGCTGATTGAATACCATCCTGACCGGGAGCAGATTGCCAATGAACTTGAAAGCAGTGCGGCCAATTGCGAGCTCGGCCATCAGGTAGTGGAAGAGTTAATTCGCCCAACCGGCATGATCCAGATAGAGTCCAGTCGGAAACTGGACGCTCTGACTGAAGACATCTTCTCTGATACGGAGAACCTCTCGGTTTCTTCGGAGGAGTCAAACAATTTCGCGGACTGCTTCACGCGGCTGTTGAAAACCGGCCAGCGCGAGAAGGCTGTTTACAAGATGAACCAGCTGACCGATATGCTCTCGGCGCCCGATCCCGGCTTTCGCCAGAAGGCTCTCGCCCTGCTTACCTGCAGTATCGCCGAACTTCATTCTGAGACAGATATTATTGTCCTTGAGAAAGTCAGTGACTATGTAGTGCGCAAAATTAGCAATCGGAAAGAGACTTACGAGTACTCGGACTTCATCTGGCGGTTACTGGAAAACAATCTGGTGCATCGCCGGTTTGATCTGATGGTCGCGTTGACTTCGGCTATGGCCCAGCGGCGCAAGGTTGAAGAAGAGGTCACGGTCTATGACTCGATGGCTATCAAACAGGTCTTTGCCAATTTGAATCGGCGCGAAGTCCTGGGACGCCTGGTTGATGAACTGGTAAGAGCGGACTATGGCGTGGCCAGCCTGTTGAAAGAGATCTTTGTGAATATTGGTTCTGAAGAAGTTGCCCTGGCCCTGACTGAGATCATTACGCATCCGGAGCGGACGGTCCGCCAGCACGCCCTTAAGACTTTGTCCGAAATGGGAAATCCGGCCCTCAAGATTTGTTCACAGATTCTTAATGATGATACCGTTTTTGAGCGGGATAACAACCGCCTGGAACTGCACGATTCAAAATGGTATGTAATTCGGAATGCTATTTTTGTGCTTGGCCTGATTAAAGATCAGGCTGCAATCTGGGCGCTTAGGTTACGTTTCAACGATACCGACATTCGGGTTCGGCGAGAGATCGTTACCGCGCTGGAGAAAATTGGCGGGGAAGATGCCTGCGATCTGCTCGTTCTGATGGCGGCTGATCCGGTTAAGGAGATTCGGGAGCGTTCCGTCATTACCGTTGGGCTGATCGGTACTGAAGAATCAGTGCCGCTGCTGGCCGATGTCGCCTGTAGCACTCCCTCGCTGGCTATCCATGCGGTCACTGCGGTCGGCAAGTTGGGCGGGGAGGAAGCTTTGAGTTTCCTGGGTTCCCTGTTGGAAGATGAAGGCAAGCTTTCTTCGCTGGCCGGTGGTCAGGTCCATCGCGAAGACCTCCGTCTGGCGGTGGTAAAAGCATTGGGGACCATTGGAAATGCCCAGTCTATCACTCGACTCAAAAGATATCGAGAGAGTATTCCTGCCGCTCAGCGGCTGTTTTTCAAGAATTCTCAGGTAAACAAGACGATCTCCGAGATACTGGCTCGTCACTAATTAATGGGGGTGCCATCTTGTCACGGTACGCGACAAGATGGCGGACATATACTGCCAGTCTGACTGTGCCGACTGCCACTCTGACGCTGTAAATATATTCCTAATCTGCCGTACATTTCTAACTCCTTAATACAATTGTGGTTAGCTGTTTTGGCACGCTGTTTGATTATAAGTTGAACAGATGCGTGACAATAACAGTGATAGAAATCACAGAAAAGGAGTTTTAAAATGAGAAACTTAGTATTCAGAACTAACAGAATCGGGCGGGAAATGGACAGCTTGCTCAACGGCTGCATGGTTCATTCTCATGACCTGGAAACCGACGAACCGAGATTTGCCCCTCGGGTAAATATCACCGAAGATACGGACAATTTCTTCCTCACCTTTGAACTCCCCGGAATGGATAAGGGGAATATCAAAGTGGTTGTGCAGGATGATAATCTGACCGTCTCCGGCGAAAGGAAGTTCGAGCGCGAGGAAAGCGGCGATGGATTCATTCGGTCCGAGATTAGAACCGGCTCGTTCAGCCGCTCTTTTAATCTTCCGGACAATATTGATGCCGAGAAGGTGAAGGCGGACTACAACAACGGTCTGCTGGAGGTCTCGATCGCCAAAGCCGAAGAAAAGAAGCCGAAAGAGATCGAAGTTAAGATCAGTTAAGCGGCAAGACAAAAGCAATGGAGGGTCGCTCAGGAATGAACGGCCCTCTCTGAGGGGATTACAAAAAGGAGAAAGAATATGAGCAAGATAATTGGAATAGATCTCGGAACCAGCAACAGTGTGGTCGCCGTGATCGAAGGAAAAGAGCCGACTGTTATCACTAACTCGGAAGGGTCCCGGACGACCCCCTCGGTGGTGGCGGTCGACAAAGCCGGAGAGCGGCTGGTTGGGTCGGTGGCCCGTCGACAGGCGGTCTCAAACCCGATGAGCACGGTCTTTTCGGCCAAGCGTTTGATCGGGCGGAAGTTCAGCGAAGTCAAAGAGGAAATCAAAAACTTCCCTTACAAAGTGACGGAAAGCAGCAGTGGGGAACCGGTCATTCATATGAACGGGGATACCTTTGCTCCCGAACAGATTTCGGCGATGGTTCTGGGCAAGATGAAACAGACCGCCGAGGACTACCTGGGGCACAAGATTCGGGAAGCGGTCATTACCGTGCCCGCCTACTTCAATGACAGGCAGCGACAGGCAACCAAGGATGCCGGAAAGATCGCCGGTCTGGAAGTTAAGCGTATTATCAACGAACCGACCGCGGCGGCCCTGTCTTACGGACTTGACAAAAAGAAGACCGGCAAAGTGGCCGTGTACGATTTTGGTGGCGGTACGTTTGATATCTCCATCCTGGAATTGCAGGAAGGTGTCTTTGAAGTCCTCTCCACGAATGGTGATACCCACCTGGGTGGTGATGACTTTGACAAACGGATTATCGATTGGCTGGTAGAGGAATTCAAGAAGTCAGACGGAGTTGATCTGTCCGGCGATCCAATGGCGCTGCAGCGGCTGAAAGAAGCGGCTGAAAAAGCAAAGATCGAGCTTTCTTCGACCATGCAGACCAATATCAACCTTCCGTTTGTAACGGCCGATCAGTCCGGACCCCGGCATCTCAATGTTTCCCTGACCAGGGCGAAATTTGAGCAGCTGACCGACGATCTGATCAAGCGTGGCATGACTCCGGTGCAGAAAGCGCTGGATGACGCCGGTCTGAAAATCAACCAGGTTGATGATGTCATCATGGTTGGTGGTATGACCCGGATGCCCAAGATTTATGAAGAGGTGAAGAAGTACTTTGGACGGGAACCCAACCGTTCTGTCAACCCGGACGAAGTTGTCGCGCTGGGCGCGGCAATCCAGGGAGGCGTGCTGGTTGGTGATGTAAAAGATGTCCTCCTGCTGGACATCACTCCGCTGTCGCTCGGGATTGAAACGCTTGGTGGCGTGACGACCCGTCTGATTGAGCGGAACACAACCATCCCGACCAGAAAGAGCGAGATATTCTCGACCGCCGCCGACAACCAGCCCCAGGTGGACATTCATGTCCTGCAGGGGGAACGGGAGATGGCGATTGACAATAAGACTATCGGACGCTTTGCGCTTGACGGCATCCCACCCGCTCCGCGCGGTCTGCCGCAGATTGAGGTAACGTTCGACCTTGATGCCAACGGTATCATGAACGTCTCGGCCAAGGATATGGGGACCGGAAAGTCTCAGAATATCCGGATCGAAGCCTCAAGCGGCCTCAGCGATGCCGAGGTTGAGAAGATGGTAACCGATGCCAAGCTGCATGAGTCGGAAGATAAAGAGAAAAAACGCAACGTTGAGATACGCAACCGTGCCGATCAGACGATCTTCCAGACCGAAAAGCAGCTGACGGAATTCAGCGACAAACTGTCAGCAGACTCCAAGACCAGTATCCAGACAGCAGTCGAAAGACTGAAAGAGGCGGTCAAAGGGGACTCAGTGGCAGAGATGGAGTCGGCCACCGAAGCTCTCAACCAGGTCTGGCAAAGCGCTTCGACAGAAATGTATCAGCAGGCCTCATCGAGGACGGAGCCGCCGCAGAGCGCCGGTTCTGACAACAACGAGACAGTTGACGCGGACTTTGAAGAAGTGAAATAACTGGCAAAGCCAGGTTTATGCTTCGCACGCATCGGCAAGACTGTTGGACCATGAGAAGGGCAGGATCAGAGAGGTCCTGCCCTTTCTCTGAATCAGGTCATCGCAGACTATGTTGAGAGATGGCGGAAAATGATGCTATTGACTGGATTCTGTCGTATACTTAGGCAATAAGAAAGAAGTGAAAAATTGAGCAAGAATTTCTATGACATATTAGGCGTTTCCGAGTCAGCTTCCGAGGCGGAGATCAAGAAATCTTTCCGGAAACTGGCCAAGGAATACCACCCGGACCGGCATCATGGAGACAAAAAGGCCGAAGAGAAATTCAAGGAGATTTCCGAGGCCTACGAAACGCTCTCCAATGACAAGAAAAAGGCGCAGTATGACCAGATGCTCAAGTACGGCGCGTTTGCCGGGGCGGGCGGAGGTCAGGCCGGGATGAATGGTCAGGATTTCTCGCAGTTTTTCCGGCAGGGAAGCGGACGAGGCGGGGGCGGTTTTCAGACTTTCGGTTCCGGCGGTTTGGGGGGGATGGAAGATATTCTCTCGCAGCTGTTCGGCGGACAAGGGGGCGATATTTTCTCAGGTGGCCGATCCGGACGGGGGCGGAGGCAGCAGCCGCAACGAGGGGGAAATGTCACGGCGGATCTTTCGGTCTCTTTCATGGATTCCGTGAACGGGACGGAGAGACTGGTGGATGTGGGCGGTAAAAGACTCAAGATTAAAATTCCCCGGGGGATTAACAACGGTGGTAAGATTCGCCTCAAAGGACAGGGGCAGCCGTCGCCTATGGGCGGCCCGAGCGGTGATCTAATTATAAAGGTAACAGTTATGCCGGATAAGAAGTTTGAGCGGAAAGGGAACGATATTTATTCCAGTGTGGAGGTCTCGTTCAGGGATGCGATTCTCGGGACCAAAGTCCAGGTGGAGACGCTGACCCAAAAAATATCGCTGACTCTTCCGCCCGGCACACAACCGGGGACGAAGATGCGCCTTAAGGGACAGGGGCTGGCGGTCGGGAAAAAGCAGGGGGATATGTTTGTGACGATCAATGTGTCGATTCCGAGTACGATTACCGAAGAGCAGAAGAAGATTCTGGAGGGGTGGGGGGAGTAGCTGCCGATCGGTGGGAATTCACCCTTCGACTGAGCTCAGGGTGGACGAGACTATGGCAGGGGTGGCCCACGATTTATGATGGGTTTCTGTTTAGGGATTACGTCAGCGATAAGTGAACCCACCCGTTGGGGGGAGGTACAAGAGTTGAATCCCTGAATAATCACCCGTTCGACTCCGCTCACGGTGACTGACATTGTCAGTTTTGTTTTATTGGTTCGGATCGAAAATACTGGAGTTGATTTATACAGGTTCTACCTGTCACCGAGGGTGCCGTGCTTGAGGGCTTTGAATTGGCGGAGGAAATCAATGAATATCTTCTCGGCCTCAAAGCGGGGATAGCTCTCTCCAATATGCAGTTCAAAAGTGAGAATCTCTTCGCTGTCGGCGCTTCCATAGTAAGATGACATGACATGCGGCAGGAAATCCTCCTTGTCGTCCAGGAAGAAGGTGGGGAGAATCTCGTTGTGGAAATTAAGGACCGAATCAACCGGTCTAATTAGAATTTCGTCTCCGTAAAAATCGCGCATTTCAGCGGTGTCTTCGACAATGAACTGATCGAGCAGATCGGAGCGACGGGTTCCGGCATTGCTGAAGATATTCACCGAAATCAGGGCGCTGGTATTTTTGTAATCCTGTGAATCAGGGATGAAGGCCATTGAGTATCCATCCCCCATAGCTTCATCAATGATCAGTTTGAACCCGCGCGGGGGATAGACCACGTAATCCAGCGATTTCCCTTCATAGAAGGCGACATTGTCATCGGTAAATTCCTGGTCCTGATCTTTGGTGAAACTGATGCCAGCAAAAGATAGCAGGAGAATCCAGAGGAGGGTGAGAATTGCAAAGTTCTTTTTCATAGGGCTATTATCGGAAACAGATGTGGAGATAATTAGGAGATTTTAATTGGCCTCAAACCACCCGTTCAACGGTCCAGTTGGCGTTGACCCAGAGGCCGATAATCTCCAGGTTGGAATTCCACCACTTCAGTTGATCCACGCCTCTTTTGATTTCGGTTTTGTGCTGAGCTTCATCGACCGGATTCCCGAGGCAGTCATGATGACCGCAGACGGCTACAACCTTTGCCGAACCCTCTCGATCCACTGAAACAGCGACAGCGTCACGGATATTCTTGAGTCGGGCGGCATCTTTGTTGGCGGCCAGGAGGCCATCGGCCCCGGGAGCATTGATCATATCGACAAAATCAACGGCATGGTTGCGCTTGATGTACTCGATGATCGGCAACTGAGCGCGTCCGTCGATACAGTTTATGGCCGTTGCGAATTTTGGCATGTTTGGTTCTCCCTTTATGGGGCAGATCGGGACGTCCACCGCCCACGAAACAGGAGGATGTCTAGTAGATTTTCCGCCATTGTCCGCCAGACTAAGTTCGACGATGTCGTTCAATGGCGGAAGGGGTGGGAATCGAACCCACCGGGGACCGTTAAGCCCCCCACACGGCTTTGAAGGCCGGGACCGCCACCAGACGACATCCGCTTCCGGGGTTATTATATGACAGGGAGATCGAGTTGTAAACCGGGAAATGGAGGGGCAGGCGAAAGCGTCTGCCGCCCACGGAACATGACTTTGTACCAACAGTCCCCATTCGGCATTCAGGATTATGATTGACATGCCGCCCTGAATAAGTCACCCTTTGTGTGTGAAAAGCCCGGATATCAAACTCGATTCACCGCTGCAGTTCATCAAAGGAGTCGGTCCCAAAAAAGCAGAACTGTTGGCTTCGTACGGCATGGAGACCGTCCGTGATCTTCTGCTCTATTTTCCACGCTTCTATCTCGACCGTTCATCGGTGACTCCAATTAACAAGCTCAAGATTGATCAATCGGCCACGATTATCGGGGTGGTCAAGGCGCACGGTATGTTATACGGGGGGAAGGGGCGGCGGTACGAGGCGATTCTCGAAGATGACTCGGGGGCCATTGCTCTCATGTTTTTTGGCGGCGTTCACTATTTCGCCAAGTCATTCAAGAAGGGGAATATCTACGCCGCTACCGGGCGCGTGCGCTGGTACAACGGCTACCAGATGGTCCACCCGGAGTTGGAACGACTGGAAGAGGAATCGGACAAGATGATTCACGCCGGGCGGATTATCCCGGTTTATCCGCAGACGGCAGAATTGAACAAAGTCGGGCTCAATAGCCGCGGTATCCGAAGAGTAACTTCGTTTGTGTTCGAGCATCTCAAAGAAGAAGTTCCGGATTATCTCCCGGCCACTGAACTCAAGAAACTCCGTCTGCCAGTTTTGAACAATGCCATTCGGAAGATACATTACCCTGAGACAGCGGAAGAGATTGAGATCAGTCGTCGTCGAGTTGCCTTTGACGAATTACTGGCCTTCCAGTTTTTGGTTTTTGCCCGTCGCCGCCGCCGTGAGACAGTTGAGAAGGAGCATGCTTTTGGGAAGGCCGGGGGGACGGTCAAGAAGTTTATAGCCGCGCTTCCGTTTGCGTTGACGGAGGCCCAGAAGAAAGTCACCACTGAGATATTCCGTGATTTACGCGGGAAGCGACCGATGAATCGGATGCTGCAGGGGGATGTCGGGTGTGGCAAGACGGTGGTCGCGGTGGGGGCCGCCGTATACGCCGTGGAGAATGAGCTGCAGGTGGCGTTTATGGCTCCCACCGAGATTCTGGCGGAGCAGCATCATCGGGGGTGGGAAAGAGAACTCAGCGCCATCGGTTTGAAGTCAGCCCTGCTTACTTCGAGTCTGAAACCGGCAGTTAAGAAAGAGATTGCCGAAGCCTGCGCGGCCGGAGAAATAGCTGTTCTGTTTGGCACTCATGCCCTGATTTATGACTATGTGCAGTTTGAACGGCTGGGGCTGGTGATTATTGATGAGCAACATCGGTTTGGAGTGGAGCAGCGGAGTAAACTTCATGCCAAGGGGGAGAACCCGGATTTGCTGGTGATGACAGCGACCCCCATTCCGCGCACCCTGGCACTGACTCTGTATGGTGACCTTGATATTTCGTCGATCGATTCATTACCACCCGGCAGGCTGCCAATCAGAACGGCCTGGCGTTCCCAGAATACGGTTGATAAGATATACAAGTTTGTGATCGAACAGGTAGCCGGTGGGGGGCAGGTTTATATCATCTATCCGCTAATCGAAAAGTCTGAGCAATTGGACCTTGAAAATGTGGAAGATGCCTTTGAACGATTGTCGCAGGCCGAATTTAAGAACCTCCGGGTGGGGATGGTGCACGGTCGGACAAAAACAAGGGAGCGGGATAAAACGCTGCGCGAATTCAGGGAGGGGAATCTTGATGTTCTGATGTCCACGACCGTGATTGAGGTAGGGATAGACAACCCCAACGCGACTGTGATGCTGATTGAGCATGCGGAGAGATTTGGTCTGGCTCAGCTGCACCAGTTGCGGGGGAGGATTGGTCGGGGGAGCAAGAAATCAACCCTGATAGCGATTGCCCATGAGCCGATTTCTGACATTGCTTCCAAACGGCTGGAGTATTTTGTCGAAAATTCTGATGGGTTCAAGATCGCCGAGGCCGACCTGGAACTTCGCGGACCGGGGGAAGTCTTTGGCGTCAGACAGTCCGGTTTGCCAACCCTCCGGGCGGCCCGGTTGTCATCGGATAGAGACCTGCTGGAATCATCCCGGGAACTTCTGGCCCGGCTGTTTGAAAAGACTGAAAACCTTGACTCTGAGCGACTTGAATTGTATAACTACTTGAAGCGGAAATCAGAGAAAAGCGCGGTGATGGTCGGCGGAGGCTGACCCAATCCTGTACATGAGCGAGGTGAACTGATGAGTGATGCGTTTGAGAATATGGATCAGCTCTTTTTCCAGATGGTGTTATCCCTTCAGGCGGGAGCAATGCAGCAGATGGGGAAAATAGCCTCACCGATGACGGGCAAAATTGAACGAGATTTGACGGCGGCAAAATTCAGTATTGATATGCTGTCTATGTTGGAAACCAAGATGAAGGGGAATCTGACCGAGGATGAGTCCAAGTTTCTGGAGCATGCCCTGTATGAACTGAGACTTAATTATGTCGATGAATCCAAGAAGCAGGACCCGCCCGAGGAGAGCGAAACCAAGCCTGAAACTGAAGCCAAGTCACAAGATGAGACGGCCAAGCCGTCCGAAGAGACTGAGAAGAGCGATTGAGAACGAGCAGCAGATTGTTCAATAGCCCGCAGTGTGCCCGGTGAATAGCAAGCTGAGTGCCAAGGAAAAAGCTCGGTTATTGGCTGAAAGTCTGGGGCCAAAACTGGTGCGGGACCTGGCGATGGCTGAGTTCACCTCTTATCAGACCGGTGGAAAAGCCGCTTTTTTCTATCCGGCGTCCGAAGCCAAAGAGGTGGGGCAGGCGATTAATGCGGCCCGGAGATATGAAATACCGCTGTTTCTTCTGGGGGGGGGAACCAATATTCTTGTCTCCGATAAAGGTTTTGACGGCCTGGTGGTACGAGTAACGGTCAAGGGTATTGAGAGAATCGAATCGAACCAGGTCCGCTGTGGAGCGGGAGAGCAATTGGAGGACCTGGTTGATTTCGCGACTGCCAATGGCTTGACAGGGATTGAATTCGCGGCCGGAATTGTCGGCAGTGTCGGTGGGGCAGTTTATGGAAACGCCGGGGCTTATGGAGGAGAAGTGGGGAGGATCGTGTCGCAGATGGAAGTTGTTAAGAGTGATGGAGTTATCGGCTTTGTTGGAGCTGAATTCGGGCAGTTTGCATACCGTGATTCAGCTTTTAAACGGAACGATGCCGTCCTGATCCGGGCAGACTTCCAGCTTGAGCCGGGGGACCCGGAGTTGATCCGGAAGCGGGTTGATGAGATTATCGAGACACGCGAGGAAAAGCTCCCGTATGAGCATCCCTCGGCAGGCTGTTTTTTCAAAAATATCCCGGATGATAGCCAGCCGCATGGAAAGCTGGCGGCCGGAAAACTGCTGGAAGAGATTGGAGCCAAGGGGATGACCGTTGGCGGCGCAACCGTTTCTGATAGACATGCGAATATTATTGTCAACACGGGAGGGGCGACCTCAAAGGATATTCGGGAATTAGCCGATAAATTAAAGGTGAAAGTTTACGACAAATTTGGTATAATGTTGGAGGAAGAGGTTATCCAAGTAGGCGAAATCTAACTGATGGAGGATTATTATAGACTGTTGATAAAAACCGAATTTGCTTTTTAGATCAGACAATTAGTGAGAATTAAAAAACAGAAAAATATAGTTCATCTCTTGCTGATACCAATCATGGTATCGGTCTTTTTTGTGTGTCCGTTGGCAGCCCAGGTCGGGTTCCAGGCCGGTCTCCGATCTTATCCTTTCTTCATTTCCGGTTACGATGAAATCTCAGATACCTATTCAGCCGCTCTTTCACCGAAAACATATCCGGTTCTTTCGCCCAAGATGAAGCGAGTCCCCCGGGCAACTTCGGCTTCCTTTACAACAAATTCGATCTCTTTCGCAACGGACTACTATCAGTTGGGCAGTTACCGCCAATCCCTGGTTCCGGTCTCGGTTGATGCCGACCAGTACATGCGCTATCGTATTGACAAGTCAGAGCGGAGTAAGTTCTCCGAGCTGGCCACCAATGCGATCACTAATCCGGACAAGCAGACAAGAACGCGTGGGTTGGGAATCTCGGTAGCCTTGCCCAAGCGTCTGGACAAGATTTTTGGTGAAGGTGGGGCGGGTCTCCAGGTGACCGGATACCGGAGGATTACGTTCTCCGGGCGCTCGCAGTGGAATGATCAGGCTAACACCGACACTTTCAGGCAGAGCAAGTTCCCTTCGCTGAATATGGAGCAGATTTCTAAATTTGAAATCACCGGTACGATTGGATCAAAAATCACCGTCCGGGTCGCGCAGGACAGCCAGACCGATATACCGCTTGAGAATCGAATTCAAATCCGGTACAAGGGGGATGATGATGATATCCTGCAGGCCATTGAAGCGGGAAATACAAATCTGAATCTTCCCAATACACAGTTTGTGGGTTATTCCCAGAGAATTCAGGGGCTGTTTGGATTGAAGGCGGTGGCGCAAGTGGGTAACCTGACCGTTACCGGGATCATGTCCCAGGAAAAAGGATCGGCGGAGAGCGCCTCCTTTACAGCTTCAGGCGAAAGCGCAGAACAGATTCGTGACTATGAGTATGTGCGGAACCGGGTGTTTGACCTGTTTTATCGTGATGAACTTCCGGAGGCGTATGATGTTTCCGCCGGTGACTCAATCAAAGTACTCTATCTTTATGAACAGATTCGAGACACTGAGACTGATGAAATCGCCCAGGGGCATCCGGCCCGGTATTATGTTTTTCCCGACGAAGATAGAAGAGGGGAGCATGCCGGGGAATCAGAGCAGGTAACCGTTCGACAGATTGAAGCGGACCAGTATGAGTATGAAGACGACCCGGTTACGGGACTGCCCCGGTTAGTGTTTAAGTCTTCGCGGTCACCCAGCCGGAGTATTGCCTTTTACATGGAAATCGGCAAGGGTGCGTTTACGGATAGTGTCGTGAAGGTCGGTGACATCGCGCAGGCGGAAAGTGATACCCTTTACCTGAAGGTGTTGAGTCCGAACTCCGGAAGTGCCGATCCCAGCAAGAAATCATGGGACCTGATGTGGCGCAACTGCTACACTATGCCGCGCGGCGTTTCCGGCAAGGACCTGGACCTGAAGATTTTCAAGGGTCTTTCCGGTACCGAGCAGTCCACAACGCAGGACAATCTGGAATATCAGGATGGAGAAGGGGGCAACGAGAATTTCATCCAGATATTGGGTCTGGATCAGACCAGCACAACCAATACCGTCGGCGCCGATGGTCGTCTTGATGATCACCGCTCGGAGGTGTTTCGTTCTGACTGGGGACTTCTCATTTTCCCCCATAGGCAGCCGTTTGACAATGACTCCACTTTCGGCGGAGCCAGCGCTCTTGGGGTCCGCGTGCCCCAGATATATAACAATCGACAGCAGACCGCTATTGCCAGCGCCAGCCAATACTACATCCAAATCTCATCTCGAACGCGCAGTTCGATTATTCGGCTCAATCGGGCCAATATTATCGAGGGCTCAGAGCGCGTCATGCTAAACGGTCGGCAGTTGTCACGCGGAATCGACTACAACATTATGTATGATTTCGGGCAGATAACACTTCTTTCACAGGACGCGCTGGACCCGAACGCTGAATTGTCGATTGATTTTGAATACGCCCCGTTCTTGTCGCTCCAGAAAAAAACGCTCCTGGGGACACGCCTGCAATATGACTGGAGCGAAAACATAAAATTCGGCACAACCTTCCTGTACAAGTCAGATAAGGCGGAAGACAGGAAGCCCAGAGTAGGGCAAGAGACGGCCACCATGCTGGTTATGGACTTTGATGCCAGTGTCAGGCTGAAACCTTCATTTCTGACTGATGCCGCCAATGCCCTGCCGCTCGTTACCACCGATGTTCCCTCGAACCTGATGATCACCGGTGAAGTTGCTCAGTCCCGCCCCAATCCGAACGTGGATGATGTTGCTTATGTCGACGACTTTGAGTCCGCGTTGAATCAACTGAGTCTGGGGACCTTGCGTTCCAATTGGAATCTCGCTTCGCCGCCGCTTTTGAGTATTGACACAAATGTGTATTATCGCGGCTCATTGCTCTGGCACAATCCGGATTTGTCGGGTGAGATTCGTAAGGTCGAGGACGTTTACGACCGCGAAGCCCGCCAGGGGGAAGGGATACTCAGGACCTTCAGGATGATCTTCACTCCTGTTCGGGGGATAAGCACAACCACAGTTTTTGATTCTCTGGGGCAGGACAGCCTTGTGGTTGATACTTCGTACCTGCCGTCATACGGAGGGATCACGCGCTATTTTCATTCGAGGGTGGATGGAGAAAAAGTGCGTCTGTTTGAGTTCAGGGCAAGGGTCAATGAAGGAGCCAGCGCTACTCTTCATTTTGACTTTGGTCAGATATCGGAAGACTTGCATTACGACAACCAGACACTGGCCAACGCAAACAAAAGAGAATCTCCGTTTTCCGAAGATGGATATGCCACCAACCAGCCCAACGGTGTGGTTGACAACTCCGAAGATGTTGGGCTCGATGGGATTCCCAACAATCTGGAGGAAGGATACGACAAGGACACGTTGCCCGATCCCAGTCGGGACAACTGGTATTTTGAAGGAGAGGGCTTATGTCCGCTTCCGGATTCTCTCTGTGCCCAAATTAACAAGAATCCTGACCATGAAATCTGGCGAGACCCCCGGACCCGCTACCTCTGGTTGAACGGAACCGAAGGGAACCTCAGGGATAACGCCGTACCGGATCAGGAAAGACTCTCTGACAACGGGTTCAAAGAGATCAATGCTTATTACTCTTTTGAAGTCCCTCTTTCGGGTAATAATTTCGTTGTCGAAGAGTCAGAGCTGAATGGCTGGAAGACCTATCGCATACCTGTTCGTGATTCAGCTCTCTTTGAAATCCTCTCTGAAGATGATATTGAAGCCAGTTGGAGCCAGGTAACGCATATCCGTGTCTGGTTCTCTGACTCGGCAGCTACGACTACCGATACGGTTGAAATCGCAGATTGGTATTTTGTCCAGTCGAACTGGGAAGATACAATCATTCTGGACCCGCTCTCGGCCCAGTTCCCTGAGAACGGTTCCAAGCTGACGGTGGCTTCGGTCTCTACCGAAGATAACACTTTCACGCCCCCCCCCGGAGTTGAGGCGTACAAGGACCCGACTTATAACGTAGAGGAGCCCCAGCGTGGCCTGCTCCTGGACTTTGAGTCTCTTCAGTTCCAGGATACGGCCATGGCGACCAAAGAACTGATTACGGTCGACCAATACTCCGGGTACCGGAAGATGCGCATGTATGTCTCGGTGGAAGAGTTGAACAACGCCGATTCCGTGCTGTTCTTCATGCGTATTGGAAGAGATCAAAAAAATTACTATGAGCACAGGGTCCAGGTGCACAGTACAGCCTCGTGGGACGAGAGTCAGTTTGTCGAGATAGACTTCAATGACCTGACCGCTCTCAAGGACTCGGCTCTTCGTGCCGGCTCTGAGCTTCGCAACATTGACATTACCGAGGGGAAATACC
>JARGFS010000129.1 GCA_029211095.1 bacterium | reverse complement strand
TGACATTACTGATCTTACCTTGATCATTCAGTATCTCTTTGGTTCAGCCAGCAAATAGACATACATCAGCCCGCCGCTTGTAATAGCGGCGGGCTTTCTTTTACGTCCCAATACTCAATTTTTATAAGAAGACATTACCTGACTGTCGGCCAGGGTGTCAGCCAGGCTGTCAGTCTAACTATGCTGGAGTAGAGGCTCAGCGTTTTTTCAATTTTTTGTACAGATGAGATCGTTCCAGCCCCAGTTCCCTTGCGGCAGCGCTAACATTCCCGCCATTTCGAGCCACGGCCGCTTTGATAAATCCAATCTCATACTCAGTTACCGCCTCTTTCAAACTCTGATAACCCGGTTCCGGTCCAGTCTGAGGAAGATGCTTCCTTAAGTCGGTTGGCCCAATCTCTGCCTGATCACAGTAGATATTAACGCGCTCCATCAGGTTCTTGAGTTCGCGCACATTGCCGGGAAAGTCGCACCGGGTGAGAAATGTCTTTGCTTCTTCGGTCAGCTGCTTTCGTCCCGTTTTGGTTTCATCAGAAAACCGTGACAGAAAGTGTTCAGCCAGCAGCGGGATGTCTTCGACCCGCTTGCGAAGAGGGGGGAGGTTATACTGGACAACATTTAAGCGATATAAAAGGTCCTGTCGGAACTTATCTTCCCGAACCATGTCGTTGAGATCGCGGTTGGATGCGGCAATTATGTTACAGTCAATTGTCTGATCTTTGTCACTTCCGACCGGGTTTACAGTTTTTGTTTCGACCAGTCGCAGTATTTTAGCCTGGGCGGAAAGCGGCATTTCAGAAATCTCATCAAGGAAGATTGATCCCCGGTCAGCCTCCACAAACTTCCCCTTCCTGGCTTTGGACGCGCCGGTGAAAGCGCCGGCTGAATGTCCGAACAGTTCAGCTTCGATCAATTCCGAAGGGAGCGCGGCACAGTTGACGGAGACAAAAGGGCCATCGGCAAAACGGCTATGCCCATGGATCATGTGCGCCACCAGTTCCTTGCCGGTTCCGTTTTCGCCAAGGATAAGAAAGCGGGTAGTCAGGGGGGCGGACTTGCGGACATTCGCTTTCAGAGCGACAATTGCTTCGGAGCGGCCGATCATCTCACCATAGAGACTGTTGGTTAACTGACTGTTCTGTATTAAGAGATTGGAAGTTCTGATGGCGTTGTCAACCGTGATCAGCAGTCGGTCAAGGGAGAGCGGCTTTTCAATGAAATCATAAGCGCCGGTGCGGATTGCCTCGACCGCCATGTCGACGTCGGCATGTCCTGAGATCATAATGATAGTCTGTTTTTTGTTCTGCTCCAGAAGCGACTTCATCAGGTCAAGTCCACTGCCGTCAGGAAGCAAAACATCCAGCAGGATGACATCGAACCCCGTTCGCACAAAGCCGGTACCTTCTTCCAGGGTTGCAGCTGTGACCACATCGTGACCACGCCTGTTGAGGGCGGAGCGAAGAGAGGTACGGATGTTTTCTTCGTCATCAATTATAAGGATTCGTGCCATCTATTCAGCCGGAAGCGATACTCTTACTCCGGCTCCTCCGCTGTCAAGGTTGTACAGTTCCAGGCTGCCGTTGTGATCCCGTGCGATCCGGTAGCAGACAACCAGGCCCAACCCGGTTCCGGTTGATTTGGTTGTTTTGTATGGTGTAAACAGATTCTCGAGCTGATCGGTTGAAAAGCCGGGGCCGCTGTCCTCAACTTTAATGATAAATTTCTCTTCCGCATCCTCAAAAAGGAGGGTCACTCGGCCGGACTCATCCGCTTCCAGACCGTTCTTGATCAGGTTGACCAGTAGTTGATTGATTGCCTCCGGATCAATTGAGACCTGGCTTCGCTGGGAGAGGTTGATTACCGTGAGTCGGGAGGCGCTGATCTCAGTTGAGTACAAACTGCTTATGCGTTGTGAGAGCATGTCCGGAGCAACCTCAACTATCTCCGGTGGTTTCATCCGGGCAAAACCGACAAACTCATCAAGCAGCCGGGTCAATCGGGAAACTTCGCTCCGGATCGTTCCGGTGGTTTCCAGCAGGATATTTTCAAAGTCCGGCAGTTTCTCCTGGTATGAGCGGCGGAGGTCCTCGGCGCTGATCGCTATCGGCGAGAGAGGATTCTTTAGTTCGTGGGCGATTGTGCGTCCGACCGATTGCCAGGCGGCTATCTTCTCGGCGGCTACAAGCTCCCGACGGGCTCCTTTTAACTTCATGGTCATAGCCGTGAACGCATCGGCCAGCTGGGAAAACTCCCCTTCCTCATACGCCATGACGGGTTCGCCAAAATCCCCTTCGGCTACTTTGGCGGTGGCGGTAACAAGGTTGTCCACTTCGCGCTTAGCCCGTCCGGTCAGCCAGAGGCCGAGGATGATTGCTATCAGAGCAGAGGAAAAAGCCACCACCAGGGTGGTCAGGAGGAGGGAAGCGAGAGTCTGCTGGCTCTGGTCCTGGTCCCATTGTACAGCGAAAGCAAATTCTTTGTCATCGGAAAGTATCAGGAGAGCTTCAAACCGGCTGTTGTTCTGGTACAATTCAAACGGTCGCATACTACTAAGCTGGTTGAGCCTCTCATGGTCGGTAATCAATTGCAACTTTGAACGGAGAATGGATTCAATAAACCGTAGCTCTTTTGCCGCGTCCAGGAACAGCCCGGAGTATACTAAGTACTTCTTGTTGAGAGGTGCTGTGCCGGCCAGGGTGGGATGACCGCCTTCAAAATCATATTCGGTCAGGAATTTCAACTCCTGTTTGGTTTGTCCGGGAAGCACGGCCACCCTTTGTCCGATAAGACCGGGCCGATTGTAGCTGTAAAGGACAGTTCCCTCCGAGTCACAAATCTCCAGAAAATCCATCCCAACTATTTTTGGATCAACAGGAGCGGCAACGCGCCGGTTTTGTCTGATATCTGCCAGAGCGCGAATCATTGACTCTGAGTCAGCTATGGCATTGATTGCATCTCGACTATTCTGCTTGAGCCGATCCATCTCGGCTGTCGCAACTTCAAGGTTGGACCTGAGTTGACTCAATTCATCCGACTCGGTCTGGTGCATCGTGCGAAAATAGATTACAGCCGTCACTGCCAGCGGGGGGAGGATGGCCACCAGTATTAAAAAAAGCCTGATCCGTCCGGTGAAGGTCATCTTGCTGCCTCCACGGTGACCGGTGTTCTCCGTAACAAGATAAGGGAGTCCAGGTCAATCCTGCCGCCCGATTCAAATTTGGCCCCAATCAGGTTGGGTGCGGAGTGAAGAAAAACCATAGGCCGGAACATCGGAAAAACCCCAATATCCTCAACCAGGGCCCGATCAATGAGTCGGCTGTAATACTCTGTGGCCGCGTGGTCATCCGATTCCCGACCGCTTCGGAGGCGGATTTCAATCAGGTCCAGAGTTTCCCGGGCGGACCGGGTGAGATTCGGCTGCTCTCTGAGTCTCTGAAGGAGAGTCTCGTAAATCCTTAAGGGATCAGAATGGTCGAGCGAAACGAATTCAAAACTCACATCAGCTTCGGACGGGTCGTTCACAATCACCACCCTCTTTTTGTCCCGCGCGATAATATCCGCAAAGTAATAGACCGATGGTTCGAGTGTACGCTCCCCAGCATACAGCCTGACCGTGTCTGACGGTCTCCCGAGGTTGGCCAGTAAGGCTTGCCCCATCGGGGGCGAGAACGGATAAGGACGGCGTTTCAACGTGTCGGTCGGGTTCAATGAGTAGAGGGGAAGAGCGGAGTCTCCATCGAACAGGACGGTGGGGCGTTGATCATCGAAACGATAGTACATCGAAGTAGTCAGGGAGCCATCGTCCCCCCAGACGGAACCGAGATTAGGAATCATCAAAACTGCAAAAGGGGCCGGAGCTAATATTGGAGGCTCCTGAAATTCAGATCGACTCAGCTGAGAGTGGAGGCCGACTGCAGCCTGAATTGGAGTTGGATCGGTCTCTATCCGGAGCAGGTCGACCGATTGAATCTCAATCGGGTTACCCTGTCCTGTCTGCGGCGAAGAGTCCGGGAAAGACTCCGGCAGGAGCAGCCCGCTCGAAGCCGGTCCGTAAATAGAAATCCGGATAGGAGTGGTCTGGTCGATGGGAGGCAACTCGATCAGCGCCTGACAGTGCGGCTGTATCACCAGAGAGTCATACGTAACTGAATAATCACTCCAGCTTATCCCGGGGCCGGAAGATTCTATTCTCCCTGAATGCAACTGACTGTCGGGACAGGTAAGCGTGAACTGGGCTCCGGAAAAGACTAAGTCCTCCTTACCCGCCGAAAAATAGATTCTTCCAGACCGTACTTGAAGAACTGGAAACTGCCCGGCGGTTACCTTAACACTGTCTGACTTTTGCCCGAAAGTTCCGAGTGGTTCCTCAGCAGCCGAAATCTGGAAAAGCAGAGCGGCAAGCATCAACCTTGCAATTTGAAAAAAAGCCGATTTCTGAGCCGGAGTTTTTGGCATCTCTTCTCTTTCTTCAGTTTGGCTTCCCAACTGTGTCATAAATAACACGATCACTGTGTATTATTATACACATAAAATCGGCAAAAACAGCATAGATTTCCATATATAGAAAGAAATGTGTCACTTATGACACATAAAGCCATCCTCCCCCTCAGACGCACTCCCTTAAGCGATTGCAAGACAACGATATACCGCCTTGGCATGATTGTTGATATCAGAAATGCCAACAACCCAAACCGAAAGGAGTTTCAAATGCTGAAATCTAAAATCAAAATCATCGGTACGCTGCTGGTCCTGAGCGTTTTCTCATTGGTGATGATTGGCTGTGAGAAAGAGACCGAGCAGAACAAAGGGGCCATCGCCCAGATGGTCGACAGTGTCGCGGTCGCGGTAGGCAAAGGTTTTACTGAAACAGCCCTGGTCAATGCGGCGGCTGTCGATACAGAAGTACAACCGGCCGTGCAGGAGAGCGGCCCGGGAGTTGCGGACAAAATGGTACTGGTCTCTGATAATCTGTATGCCCTTTGTGATGCAGGCGTAGCGGTGTATGATTTCACAAGCAAGGAGTGCACTGTTATTGGAAGTGACGCCGATCTGAATGCTATAGCCGAGTATGAGGGGAGCATCTATGTTGGCGGTACCGATCTGTACCGGATTGAAAACGGTAATCTCATCAAGCAGGAGGAGCAGTTTGAAGGTGTCATTAGCTCCCTGCATAGTTTTGAATTTCGCCTGATGGTTGGTACCCAGGCCAATCTTTATTCCACCGGAATTTTTGGTCAGGAACTTCTGCTTGAAGATGTCGCGGTCTCCGCAATGGCTTCCGGTGGCGGCGGTCTCTGGGTCGGAACCGATGGCCAGGGATTGTATCGCTGGGATGGCGAGAATTTCCAGAAACGCTTCCTCCGCCGCGACACGACTCTGTTTGACACCATTCTCGAACTCGACTTCAGCCATAACCATCTGTACGCCGCATCGGTAAACGGCCTCCATATTTATGATGGGGGGGACTGGACAACCTACACCGTTATGGACGGGCTGCCCGCAGGGGACATTACCGCTATCGATGCATCCGGGTGGGTGGTCTATATCGGGAGTGACAGCGGTGTTGTTTCTCTCTATGACGAGGAACTCAATCGGGTCGCCGGTTTGGAATTTGAACCGGTTAACTACGTTGTTCGGAAAGGGATCAGCTTGATTGCCTCCACAGAGACTGAAGGAATCATTCGTCAGTCAGGTAAAAGCCGTAAGGTTCTGGTCCCGGTTGAGGCGAATGAAGAGACCGAGTTTCTGTTGTCGGCTAAGTAGAAGATAGCGGATGGGCCAGGGGGGCGCTATCGGACTCCCGTAGACATTTCTGCGGGAGTCTTCTCTGTTCTTGTTGATAATAATGATCAATCCCGGCGGGCTACTGTATGATCTGGGAGAAATCCTCATAAGGAACCACCGGCCATGTTTCCGTCTTTAGAATCCCTTTGGAGTTAATGGCATTGGCGATTTTGAAAATTTCCACCTGTTCCGCGCCCTCAAATGTTGCCACGTAGTCAAACCGTCCCAGGGTGGCATAAAGCTTTAGATTCTTAATAGTGTCAGTGACCAGCATGTCCAGTGACTCTTCGATATGGTGAGGCAAATCCTGGTGGGTTTTTCTGGCGCTGGAGCTGATAGACATAGCCATGATATAGATAGCCATGAAACCTCCTTTGCAAGTTGATTCTTCATAATAAATATAGGTAACTTAGTCGATTTATCCAAGTCCGGTTCCAATCGCAAAAACTGTTTCAAACGAACCGTCCTGAGCCACTGCAGGCGGTTATTTGAGCGGAAAAAACTGGCAGTTTAAGTCTCTGGTTGAGGGAAAATCAGCCGATACTAATTAAGAGAGAAGATGATATTAGCTTGAGTCGAATTACAACCAGGCAAGAATAGGACTGCAAACTTTGGATACGTCACCTCGTCAATATCGTACACTGATTATTACCAACGATCATGAGTTTGAATCCCGGCTTTCCGAGTTGCTGGAAGACCAAGGGTATCTCCTTGTCACCGTGGATAGTATTGTAAAAGGGAATGCCCTTTTGCAGCGCGACTGCAAGTTCGATGTAATCGTTTGTGATCTTGAACTGACCGATGGAAGCGGTCTGAAGCTTCTAAAATCTCTTAAATCCGAACGACGACTGGCCAAAATTCCGGTGATTATTTGTTCCGATTCGGGAGATGTGGAAATAGTCCGACAGAGTATCGATCTTGGCGCGACCGACTTTGTAATCAAGCCGCTCGACTCTGATTCCTTCTTTTCCAAAGTGGAACGGGCTATCAATAAAGGACCGGGTGAACTCCTGGTCGTGGATGATGAAGACTTACTGCTTAACCTTCTTAAACGGCTGTTGGAGAGAGAAGGACACAAGGTTGTAACCGTTTCCTCCGGCGAAGAAGCGCTGGATTTGCTGGAGAAAAAAAATATCAGTCTCGTTCTGGCCGATATAAAAATGTCCGGAATCTCTGGCGTGGAACTGCTGATTCATATTAAGAAAAAGTACCCGCCGCTTCCGGTGCTGCTGATGACCGGGTATGGGGGTGAGTATTCCAAAGATGAAGTAATCTCAGCGGGTGCCGACGGCTACATTCTCAAGCCGTTCAATAATCTGGAGATTGCGAATCGGGTAACTTCGGTTCTTTCAATGAGTCGCAATGTCTCCACGGCTCAATTGCGCAAAAAGACCTTCGCTACGGTATAGTTTTTCGGTCTCTCAAACAAAGCGGCTTGATTTCAACTTGTCGCCAAAGCCACTCTTCTTCAGGTCCGAAATTAGCTTCAGCTTGCCGCTGCCAACCAGGTCGAGACAGTCAGATTCTTTGGATTTGTAATTTTTCTTTCGGTAGAGACGCAGCCGCTTCCCCGATGGAATCTGGTAGCGCACCGAAGATGCCTCTCCATTAAAACCTTTCCCCTGGACTACTAATCTGGAATAGTCCGGTATCTCTGCATCTCGGCTCCCTTTGAGACTCAGTCGCCTTCCCTCAAAATTATCATGCTCATAGAACTCAATCCAGGCATCAGTTAAACGTCGGATCACTTTTGGTTCAAATCGATCCGGATAGGGATAAAACTCCTCAAATGGAACCGACAGTATCTCCTTCCTCCGGTAGTGAGCGCAGCTATACAGGAAAAGAGCACCTGAGGGGTGAACGTACAGCGATGCACCGGCATTGAAATTGGCCTGGTATGGAGAGTCCTTGCTGACACCGCGCCCCTTCACTTTGGTAATGAAGTGCCAATGGCTAATTGACTTGAGGCTTTTGACACTTTTGGTGACAGAGTCCAGCTCCAGTCTGAACAACTGCAGAATGTCCTTATCATTCACGACCGGGGCAGTAATGATCACGTTCCCGGTGGCCGCTATATACATGTTTCCATTTTTCTCAACCAGTATGTCCATCCCCTGACAATCCGGGAATCCGGACGCGGCGGCATCATAAGAACCGGTTCTGACAAACCCATCCCCAATATCTGTGCTGACCGACAGGTAGGAGTCCAGGAAGAGTTTTTTGTCAAAATGTTTCCCCAGTACCAGCAGTAGAAAATGCCCGCCTGAAAGCTTGCACATGGCCACTGCTCCCGCTTTGGAGTGCGGCCGTTCTATCCAGGCCTTTTTACGAAACAGCTGCGGTTGTTCCGGAGTGGCAAAGCTATAAAACAGGATGACAGACCCATCCGATTTGGACTCCACC
>JARGFS010000128.1 GCA_029211095.1 bacterium | reverse complement strand
CGTGACCGGGACAGTCAACATGCGCGTAGTGACGGGCGTCCGTCTCATACTCTACGTGAGCTGTTGCAATCGTGATTCCACGCTCGCGCTCTTCGGGAGCATTGTCAATCGAATCAAATGAACGTACCGATGTCCCCCCCTTGGCAGAAAGATACATCGTCATCGCTGCGGTCAACGTCGTCTTACCATGATCTACGTGACCTATTGTACCCACATTTACATGGGGCTTCGTCCGTTCAAATTTCTCCTTAGCCATAGCGTAAGGACTCCTCCGTTATATCTTAGCTTTTTCTAACATTTTCTTTGACACTTCAGCGGGCACGGGGCTGTACTTTGCAAACTGCATGGAAAAGACTGCCCGACCCTGAGAGATATTACGAAGGTTATTCGCATAACCAAACATCTCCGAGAGCGGAACGGTCACAGACACCACCGTAACATCCTCGCGCGGAACCATACCGTTGATCTTACCGCGTCGAGTATTCAAATCACCCACCACGGCACCAACGTATGCCTCGGGCACCACTACTTCTACATCCATAATCGGCTCAAGCAGGACCGCTCCCGCCTTCTTAGCGCCACTCTGAAAGGCTATGGAACCGGCAATCTTGAAGGCCATCTCGTTGGAGTCAACTTCATGGAAGCTTCCATCATATAACTCCACATGAATTCCCGTAACCGGGAAGCCAGCCAGAACGCCATTCGTCATTGCCTCTTTTATCCCCTTCTCAACCGAAGGGATATATTCGCGCGGAACTGTGCCGCCAATAATCTTGTTTTCAAACAGGAATTCAGTGCCATCAGTCGTGGGACGCATCCGGAGATAAACGTGCCCAAACTGCCCCTTACCACCGCTCTGACGGACAAACTTGCCCTCAGCTTCAACTTCCCGTGTAATTGCTTCTTTATAAGAAACCGAAGGACGACCAACCGAAGCCCCAACGCTGAACTCCCGCATCAGGCGGTCAACCAGTATCTCAAGGTGAAGCTCACCCATACCGCTGATAATGGTCTGACCGGTGTCGTCATCGTATCGCACGATAAAGGTCGGGTCTTCTTCAGCCAGCTTAATAAGAGCGTCAGTAAGCTTGTCCTGGTCCGCCTGTGTTTTCGGTTCAATAGAGACGGAAACGACCGGTTCAGGGAAGGTCATTTTTTCAAGAATGATAGGATTCTTAACATCGCAGAGAGTGTCGCCGGTAGTTGTCTTGCGCAGTCCAATCACGGCAACAATTTCACCAGCTTCGGCGACCTTGATATCTTCCCGTTTGTTGGAGTGCATCTTCAGAAGGCGGGCCACTCTTTCCTTGACCCCGGACTCAGGATTAAGCACGTAGGAACCGGCCTGTATCTGTCCGGAATAAATTCTAATATAGGTCAGCTTGCCGACATACGGATCGGTTGCAACCTTGAACGCCAGCGCCGCCGTTGGTTCCTTAATGTCTGGAACTCGCTTCAGAATCTTCTCCGGATTGTTCGGATCGTGCCCTTCAACCGCGGCCATATCGAGCGGCGACGGGAGAAAGTCAATAATGGCATCAAGAAGCTTCTGAATCCCCTTGTTCTTAAAAGACGACCCACAAAGCACCGGCACCATGTCCAGGTTGATCGTAGCCTTGCGAACCGCGGCCATTACCTGCTTTGGGTCCAACTCTTCCTCATTCAAGAACTGATCGAGAAGGTGGTCATCATATTCGGCCACCGCCTCGAGCATCTTCTCGCGATAGGCTTTAGCGGACTCCATCATATCATCCGGCACGGGCAGATCGTCAAAGGTCGTACCCTGCGAATCTTCATGGAATACCCGGAATTTCATGGACAAGAGATCGATTATACCGGAAAATAATTCTCCCTCTCCGGCCGGGATAGTAATCGCCACACAATTGCTTGCGAACCGATCATTCATCGTCTGCAGAGCGAGAGCAAAGTCCGCCCCTACACGATCCATCTTATTGACATAAGCAATACGAGGAACCCGGTATTTGTCGGCCTGACGCCAAACAGTCTCAGACTGCGGCTCTACCCCACCAACAGCACAGAACAGAGCCACGGCGCCATCAAGCACTCGCAGCGACCGCTCCACTTCGACGGTGAAATCAACATGACCGGGGGTATCTATAATATTGATAGTATGCCCGTTCCACTCGCAGGTCGTAGCGGCGGAAGTAATCGTAATTCCCCGCTCCTTCTCCTGCTCCATCCAGTCCATCGTGGCGGCTCCGTCGTGAACTTCACCAATCCGATGGCTCTTTCCGGTGTAGAAGAGAATGCGCTCAGTAGTCGTCGTTTTACCGGCGTCTATGTGAGCCATTATGCCAATATTTCTTACTTTTTCCAGCATCGTTCTTTAAGACACAAAAAATCCCTGACTGACGTAGTCGGACGAAGTTGTTCTCATCAAACCTGACGAGTCGTCAACCCAGTTTTTCGCCAGCAGAGACAAAAGACCAGAGATGTCAACCCATCGACGTTCAGTCGAGATTCATAAAGTTTATCTGAACTCCAAAAAAATTAGCGAGGACCTACCACCTGAAATGAGCAAAAGCCTTGTTGGCTTCGGCCATCTTATGAGTATCCTCTTTTTTCTTAATGGCGCCACCCTCGTTATTAGTTGCCGCAAGGAATTCTGCCGACAACCTTTCCGCCATCGTATTGGCGGAACGAGAGGATGCATATAAAATCAACCAGCGGATCGCCAGCGCCGTTCTGCGATCTGCCCTTACTTCTACCGGGACCTGATACGTTGCACCGCCAACTCTACGGGAACGCACTTCCAAGACCGGCTTAACATTACTAACCGCCTTGTGGAACATTTCCAGTCCGGGCTCGCCGGACTTCTTTTCAATGTCATCCATTGCGGTATACAAAATTGTCTCAGCTACCGACCTCTTCCCGCTTGTCATAAGACAGGAAACAAACTGAGTAACCAGCTTGTCACTGAAACGGTGATCCGGGACAACTTCGCGCTTTACTATTTTTATTCTTCTTGACATATCGTTACTTACTTAGGCCTTTTGGTTCCGTACTTGGAGCGACTCCGTTTTCTATCAGCAACACCGGAAGTATCCATGGTTCCACGGATAATGTGATACCTGACGCCGGGAAGATCTTTAACACGACCCCCGCGGATCATCACAATCGAGTGCTCCTGCAAATTATGCCCTTCGCCGGGAATGTAGGCAGTCACTTCGACCTGGTTGGTAAGCCTGACACGGGCGACCTTGCGGAGCGCCGAATTAGGCTTCTTAGGCGTTGAGGTGTACACACGAGTACAGACACCCCTCTTCTGTGGGCAACTGTTCATGGCCGGAGTCTTGGTCTTCTCAATGATCCTCTTACGGCCTTTGCGTACCAGCTGATTTATAGTCGGCAATTCTACTCCTGTTACAAATGCTCCAAAATTTCAAATACAGATTCGCAGATTAACATCTAATCCACTATTAGTCAAGAGTTTTTATCAAAAATGTCGGCCATAACTGTCTCTTCGGGGGAGTCTTCGCCTATCGGCTCCTCTTCCTCTTCAGGGACAACCAGACCGATGCTCTTGTACTTTTCTATGCCCGTTCCGGCCGGTATCAAATGGCCGATAATTACGTTCTCCTTAAGACCCAGCAGATAGTCAATCTTGCCGGAAATCGCGGCCTCAGTCAGGACTTTAGTCGTTTCCTGAAATGACGCGGCCGAGATAAAGCTTTCGGTCGACAGCGACGCCTTGGTTATGCCGAGCAACAGCGGTTTAGATGTAGCCGCTTCGCCGCCTTCGGCAATGACCCGGGCGTTCTCATCGGAAAACCGAAGTTTATCAACCCGCTCTCCTTCGAGGAAATTAGTATCGCCAACCGACTCAATCAGCACTTTCTGCATCATCTGGCGCACAATTGTCTCAATATGCTTATCATTGATCTTCACACCCTGAAGGCGGTAGACTTCCTGAATCTCGTTCACCAGGTACGCCTGAGCTTCCTGAACCCCAAGAATATCAAGGATATCCTGCGGGTCAATAGCCCCTTCACAGAGGCGGTCTCCCGCCCGGACCCGATCACCATCATGGACCATCATATGCTTGCCATGCGGGACCAGATACTCACCAGTTTCATCCTGGTCGCCCCGGATGATGATCTGCTGCTGAGACCTGACAATCTTGCCAAACTCAACAATACCATCAATTTCCGAGACAACAGCCGGTTCGTGCGGGCGGCGAGCTTCGAACAGCTCTGCCACTCTTGGCAAACCACCGGTAATATCGCGGGATTTGGAGATGACTCGAGGAATCTTGACCAGCACATCACCGGTTGAGACCTCCTGGCCATCGGTAACCTGAATCTGAGAACCGGTCGAAACCCTATAATTACCAACGACTTTGTCAGGACCTTTTTCCAGGGTGATAGCCGGGAAAAGAGTCTTGTCCTTGGTTTCAGTCACAATCGTCTGTATCAGGCCGGTCTGCTCGTCAATAGCTTCGCGGACAGTGACATCGCGGATGATATCTTTGAATCGGACGGTTCCCTTTTTCTCGGCCAGAATCGTCCGGGTGTAAGGATCCCATTCGTAAACAACATCTCCACGCTCCAGCTTTTGGCCATCCGAGACCAGCAGGTGAGCGCCGTAAGGAACATCCAATCTGACCCTGACGCGGTCGTTTACATCAAGAATATGAGCCTGACCGATACCTTCACGGCTAATAACCATCGTAGTACCGTCATCACGCTTAACCGTCACGACATCTATCAGCTTGACCGTTCCAGTGTGCTTGGACTTAAACTGTGACTCCTCGGCAATACGGGCCGCGGTTCCACCAATATGGAAAGTTCTCAGGGTCAGCTGAGTACCCGGCTCACCGATTGACTGGGCCGCAATAACACCAACAGCCTCACCGATATCTACCATCCGAATTTTAGCCAGGTCGCGGCCATAACAGAGCGCGCAAACACCGTAGCGAGACTCACAGGTCAGCACCGAGCGGATTACGATAGTTTCAATACCGGATTCATCAATAGCGTTGGCTTCTTCCTCCGTAATCTGCTGGCCACCCTCGATAATAAGCTCATCGCTAACCGGGTCGTAGACATCATCAAGGACCACACGCCCGAGAATTCTGTCCTTGAGCGATTCAATTACTTCCTCACCCTCTTTGATAGCGGAAACATCAAGACCCTGAATAGTCCCGCAGTCGTCCTCACGAATAATAACATCCTGGGCCACATCAACCAGTCGGCGAGTCAAGTAACCGGCGTCGGCAGTCTTCAAGGCTGTATCGGCCAATCCTTTACGAGCACCGTGCGTGGAGATGAAGTACTCCTGCACCGACAGCCCTTCGCGGAAGTTCGCGGTAATAGGATTCTCAATAATCTCGCCAACGCCACCGGTGATCTTCTTCTGCGGCTTGGCCATCAACCCACGCATACCGGCCAACTGCCTGATCTGCTCTTTAGAGCCACGGGCGCCGGAGTCAGCCATCATAAAGACCGGGTTGAACCCGTCTCTATTCTTACTCATGTTATCAAACATTACGTCAGACACCTTACTGGTAACGTGAGTCCAGGTATCAATAACCTTGTTGTATCGTTCACTATTGGTAATGACACCTCGCTCATACAGCTTGGTAATCTTCTCAATGTCCTTGTTGGCATCATCAATGATCTTATACTTCTCTTCCGGGATAGCCAGATCATCAATAGATACGGTCGTCCCGGAGAGGGTTGCATACTCAAACCCGAGCCATTTCAAACGGTCGAGAAACTCTACGGTTTTCACCTGTCCGGCGGCACGGAAAGACGCCTGAACCAGAGCCTCCAACTTGGACTTATTGGCCGTGTTATTGAAAAATGGAATCTCATCCGGAAGAATACCGTTGAAAATCAGACGTCCAGCGGTAGTTTCCGTAAGCTCGGCTCCAATGCGAACTTTAATCAGCGCATGAAGAGCAATATGATCGTTATCGTAGGCAGCCAGAGCATCATCACTAGAACTGAAGAAATGCCCTTCGCCAGCCACCTTGGGGCGAGACTTGGTCAGATAATAGCAACCGAGTACGATATCCTGCGAAGGAGTCGCGATCGGACGGCCCGATGATGGAAGCAGCACATTGTTGCTGGCCAACATCAGAACTCGCGCCTCAAGCTGCGCCTCAAATGAGAGCGGTACATGGACGGCCATCTGGTCACCATCAAAGTCGGCGTTGAAAGCGGCACAGACCAGCGGGTGCAGGCGAATTGCCTTTCCCTCAACAAGTACCGGATAAAAAGCCTGAATGCCAAGCCGGTGCAGGGTGGGGGCGCGGTTGAGCATAACCGGATGATCTTCAATGATCTCCTCAAGAATATCCCAGACTTCGGGACGTTCCTTCTCAACCAGCTTCTTGGCGGACTTTACCGTCTGAACATACCCCTTCTCTTCCAGCTTCATAATAATGAACGGCTTGAAAAGCTCCAGGGCCATGTTTTTGGGCAAGCCGCACTGATGCAGCATAAGTTCCGGACCGACCACGATCACCGAACGACCGGAGTAGTCGACACGCTTACCGAGAAGGTTCTGGCGGAAGCGTCCCTGTTTTCCTTTGAGAAGGTCCGAAAGTGATTTCAACGGACGCTTGGAGTCACCGCGAACGGAATGGGTCCGGCGACCATTATCAAAAAGAGCGTCCACAGCTTCCTGGAGCATCCTCTTCTCGTTGCGGAGAATGACTTCCGGAGCCTGAATATCAATAAGCTTTTTCAAGCGATTGTTGCGATTTATCACGCGGCGATAAAGATCATTTAGATCAGATGTGGCGAAACGACCGCCTTCCAGCGGTACCAGGGGCCGGAGGTCGGGCGGTATCACCGGGACAACCTTCATAATCATCCATTCCGGACGATTGTTCGACTGACGGAAAGACTCAACAATTCTCAAACGCTTGAGAGTATCCTTCTTACGCTGAACCGAAGTCTCCACTTTGGCCGTAGCCCGAAGAGTCACGGCGAGTTCATCAATGTCAATCTTCTTAAGCAATTCCATGACAGCTTCGGCACCCATGCGGGCATCGAAAGTCTTACCGGCATCTTCCAGTTCAATGAATTCCTCTTCCGTGAGAACATCTCCCTCTTCATAGGAGGTGTTCCCCTGGTCGATCATTATGTAGTTCTCATAATAGAGAATTCGTTCCAGCTCTCTGATAGAGAGAGCCAGCAAATGTCCGATACGGGAAGGAAGTGACTTGAAATACCAAATATGCGAAACCGGCACGGCCAGGGAGATATGTCCCATCCGTTCGCGACGCACTTTAGACTGCGTTACCTCCACACCGCAGCGATCACAAACAATTCCGCGAAAGCGAATACGCTTGTACTTACCACAGTTACATTCCCAATCCTTCACCGGGCCAAAGATTCTCTCGCAAAAGAGACCGTCGCGCTCCGGCTTGAACGACCGGTAGTTGATTGTTTCCGGCTTGGTTACTTCTCCATAAGACCAGGAGAGAATAACTTCCGGAGATGCCATTTGAATCTGAATCGCCGCAAATTCAGCGGGCTTCTTTTTAGCCGCTGGATTCTTAAAAAAATCGACCATTCCGTATCTCCTTTATCGCCTCGTCCGTCGCCACAACGGACTGGTTACGCTCAAAAACAAGTTCCTTACTGCTCAAGCAACTGGATATCCAGACCCAAAGCCTGGAGCTCCTTCACCAGCACATTAAACGCCTCCGGGTAACCCGGTTCGGGAGGATTCTCTCCCTTAACGATCGCTTCATAAACACGACTACGGCCGGCCACATCGTCTGACTTCACCGTCAGCATCTCCTGAAGCGTGTAGGCCGCACCATAGGCTTCAAGCGCCCAGACTTCCATTTCTCCAAAGCGCTGGCCGCCAAACTGGGCTTTACCACCCAGCGGCTGCTGCGTCACTAACGAGTAAGGGCCAATCGACCTGGCGTGAATTTTATCGTCCACCAGGTGCGACAGCTTCAAAATATATATCAGACCCACCGTAATCCGGTTGTCAAACCGGCGGCCGGTCAGGCCATCGTTAAGCTCCATCTTGCCGTCTTCCGGCAGTCCGGCCTCTTTAAGATACCCTTTGATTTCATCAATGGTAGCGCCCTCAAAAACAGGCGTTGCAAAATATTGATTGAGCTTGCCTGCCGCCCAACCGAGGTGCGTTTCAAGTATCTGCCCTACGTTCATTCGCGAAGGCACACCCAGCGGATTGAGTATCACATCAATCGGGGTACCGTCATCCATGTAAGGCATATCCTCGGTCGGTACAATCT
>JARGFS010000127.1 GCA_029211095.1 bacterium | reverse complement strand
AGAATTGGCAGCGCCTTTATTGCCTCTCCAGATGGAAGGGCTGGCTTTTTTGATACCGAGATCGACAGCTTTGTAGCGGACAGAATAAACTGTACGACCCATCTGGCGAGCACACCATGCGGTCTCAAACTTACGATAGTATTTGCGCATGAAAGCTACTTCTTCTCTGGTCCACGGACGAGAAGGCTTGTGCGAACGGTTGCTACGAGCAGTACGAGTGCTGTAGCTCTTCTTGGCGTTGCGCGAGGTGCTGCGACGAGTGGTACGGGTTTTGCGTGTAGGCATTTCCTACTCCTTGTTTGAGTCATGAATGAACGTGGACTGTTCAACTCAATTGGCCAGCAACTGAATTGGTTCGTCCAATAATTTCTACACATTTTATCGGCGCATTCTTAACGGTCTTAACCATAAGCGATTAACTTTTTTTTATCCCCCTATTGATAGACCCGGTTAAACACGATCCCCCAACCGGCCGTACAAATATTGAAATGTGCAAATTTAGCACAGTCTAACATCTGGTCCGGTTTCGCCTCAACAAACCAGATAACTATCTATGTCACAACAGATTAAAGGAAAGTCTAATTTGCTCTGAATTTGAGAATTGAGGTTGCCTCAGCCAGCCGGGAATAGTAGATTTATACAACAGTTTAACCGAAAAATAGAATATAATGAAACGCGAACACCTGCTCATTGCCCTTTTTTTTGTTATCGCCGCTGTATTTTTCTACCTGTTCTATCTTATAGTGGTGCCATTCTTCATTCCCATCGCCTGGGCTGCCGTTTTTGCCATCGTATTCTACCCGCTTTATGAGAAGTTAGCCGCACGGCTGAAACGTCCCCGTTTAGCCTCTACTATAATGTGTCTATTAATAGTGGTCCTGATTGTGGGGCCAATCGCCTACCTCTTTGTGGCCCTGGTCAACGAAGCGGCTTCGGCCGTCTCCAAAGTGAATGAGCTCTACAAAAGCGGACAGCTTAACGAGCTGTATACCATCCAGCTCCCCTGGGTCGACGCCATCAAGGAAAAACTCTCTCAGTACTATGATATGTCCCAGATGAATTTTGATGCCATCATAAGGGAATCGGTCGACAAAGTTTCCGGCGTCATTCTTGGTCAGACCAGCTGGCTTATTGCTAACGGTACCAAAGCTGTCTTTTACTTTTTCCTGATGATTTTCAGTATGTACTACTTCTTCAAAGATGGTGACAGCATTATCGATACCTTGAAACGACTCATGCCGCTCACGGACAAACAGATTGATGTCACTTTTGGACATCTCAGAGACGTTACCGAAGCCACCATGTATGGCGGCGTGGTAGTCGCCCTGATCCAAGGCTTGCTCGGCGGGGTCCTGTTTGCGATAGTCGGTATTCCTTCGGCCATCTTCTGGGGCGCAATCATGGCCTTCCTTGCTATAATTCCACTGGTTGGAGCCTTTATCATCTATCTGCCGGCCGGAATCATCCTGATCCTGGGCGGGTCCTATATCTCAGGAATCATTGTAATTGCTGTTGGAACTCTGATCATCAGTCAGGTTGATAATGTGATCAGGCCGATGCTCATCTCCGGGAAGACTTCGCTCCACCCACTTCTTCTCTTCTTTGCTATCATGGGTGGGATTTATCTTTGGGGACTTTTGGGCATAATTGTCGGCCCAATTATCGCGGCGGTGTTCATTACCTTGATAAAGATTCTCGATCTGAGATTGCATCCGCAAACAGAAGAGGACTGATCCGGTCACCGGGCAGAGTCCCTGAATTTCGCTTTACTAATTTCCTGCTCTCCTGTTTATTTAAGTTCAATCTGGAACAAGAAATATCCAAAACAGGAGTGCCATATGTCCTCACCCAAAAAATTCGGCCAAATACTATACCTGTTATTTGTACTAATTCTGGCTCTTGGCTCCTCCGCCGCAGCCGGGTACAATCCATCCTACTCAGCCAATCTGCCCGTCGACACGGTTCCATTCTATGAAGGCGGCAATTACGACCCGGCCATTCCTTCGCCACAGGAATTTTTCCCGCGCGACTTCTCCGTCTGGCCGGTCCGCTACCATGAGATGGTTGAATACATTACTGCGGTGGCTGCAGTGTCCGACCGCGTAAAGATAGAACAGCACGGCAGCAGCTGGGAAGGACGTGAATTGTACAACGTCTTCATTTCCAGTCCGGACAATATAGCGCGATTGGATGGACTTCGGGCAGGAATGGACAAAATTGCCAGCCCCGGCTCATTTTCCGGGAAGGCGGCCCTCCAGGAAGCTGTGGCACAGCAGCCCTGCTTTGCCTGGTTGGGTTACAGTATTCACGGGGATGAGATTTCCGGCATGGACGCGGCCATCCAGTTGATCTATCATCTGACAGCTGCCCGGGACTCAGTCAGTCTGCACTTGTTGAATAATGTAGTAGTCATCGTGGACCCGACCGAAAACCCGGATGGGCGGGAGCGATATTTGTCAATGCTGCAATCCAATCAGAGCCATGTTCCCAATTATGACATGAACGCCATGCAGCATCAGGGTCGGTGGCCGTGGGGGCGGGGCAATCATTACCTCTTTGATCTCAACCGTGACTGGATATTGGGGACCCAGCGTGAGACACTCGGTCGTTGGAAAACAATTCTAACCTGGAATCCGGTTCTGGTTGTCGATGCCCACGAGATGGGATCAGACGATAACTTCCTCTTCACCCCTCCGCGCCAGCCAATCAACTACAATACTCCATCTACGGTACGGAAATGGTGGCAGCAATTCAGCGCTGATCAGGCTGCCGCTCTGGATAGACATGGTTGGCCTTACTATGTGGGGGAGTGGCATGAACAGTGGTATCCCGGATATGGATCATCCTGGTCATCCATGTTTGGCACGGTAGCCATACTATACGAACAGGCCGGAGTTGATGGATTCCAGATCCTGCAGCCGGGGGACTACCTGCTCACCTACCACGAAGCAATGAACCACCACTTCACCTCTTCGCTGGCCAACCTGACAACGGCGGCCAACAACCGGGCGGAATTACTTTCTGACTACTATTCCAGTCGCGCCGAGATTGCTGAATCCGGACAAAGCAGCGGACTGAAATTTCTGTTTGCCCCTGACCGGGACGAAATGAAAATGAAGCGTTTTGTTGAACGTCTGGTTGCACAGGGAATCAAAGTGGAGAGGGCCGAAGAGAGTTTCACGATCTCAACGGCCACCAATATCTATGGAGAGAAAGTCTCTTCCAAAGAGTTCCCCTCGGGGAGTTTCATTGTACGTACTTCCCAGCCGCATGGCGCCCTGGCCAAGGCGATCCTGGAATTTGATCCCCGTCTCAAACTCCAGTTTTTGAAAGAGGAGAGGCGGGAACTGGAGAAGTTTGATGAATCTCGTATGTATGAAGTCTCAACCTGGTCGTTGCCGTTGGCTTATGACCTGGACGCATACTCCACGAAAGCCAGTCTCAACGTCAAGACGGAACAGGTGAATTCGGTCCCGTTGTCATCCGGTCAGCTTCACAATAGAGACGCTGCTTTTGGATACATCATTGACATGGAAGGGGAAAAAACTTTCCTGGCTCTCAATCGCCTGTTTGCGGAAGACATAAACGTGTATGGTTCTGAGAGAGAGTTCTCTATTGAAGGAAACGACTACCGCTCCGGGGCATTAGTAATACGAAAACGAGGCAATGCAAAAAACCTCCCGAACAAACTGGAGAAAATTACCGTCGAGTTGGGAATTAATATCTATGGCGTCAACAGCGGCAGTTCTTCGGCCGGATCATTCTTGGGCGCTCCCACTTTTGCTCTGCTCAAACAGCCTCGTGTCGCCCTGTTAACCGGCTCTCCTTTGAACTTCAATGCTTACGGCGCCCTCTGGTTTACGATTGATCGGGAGATCGGCCTGCCACACTCATTGATAGAATTTTCATCTCTGCCGTACACGGACATTGATCAATACAACGTAATCGTGATGCCGCCCTCCTGGGGACCGATGACCGGACAGATGGGAAGTTCGGCTACCGAGAAACTGCGCCACTGGGTCCGCTCCGGCGGAACTCTAATCTGTGCCGGTTCTTCAGCCGCCTGGGCAGCAGATTCTACAACCGGGATTTCTTCGGCAGCCCTGCGGAGGCAGTCACTGGAAAAACTTGACGAGTATGGAAAAGCGCTGGAGCGGGCAATTCGGGCCGAAGCGCCACCGCTGGATACAATGGACCTCTGGCATCCGGAGCGAGCTAAACCTGCTGAGGTGACCGAAGAAAAATCTGCTCCACTCGGCAATAAGGAACTGGAAGATCTGGATCAGTGGCAGCGTAAGTTCTCCCCCGAAGGGGCCATACTTAGGGTTGATATTGACCAGGATGACTGGCTTTCCTTTGGACTGAAAGACAGACTCCCGGTCTTCCTCAGCGGTTCCTATTCATTTCTGGCCAAAGAGCCGGTTAGGATAGGGGCCCGGTTTTCTGCCGAGAATGAACTGAGAGTTTCCGGCCTGCTCTGGCCGGAAGCACGCCATCGTCTGGCCAACTCCGTCTATGCATCGCACGAGACTGTCGGCAAAGGACAGGTCATACTATTTGCCAAGGAACCAAATAAGCGGGCTTTCTTTTATGGAAGCCGCACCATGTTTGTCACCGCCCTGCTCTATGGCCCCGGAATGGGGACAAGGGGTGTAGACCCTTACTAAACAAATAGTTGAGAAGCGATAAAAAGCGGCCAATCAGACTGGGTTGGCCGTTTTTTTGTTCTCAAATTGCCTTGATAAAGAATTTTTAGTGCTTATATTCGTTGACCAGTGCCAGGTAAACTGGCCCTCATCACGCCATAGAACCGATAGAAAGAGGCTGAAAGTAAGCTAATGCAAGGTAAACGAGTATTGATAACAGGTGGCGCCGGATTCCTGGGACTCCACCTGGCCCAGAACCTCCCCTCACGAGGGGTCTCGTTTCTGGCCCTCAATGATATAGCTCCTTTCCTGGAATACGAGTATTCCAAAGATAACCTGTTGGTCCATCAGGATGTCCGTGATCCGGAAGGCATGTACCGCCTTATTCATGACAACAAAATCGACACTATCATTCACTGTGCTGCCGCTCTTCCGCTTTGGCCCAAACAAGAGATTATGACCACCAATATAGACGGTGTCCGCAATACGCTGGAACAAGCACTCAAATGCGGCGTCGGAAGAGTTGTCTTCATTAGCTCAACAGCGGTCTATGGTGTCCCGGAAAAACACCCGCTGGTTGAAGAGGACCCTGTTGAAGGGGTGGGAAGTTACGGAATCAGCAAGATCGAAGGTGAAAAGATTTGTCGTGAGTACCGCAAGAAAGGACTCTGCGTTTCCATTATCAGGCCCAAGACATTTATCGGCACCGCTCGTCTGGGCGTTTTCCAGATTCTGTATGACTGGGTTGATAGCGGGAAAAAAATTCCCATTATTGGAAAAGGGGAAAATCTGTACCAGTTGCTCGAAGTAAGTGATCTGATTGAAGCGATTAGTCTGGCCGCCTCTCTTTCCGACGATGCCGTTAATGACACTTTCAACGTTGGCGCACAACATTTTGAAAAAGTGAAATCAGATGTTGGCGCTCTCTGCGACTTTGCCGGAAATGGAGCGCGTGTGTTTCCAACGCCAGCTTCGCTGGTCAAACCGGCCTTGGCGCTGTTTGAATTCATGAAAATATCCCCTCTTTATAAGTGGGTTTATGGTACCGCCGACAAAGATTCATTTGTCTCGACTGAGAAGATTGAAAAAAAACTCGGCTGGAAGTCAAAATTCTCCAACCAGGACGCTTTGATAACCTCGCACCGCTGGTATTTGGAGCACAAAGATGAATTGGAGACTCAAAAGGCAGGTGTTACCCATCGCGTTGGCTGGGACCAGGGGATACTAAAATTTTTCAAGAGATTCATGTAGCTTGCAGAAAGAGTAACAAATTGTCAGCCGGGAGCATTGAATAAACCTTTTGAAAGCCACTTCCTGACTGAGTAAATATAATCCCGGATAAAAAAAACTTGACTCATATTTCAACATGCACTCTATTTACTGCGCTTATAGCAAATTAGGATAACAGGTTACGTTTTGTTGTTGAAATAACAGAGCAAACCTATTAATGAATAAAGTAACGAAGCAATAGTAATAGGAAGACTTGGAAACAGATGACCAAAACTTGGAGGAGGAGTTGAATGGGAGATAGTTAACGGCTAATTTATTTCCTAAGACCAATTTAACGTTTCGATTAGATTCTCAATGGAGGAGAATATGAGTAAGAGAATTTTAGTTTTTATGATGCTGGCTTTTGTAATGGTAGCAGCTTCATCATCAATGGCGTGGGAATACTCTTTCCGCTCCAACACCAGCGGCATGTTGTACTGGGGAGATTTCGATAACGATCTCGACCCGATCTACATCCATGACAACCAGGGATATCGTTTCTATACTATCCTGTCAAACCTGACCGGTGGCAGCAACGAGTTCTATAGCACTTCTTCTGCCAATGACCACACTTTCCTGATGGGTACTTCCGGAAGTTTTGGCATCCCGTCCAAGTTCCCCTGGGAGAGCCGTACTTCTTTCGTGATCCAACTGGCTGACGAAACCGATGCTTTGTTTTCCGGTTTGGACAATGATATGGACGGTGACTGGGACTATGGTTGGTCCGGTGAGCAGAACGGTACCTGGGTTGAGGAGGCCAATTGGGATTCACTTGGCAGTGTGTTGGCATATAATGACAATATTACCAACACCTCTCACGCCAACGCTTACGAAATCCTGAAGCGTCGTGATTGGCAGTTGACTCATTCTTATACAAATGGCAATAAGACCCTCGGTTTCAGCTTCCTGCACAAAGGCAACGGAGACAATTACTACGAGCGCAATACATCGTATAATGGTTTCAGTCAGATGAACCCGCAGTTTGACTTCTCCTACAACAACACTGAAGTTGTCACCGGACATGACTATGCGTTTGATCCGTTTGTGTACTATCGCGGATCAAGAGAGGGTGACTTCTCTACTATTGAGAGCAACCCTGAAAACATCATCACCGTTTCGTTTGAGATGCCGTTTACCCCGGTCTCCAATTCTGAAATCCGCTTTGATGTTGTTTACAACAAATTCACTGAGGATACGGATGTCAATGACTGGGTGGCCACTGCCGACCGGTACGCCTCGTACGATACGCTGTTCCCCACCTTTATTGACACTATCACCAATTCTGAGCGTTTTACAATGACACGCGAAGAGGGTGGTTCCTTTTTCATGCCTGGCATTCAGCTGACCAAGCACTGGGCTCCGGAAACCTACAGTTGGTTCCGGGTTGACTTTGGTTTTGGAAGCTATGACATGAACGAGGCTTGGACCAGTCAGTACAACCAGTACGATTGGGACAACACAGCCGATACTCGCTTTGATACTTATGATATCAGGGAGATGCAGACCAGTACCGGAAGTGCTGACGTTTCAATGTTCAGACTGTACCACAAGACTGTGCATGAGTTCTCTTCTAATTTCACCTTTGCCGCTGGCTTTGAATTCTCGAAATTCAAAGACGAAGGCAAGGACCAGAATTACGTGTACGATTACCGGTTTGTAAATGAGCGGGTTGATAGCCTGATCGTCAACGACAGCTCGGACTACATTAGAACATACACCGAGCACAGCAGTGGCACCTACACTGACATTTACAAAAGGACTTACCTGAGATTACCGGTGGCCATGGAATACACCCAGGGTAAGTGGACTTTCCGTCTCGGTGGAGAGCATATCATCTCCAAGGATGAATACGAATCATCGTACACTGAGAACGGCATTCCAATTGTCTCTGATACCGTTGTATATGGTGTTGGCCCTGGTTCCCAGCCAGGCCCCGGCTCTCAGCCGGACCTCGACTATATGATGAGAGACCGGAATGCGGAATACAAAGACCACGACAACTATTTCTACTACGGTCTGCAGTTTATGCCGAACCCGAACTTGAAGATCGAACTGATGGACTTCATGGACAGCGAAGAAGACTTCATCGATTCTGAGTTCTTCTCAAATCTGAGAATGTCCCTTACGCTTCTCTGGTAGTTACACCAGCTCAAGTGATAATAAAAAACCCCGGCGATTACTCGCCGGGGTTTTTCTTTGCAGATAATTCTCAGACGGACTACTTCATCAGCAGCATCTTTTTTGACTCTGTAAAGTCGTTCGCCTTGATGCGGTAGAAGTACAGACCGGTCGAAACCGCACGTCCGTCACGATCAGTTCCATCCCATCTTGTCTCATGATTACCCGCACGATACTGTTCATCAACCAGCACTCTTACTCGCTGCCCCAGCA
>JARGFS010000126.1 GCA_029211095.1 bacterium | reverse complement strand
CGGTAATATGACCCCCGATGAAAAGCGGGCAGAGCTATCAAAGCGATCGGCGTTGTACTTCGCGGACCGGCTTCCCAAAGAGACGCCGCTCCTCCTCATGCATGGGGATGAAGATACCGTTGTTCCGATTTCGCAGACAGATTCATTGGTCAAGGAGTTGGAACGATTGCACCGTCCGCATGAATACCGGATCATCAAAGGGGGCGGTCACGTAGCTCTTAAAGATGGCAGCTATGTAGAAATCGACCAATACCGCCGCAAATTCCTGAAGAAACATCTCGGGAAATAACTATAATTAGCAACTTGCTGTCCCACAGCCGCTTGGGGTTGCCGCGCGAAGCGTACCGACCCCACGTCGGGGGGATTAATCTCTTGCCTGATAGTCGGTTTTTGCTATATTGATGGGCTCTGGCTAAATGCTCCGGCATTTTTGTCGAACCGATTATGGTTTAACACCTTAAGGGTGACCCCATGCAATCTTCAGGTTTTCGGCAGAAGTGTAACGGGGTGGTATGTTTATTTGTGTGGTTTTGGAATTATGTTTGATGCGCTGTCTGACAAATTAGAAGTCGTTTTCAAAAAGCTCCGCGGAGCTGGAAAGCTAACGGAAAAGAACGTCCAGGAATCGCTGCGCGAAGTTCGCAAGGCGCTTTTGGAGGCGGACGTTAACTACAAAGTTGCCCGGGACTTTGTGAAGATCGTGCAGGAGAAATCTGTCGGCGATGAAGTCCTCAAATCTATCGAACCGGGCCAGCAGATCATAAAAATCGTCCACGATGAACTGGTCGCATTGCTTGGCGGACAGGCCGAACCAGTCGCGCCAATTGACAAAGCGCCCACCGTCTATATGATTTGTGGCCTTCAGGGATCTGGTAAGACAACTCTGACCGGAAAGCTGGCCTTGCAGGCGAAGCGGAAAAATAAAAAGCCATTGGTTGTGGCTGCCGATATTTATCGTCCCGCCGCCGTCAAACAGCTCAAGGTTCTGGCCGACTCCATCGACGTGGAACATTTCCATCTGAAGGGAAAACAGCCGCAGGAAATTTGTGCCGAAGCTGTCAAGTATGCCTCGAAAAACTTTATTGATCTGGTGATTCTGGATACGGCCGGTCGTCTGCATGTCGATGATGATCTGATGAATGAACTGCAGGAGATCAAAGGGCTGGTATCACCGGACGAACTTCTCCTGGTTGCTGACAGCATGACCGGACAGGACGCGGTCAACGTTGCCCGTGAATTTCATGAGCGTTTGGACATAACCGGTGTGGTGCTGTCAAAACTTGATGGAGATGCCCGGGGCGGGGCGGCTCTTTCCATCAGGCAGGTGACCAACTGCCCCATCAAGCTTGCTTCCACCGGTGAGAAGCTTTCGGACCTGGAGCCATTCCACCCGGAGAGACTTGCCTCGCGTATTCTTGGTATGGGAGATATCGTCTCGCTGGTAGAAAAAGCTTCCGAGAGTATTGACCTTGAGAAGGCTGAAAAGATGAAAGAGAAGATTCTCAAATCACAGTTTGATTTTGAGGATTTTCTGGAGCAGATGCAGCAGGTACGAAAAATGGGGCCGCTTGATTCACTTCTCGGGATGATACCGGGAGCGGGGAAAGCGCTCAAGAATGTAAAGGTTGACGAGAAGGATGTGAACCGGATGCTGGCGATCATACAGTCGATGACTATCGAAGAACGTCGTAATCCGAAAATTTTGGACGGCTCGCGCAAGAAACGGATTGCGGCCGGATCGGGCAACTCGATCCAGGCGATCAATCAACTGCTCAAGCAGTTTGCCGCCATGCAAAAGATGTTTAATAATATGAATAAAATGAAAATGAAAGGTCTTCCCAAAGGGATGATGCCCTTTTAGAAGACACAAAGGAGGTTTTCCTTTTGGCTGTACACATCAGACTTCGCCGCATGGGTGCGAAAAAACGCGCTTTCTACAGAATCGTAGCGGCAGACTCACGCCGGGCCAGAGACGGTCGTTTCCTGGAAGTTCTGGGAACATATGACCCGATCCTAAAACCGGCCGAGATTAAACTCCACGAAGAGAAATTGACCAGGTGGCTTAACGAAGGTGCCCTTCCCAGTCACACGGTAAAATCTCTTCTGACCCAGGTTGGTTTCAACGAGAAATATCTGAAAGCCCGCAAAGGGGAAGATGTTTCTGCGATCGAACTAAAAACAACCATTACCGAGCGTTCAAAAAAGACGCGCCAGATGAAAAAAGCGGCGATTGCGGCCGCCGATACCAAGGCTGCCGAGGCCAAAGCGGCCGCCGATGCCAAGGCTGCCGAAGCTAAAGCTGCTGCCGAAGCTAAAGCTGCCGAAGAAGCCAAGGCTGCCGAAGCTAAAGCTGCCGAAGAAGCTCCGCCCGAAGAATCTGCCCCCGAAGGTGACAAAGCGGAATAAGTGGCAATAGAGAACCTTGAGAGACAAATGCGAATGGATCGCACAGAACCTGAAATGAATACGGAATCTGAACTTCCAGCGAACTGCAGAAAGGGTTCCTCGTGAGAGATTTCATTGATTACATCGTCCGTGCATTGGTAGACAACCCGGACCAGGTTGATGTCAGGGAAGTAGAAGGTAGTCGTACCACCGTTTATGAACTTCGTGTGGCGCAGCCTGATTTGGGAAAAGTGATTGGAAGAAGCGGTAATACGGCCAGATCACTGAGAACACTTCTGTCAGCCATCTCCGCCCGTCAGGGTAAGAGGGCTGTTCTGGAGATATTGGAAGACTAAAACGGTTTTACAGCTTGTCATCGAATGATCTGATTACAGTTGGCCGCCTGGGACGACCTCGGGGAACGAACGGAGAGATGTTTATCACTCCCGTCACCGATTTCCCCGACCGGTTTGTAGGTCTCAAGCAGATTCTGGTCAGACAGAAAGATGGCTGGCAAATGATGGAGATTGAACTGGCCCGCATTGTATCGGGTCGACCGGCCATAAAGTTTGTTAATGTCAGTACCCCCGAAGATGCCGCTAGGCTTACCAATCGTGAACTGGCTGTAAAACGATCTGAGACGGTGGAACTGCCCGATGATATGTTCTACCATTTCGACCTGATTGGATGCAAGGTGTACGACACGAGCGATGGCGAAGAGATTGGAGAGATTGTCGACGTTGAGAGTTACCCGGCCAACGATGTCTATCTGATAAAGATGGATGCGGACAAGCTTGTTCGATTGCCGGCGGTAAGAGAGTTTGTCAAAAGTGTCAACGTCAAAAATTTGCGAGTGGAAATTGACCAGGCCGGTCTGATTGAATAGGCTCTTGTTGTGATCGGATCACAATCTGAGCTCTGATTGAAAGTGCAATGAAATTTGAGATAATAACTCTTTTCCCGGAATACTTTGAACTGTCCTTGCGTCAGTCATTGCTGGGAAAAGCGCTTGAAAAACGGCTCTTTGAAATTGAAATAGTAGGTCTTCGGGAATTCGCCACTGACAAGCATCGGACAGTTGATGACACCCCTTATGGCGGCGGTGGCGGCATGGTCCTGAAACTGGAACCAATTGATGCCTGCCTTGAGCGTCTTGGCTATGGAAGGATTGGGTCCGGAAGTGATGCTCCGAATAAAAAGGAACGGATTATCCTGACTTCGGCAGCCGGAAAGCAGTTTAAGCAGTCGATGGCAATAGAATACTCGCTTTGTGAACGGACAGCCATAATCTGCGGACACTATCTGGGTGTCGATGAAAGGCTTTTGGAACTGTATGAGATCGATGAAGTCTCTATTGGCGACTATATCCTGACCGGTGGAGAACCGGCCGCAGCGGTAATTGTTGATTCTGTGGCCCGGTTGATTCCAAAAGTGCTTGGCAATTTTGAGTCCGCGCAGAACGATTCCTATATGGACCAGATGCTGGGTACAGCCTGTTATACCCGTCCGGAAGAGTATCGAGAGTTGAAAGTGCCTTCGGTCCTCATGTCCGGGCACCATGATGAGATAAAGAAGTTCCGAAGATTGGAAGCAATTAAGAAATGTTTTAAGGTCCGGCCCGACCTGATTGATACTGATGACCTGACCAACGATGAGTTGTTGCGGTTGCATAAGGCCGGAGTTGATATAGATAATGAATGAGTTTGAAAGGAATATAAGATGAAGAGAATCGCCCAAATTGAAAAAGGCTACTTTCGGGAAGACTATCCCCAGTTCAAATCGGGAGATACCCTGAAAGTACATGTTAAGATCAAAGAGGGAGACAAGGAGAGAATCCAGGTCTTCCAGGGAACAGTAATCGGACGTCGCGGCGGTGGTACCGGGGCCACGTTCACAGTTAGAAAAATGTCCAGCGGTGTTGGCGTGGAAAGAATCTTCCCGCTGCATTCACCCAATATTGACAAGATTGAACTAATCCGGTCCGGCCAGGTGCGCCGCAACAAGCTGTATTATCTTCGCGACTTGACCGGTAAGTCCGCCCGCATCAAAGAGAAGATAACTGATGCTCAGAAAAAGAAAAACGAAGCCAGGGCGGCTTCAAAGGGAGTAGCTCCCAAAGCGGCCGAGACAAAACCGACCGATACGGAAGAGTCAAAAGAGGCCAACTGAGTTTTTAGATCTGACTATTCTAATGAGACGCCGAATTATTCGGCGTCTTTTTTTTGCTCTCTGGTCAACTGAGAGTCCCGTTTATTCCATTCAGTCGACGATTTTAGGACGAGTATTAATAACTCTAAATCTCACCTCAATCCGGTCCGATAATTCCATCAATATCAAGAATGGACCGGAGAATCGACATCTATGAATTTGGCCAATTTTAAGCAATGCCCTGCCTGTAAAAAATGGATATCACTTAACGAATTGCTGACCAGTCCAGAGTTCCGCCCCGAGGGGATAACCGTGGATGCCGAAGAGAACCGGCTCTGTTTCTATTTCTTCACCCATACAGTCAGTTCCTGCAACTCGACCTTTGCCGTACCAATAGAAGAGTTCAGAGAGGTTATCGCAGAGCCAATCCCGGACAAAATTGCGGCCCTGACCGATGACTGCAGTCGTCATTGCACCAAGATATCCAACCTGGCTCAATGTCAGGTGGAATGCGGGCTGGCTCCATTCCGACGGTTTATTCTGAATCTGAAACTGGCCAAAGAGAAAAAACAGGAACGGTCCAATCCCTCCCAGGCTGTTGTGGGATAAGCAATATTCACTCCGCCCGCCCGGAAAGAACGGTAAAAGTAGTGTTGCCGTACTTTCGCTGCTGCAGAATTTCCAACCCTTGAAAATCTGTCTTCTCTGTTTCGGAACTATCGTGCTGACAGACAATGATACCATCCGGCGTCGACAACGGGTGCTCTTTCAGCAGAGCCAGGCTCTTGTCGATCAGCCGCTTATACTGGGGGGGAGCAATCATAATGACATCAAACAGCCTGCTCTCGGAGTGAAGTTCAACAATTGCCTTGAAGACATCATTGCAGAGACATTTAAGGGTATCCTCAACGGCGAACTTGACCGCCTGGTCATTTACTGACCTGCTCAATTGTAGCTCTAATTCAACGCCTACGGCCAACCGGGCGTGGCGCGAAACCGCCTCAAAGAGATAAGAACCGGTCCCGCTGAACAGGTCCAGGTAAGCGGCATCATCAATATATGGATTGAGGAAATCGAAGATCGCTTTGCGCAGTCGGCTCAGGGGCGGGCGTGTGATACCAAGATCGGGGGCCGTAATCTTCTTACCCTTCAGTAACCCGGACACCACCTGGAACTCAAATCTCTTTCCTGCTTTCATACTGCCATCGCTGTTGTACTAATGTTGAACATAGTTTGAATATACTGTTTCAGGAAGGGCTAATCAATTCGCATTTCCTGACCGATACTCCAGTTAACAGGTTTCTCTTGCGAAAGCCGCAGAGATTTTCGATCATAAAGCGTGAAGGACTCCATGCTAATTGACAGTCAAAAGTTCAGCCACCTTGAGTTGATGCTCGTTGACAAGGGGTATCAACATGTATGTGGTGTCGATGAGGTCGGACGTGGTCCGCTCGCCGGTCCGGTTGTGGCCGCCGCAGTGATTCTGCCCTACGACTGTGAGCTGGAGGGGCTTGATGATTCCAAAAAGCTCTCCAGTCGCAAAAGAGAAAAGCTATTTGAGAAGATTGTGGAGGCTGACCTTCCCTGTGCCATTGGGATCATTGACAATGAGAGCATCGACAAAATGAACATCCTGAGAGCTTCGCTCATGGCTATGCGCAAAGCTGTAATGGATTTGAAAAAAGCTCCCAGCGTTGTTTTGGTTGATGGCAACCAGCCCATCCCGAATCTGGAATATCCCCAGTTTTCTATCGTTCGAGGGGATGCTCAGTGTCGATCTATCGCCGCCGCTTCGATAATCGCCAAAGTGACTCGCGATAGAATTATGGAAAACTACCAGGCCCTGTATCCTTCGTTCTCCTTTTCCAAACACAAAGGCTACCCGACCGCGGAGCATCTGGAAGAACTCCGGGAACACGGACCGTGTGAGATTCATCGCCGGTCATTCAAGCCGGTGGCGGAATTAGTTGATCAGTATGCCCTCTTCTGATAACGACCCTCCAAAAAAACATAGAGTTGAAATTGGCCGTGACTTTGAAAAACAGGCGGCCCTCTTTTTTGAACAGAACGGTTTTGAAGTTCTGCATCGCAACTGGCAATTTGGTCACAAAGAGATTGATATAATAGTCCGCAAGGATCAGCTGATTGTCTTTGTCGAAGTTAAATCATCAGCCACCGGGCAGTTTGGCCACCCGGCCGAAAGAGTGGACAACCGCAAGGTGGAAAACCTGACTCAGGCGGCCAGAGCCTACCTGATTGAACATGAAATCTCCGGTTGTGATCTGAGATTTGATCTGGTCACTTTTGTAGACGGATCACTGGAGCACTATCCCGATGCGTTTGAGGCCAGTTCTTAGCCTTGGCCGATACTGCCTAATCATCCTCTTTGGATATTTTGGCTTCTTCTCTAATCAGCGAGTCTTCAACAATACACATTGAATCAATATGATATTTGACCCGATCCACAAAGTAAGCGTATCTCTCTTCGGCCTCTCGGTATACTTCCAGGAAAGCCTGCATGGAATCCGGATTCATTCCGCTGGATGACAAAATTGAATCCCGAGCGGTTATGAACTGATCCGGATCATTGTGATGTTTGGCTGAAGCTATCCAAACCTGGGCAGTAATTAGTGCCTTCTGGTCGGCTTGCCGAAGCTCGTTGGCCGCAGCTGTTTTATCATACCAGTTGTATCCCCATAGGATTGCCGCCAGCAATACAAATGGGGAAACTCTTTTCAGCCAGATCATATTTTACCAACTTTCAGTTGTTATACACCGTAGAATTCAATAAACTACAAGCCGCCCTAAAGCGGGTCAAGATAATATGAAACTGAGTTATCCAATAAAGCGGCGCAAGAGCCGGGTAGTGAAAATCGGCAAAGTCCTTATCGGTGGCGGATTCCCCATCGCCGTGCAGTCGATGACCACGGCCGATACACGCGATGTGGCCGCTACCGTTGCGCAGATCAATCAGCTGTTTGAAGCCGGATGCGATATCGTTCGGATTTCTGTGCTGAATCATAAAGCTGGCGACTGCCTCAAGAGTATTCGTGAGCAGGTCGACCCGGACCGACCGATTGTGGCCGATATCCACTTCCAGTACAAACTGGCGCTCGATGCTATCGCAGCCGGATTTGACAAAATTCGTATCAATCCGGGCAATATTGGAGCCGAGTGGAAAGTGCGCGAAGTCACCAAGGCGGCCAAAGATGCCGGAGTACCAATCAGAATTGGCGTCAATTCCGGTTCCCTGCCAAAGGACCTGTTGGAAAAGTATGGACATGATGATCCCGAGGCTTTTTGCGAAGCCGCCCTGCGCGAGATTGCGATTCTTGAGGATATGAATTTCAATGATATCGTCATCTCGGTCAAATCAACCAATACCCAGACCGCTTTCTGGGCCTACCATCTACTGGCTGAGAAATGTGACTATCCTCTTCACATTGGAATCACCGAAGCGGGTACGCTGGACACCGGCTCAATCAAGTCGGCTGTTGGGATTGGGGCTATTCTGATGACCGGCATCGGCGATACCCTCAGAGTCTCACTGTCCGCCGATCCGATTCATGAACCACGAGTGGCCCAGCAGATTCTAAAAGCGTGCGCCCTCAAAGAGGACGGACTGGAAGTTATCGCCTGTCCCACCTGTGGACGCTGCCAGATTGATATGATTCCACTGGCGGAATCTATTGAAAACAAGACTCGCAATATCAAGGCACCGCTCAAGGTGGCGGTAATGGGTTGTGCGGTCAACGGACCGGGCGAAGCGGCCGCGGCCGATGTTGGCATTGCCGGTGGCGACGGCCAGGGGATGTTGATTAAGAAAGGGGAGATAGTCTCTCGCTTCCCCGAAGCGGAA
>JARGFS010000125.1 GCA_029211095.1 bacterium | reverse complement strand
GGCGGCCTGAAAAGCATCTCGGGTGATTGATTCCACGCCCATTCTGGTCTGGGGATAGCGGATACGATGTTCAGGTCCCCAAGAGGAACGCTTCACGTTTTCTCCCAGCGCGAACTTAATCATGCAAGGTGCATCCTTGAACTTGAGCCCTTCGGAATCTTCCCCCCAGCGGAGCTTGATCAATTGGGCCTCTCCTCCGATAGCGTTACATGATCCATGGAGGGAGAGAGCGGCTGTGGTTCCCCCGGCCAGTTGACGATAGATGGCAATATGGGCGGGATTGACAACGTCCCCAATTCTTACTTCGGCCGTTACAGCTTCGGTGCACTCGTTGACATTTCCTGATATGGCAATATGGGAATGCGGATCGATAATTCCGGCCGTCAGATGTTTCCCGGTCCCGTCAATAACGCGAACCCCTTTCGGGGCCTGAAGCTCTCTTCCCACTGCGGCTATTTTCCCGTCGCGGATTAGCAGGTCTGAAGTTTTAAGTATCCCTTCGTCCTCAGAAGTCCAGATTGTGGCGTTGGTAATCAATACATCTTCCGGTTTGGGAACAGATTTTACGCCGTAAGAAATATTGGGATGGGTTAGCTTTGCAATTGGTTCAGAGGAAACATCAGTAATTTCTTCGTCGGCCATTGCCGAGGTAGCCGTATCCGAATCAGATTCCATAGGGCCGGCTGTCCAGAAATATCTATCCCCTTTTGCGTCAGTTGTATAGCCGGTCAGCGCTCCCTCGGTTAGGCGTCCTTCAAATCGGGAGAGCCCCGTAGGTGGGAGGCTGTCAAAGTCTATACTAAATGAAAGTTGTCCATCTCTGATGGAAAGATTCGTCAATTCGAGAGTTTCTTCACCGGTTCGTATTTCGCCCGAGATGTCATCCAGTTCACCGCTCAAGCTAAGCGGATATTTGAGGCCGGAAAATTCTAATTGGTAATTGCCGCTGAGATCGACCGTCGGCATTTCCTTGATTTCGTTCTGTTGGCCTGAAATCCAGACTGAATAAATCGAAGTCTCCTCGTCGAAAATATCTCCATCCGTAATAGTGAAGTCGGCCAGTTTTCCCTTGGTGAGGGTGCCGACTTTGTCAGCAATCTGAAGCAGTTCGGCCGGTTTGGTTGTCAAGGCCGCCAGAGCTTCGGTTCTTGACCAACCATGTTCGATACTCTTGCGAACGTTGGCAAGGAACTGAGACAATTCCTGCTGTTTGTGGGTCGTTAGGGCAAGTTCCACTCCGGCCGAATCCAGCCGAGCCGGATTGTATGGGGCTGTCTCCCAGTGCCTCAGGTCGGCCAGGGATACATCCAACTCATCATTTTGGGCTGAAACAGCAGGAGGCTCTGGAAAGGCAACGGGGAGTATGATTGTGTGGGCCGCTTCCGCCACTTGAGAGAGCCAGGCGTACTCAAATCCACTTCCCACCTGAACAAAGTCAAGGCTGAGTTCCTGGGCGATCCGGGCTGCTCTTAAGAGAGAGAGTTCGTCGTTGGTCTCGAAAAGAGCGCTCTCGTTGCGGTGCCGGGCGAGACTCTCGATAGCGCTATTGAATTCCGGCAATGGTTGGGCGCTGTTATGCTCGTAGGCACGGTGAGCTTGCTGGTACCAGTCAACATCGAAATACATCTGCCGGATGAGGGCAATGCTTCCCATGAGTGAATTGGGATATTCCTGCCTGGAGGTGCCTTTGTCAAAAGAAAGGAAGTGATAAGTATACGGCGCCAGAATAAGGTCGTTCGGCAGGCCCGAGCCGAGGTGGGTGACGAACCCGCGCCCCCTGAAAAGCCCATCCAGACGACAGCTATGTACGGTCGTAAAGCCGACCTTCATCAATTCATCCGATTCTCTCTCGTCAGGCTCAAAGGAACTAACCCAGTCAATCTGTGCATGAATAGCATCATTCCAGGCGTTGCCACCCTTTCGGTCAGCATCAAATTTGAGGTCCCTGTTGCCGCCGGTTTGACTGGCACTCCTCTCAGAATTGATTCCGTAATCGGTGTAGCTGTCGATAAATCCCGGGTAGATAGTGTAGCCGGTCAGGTCTATCTGAGCATATCCGGCCGGAATTTCCTCCCTGGGGCCGGAATAGAGTATATGGTCAGCTTCAATCAGAAGCAGACCATTTTCAATCGTCTCATCAGGAGAGATGATCAGAAATGAGGGAGTCAATGCAACCTGGTTGGGAGTCTTGGTTCTGATCCCGTCCACCGGTGAAACTGGTGTGGTTTGGGCCGAGACCAGGCTGCAAGTTAAGAGGATGGCTGACAGAAGTCTGATGGCTTTCATATATACTCCCTCTATCCTTGGGGTAGAATACGCTTTCGACCACCAGTACGCTTATGAGAGTTACAATAAACGAACCTATGATCTACTATCGATAATTATATAGCGGATAGGTGATAATAAAGCAAGGCGAGAGAGTAATAATTGGAGTGTGGCAATAGTGCGATGGAAAACTCTACGGACAATTGCCTGGAGGAGCGCCGCCACTAAATAAGAAATCAATCAGGTAGGTCACATCAGTGATATCGATTACTTCGACCGCGTCTCCATTAACGTTGGCTTCTTCGGAACAGGAGGGTGCCATTCCCCCTCCAAAGACAAAATCAACCATGAAAGTGAGGTCAGAAATGTTCACTGCATCAACAAGGTCGCCATCAACATTTCCTCTTATGGGAGAGATGCAACAACCGACATCGCAGACATTCCCAACACCGTTTGAATCAGCGTCTTCCTGACTGGGGTTGAAGATATTCGGGCAATTGTCATCGGGGCAGGTATTGTTGGCAAAGCCGGGATTACCAAATCCGTCCCCATCGGTGTCGGTGCAGGTGTCACAGCTGTCACCTATTCCGTCGGAGTCATAATCCTCCTGAAGTGAATTGGCAAGACTAACACAGTTATCGCAATCGTCGCCTACTCCATCCCCGTCGGTGTCAGCCTGACCGGGGTTCGGTATGTTGGGACAATTGTCATCCGGACAGGTGTTGTTCGGATAGCCGGGATTACCAAATCCGTCACCGTCGGAGTCGGTGCAGGTATCGCAGGCGTCACCTATCCCATCATTGTCAAGGTCTGACTGGGTTGGGTTGTACACCGTGAGGCAGTTGTCATCTGGACAGGTGTTGCCCGGGAAGCCCGGATCTCCGGCCCCGTCACCGTCGGTGTCGTTGCAGGTATCACAGCTGTCGCCAATTCCATCCCCGTCAAAGTCCAGTTGATCGGGGTTATAGACCTGATAGCAATTGTCGCAAAGGTCGCCAATTCCATCTCCATCCTGATCCCCCTGAGCAGGGTTAAACCAGTTGGGGCAGTTATCTTCGGGGCATTGATTTTCCGGATATCCGGGGTCACCATAGCCATCATTGTCAGAATCAAAACAGGGGGGATCGACAAAATCAATACGGGTCACAAATAGATCAATTCCACCAATCGTGGTGTCGTAAAGGGCTCCGGACGAAGTCGGGAAGTCGTGGGAGTCGGTGTAGCCAATCAGGAAAGCATTCTCTGCACTGTCCACGGCAACATCATAGGCCCACTCAAACGAGCGGCCGGGTAAAAAGGTGCTGTAAACCAGGGAATCTCCATCGACAGCAAAACAGACAACAATAGCTTCTACGCCAGCGCTATAGAGTGGATAAACGGCCTCTTTGAGAGGGAAGTTGGATGATTGGGTACTTCCGACTAAAAACATGAAATCATCATCGGAAATATCAAGACCGAGAGCAAAGTCAGCCAGACCCCCGCCGAGGAAAGTCGAAAACAGGAGCGACTGACCGTCCGGAGCAAGCTTGGTTAGAAATATATCTACCCCGCCGCTGAAAGTTGCATCATAAGCGTTCGCTGTTGGGAAGAGCGAAGACTCCGTATAGCCGGTCACTACTATCTGATCCAGTGAGTTGACTCTGATCCCAAGTCCTACTTCGTCACTCGCACCACCCAGGTAAGTGCTGAAATTCAGGCTTCCGGCGTCGGCACTCAAGCGGGTAACAAAGAGGTCGCCATTGTTGGTCCCTCCGCCGTAGCTGGAATCAAGTGCCAATTCCAGTGGGAAGTCTAAAGATTTGGTGTAACCGGTCAGAACGATATCGTCTGTGGCCGCCAGAACCAGAGCCAGACCGCTTTCGTCGGCCGTACCGCCCAGGTAGGTTCCACTTAGAAGGCTGGAACCATCTACTGAGAAGTGAGCGACAAAAGCGTCACGGGGGCCATCAAGACTGTTGTCGAAAGGAGAGCCGGGGAAATTAAGATCACTTGATTTGGTCGTCCCGGAAATCAGGACCTCTTCCGAGGCATTGAGGACCAGCTTGTTGGCATAATCGTAGTCGCTGCCGCCAAAATAAGTACTGTAGACGAGGGCGGAACCATCGGCGGTGAATCGGGCCACAAATGCGTCTCCGGTCCCATTCAGCGTGGACTGGACAGCCGATGCGGTCGGGAAGTCGGTGGCTGCAGTTAGCCCGGCTACCAGAAACTCACCGGAATTCAAGGCCTTGATAGAGAAGATGCGATCATCTCCATCGGTACCGCCAAAGTAGGTACTGTATAGAACTGTCTTACCATCGGCAGAGAATTTGGTTATAAAGGCGTCATTCCCAACCCCAACACCACCGTTGAAAGTGCTGTCGAATGGGTCCACCAAGGGGTAGTCTGCCGAAGCCAAATATCCGGCTGCATAGGCGTTTCCAAGGCTGTCCGTATCCACGGCTCGTCCGTAATCATTGGCTGCTCCGCCAAAGAGGGTGGAGTATTTTATGACCGGGTCAATAACGAGCGGGAGGGAGGAGTCGTAATCTGAGCTGAACGTAAATCCGAAAGTGCTTTCATCGGAGAGTACAAACTCGCCCAGAATCTCCACTTCGGTCGTTCCGTCCATTTGAAACGCCTTGGGCTTATTCTCTACTATCTGACCGAATTCAGTTTCAATGATCAGGTCGCCGCTTGAAGAAACCGCCATGCTCTTGATGCCGTCATAGTGGACCTGAATGACCGAAGGGTCCGCGCCGGGAGCAATAACGAAATCATATTCCATTAACTCCGGTGTCCCGTAAAATTCCATATCAATTCCCGGGTAGACATCGGCGTAGCTAAGGCGGCTGTAGTTGGGCAGGTTGATTTTCCAGCTGGCCGGATCGCTGCCAAGGAGGTAGTGACTGAGACGTCCCTCCGGGCTGAGCCCGGAAGTGATCGGTGCCGGATTGGATTCCAGAAAGGAAACTCTTACAAAGTCATATTCAACCGAGTCCACCGTCTCACTTGGCTGTATTCCCAATTGGGTAAGGTGATTGTTGTCTGACGGCGTGTTAAGGGGGCGAACAAACTGGTAAAGAACAGAACTCTGTTCAAACCAGATTAGGGCACCCTGTGCCTCTGATTGATATCTGACCGGGGAAGCAAACTGGCCATGATTGGGAACAAAAAGAATGGTCTGCTCGCCAAAATGAGAAACACCGGGGCGCAATTCATCAAAGGATTCTGGTCCCTGCGCAGGATTTGAATAGGACAATCCAGCTATTACTAAGATGCAGATAGTCGCCACAAGCGTTGCGCTTATGCTCGACCTGATAGATATTGTCACTCAGTGCTCCGGAAGCGGTTATGATCTATCGACTTAAGATGCTCTTCTCAATGTATCAGACACTCTAATATTGTGCTGATTCCCCATTCTGTCAAGGACTATTGTTACAAATGGTAGGTGCTTCGTTTAGATAAATCTATCGGCCAAACAGTCTATCGGCTTAAGCAGTCTGCTTTCAACGCTTTAAGCACCAGGACCGGCTTTGCCCAGTATGAAAAAACATAGGTGGCGACGATATAGTTGGCCCATGTTAGTCCGATTATTCCGGCAGCTTGACAGCATCGAACGTTTGCCCTATAATTTTTGAAATCTCTCAGGCTGGTTGAGAGTATAATTGAGAAAATTGTGTGACTTTGAAAAGAAGGGTGTTTTAACAGCGTGGAATTATGGGATTAGAAAATGGGTGAAAATAAGTCTCAAGTAATGATTCAAGCCAACGGCCTGAGCAAATTCTACGGCGACTTTGTGGCAATCCGGGATATTAGTTTCTCAATACCGCGAGGGCAGATTGTTGCTTTCCTGGGTCCCAACGGTGCCGGGAAATCGACCACCATGAAGATCATTTCAGGGTTTCTATCGGCCAGCGAAGGTGAAGCAAGTATAGCGGGACACAATATCCGGACCGACCGCCTGGCCGCCTCCCGCAATCTTGGTTACCTGCCGGAGAACGGTCCGCTTTATGATGGCATGACGCCGATGGAACTACTGTTGTTTTTTGGTCAGGTTCGCGGCATTGTCGGGAAAAACCTTGATCAACGAATCGAGGCAGTCATTGACGAGTGTGCGCTGGGCCAAGTCAAAGAGAAGCCGATCGGAAAGTTGTCGCGCGGTTACCGGCAAAGGGTAGGGCTGGCTCAGGCTCTGCTTCACAATCCAGAGACACTTATTATGGATGAACCGACTGCCGGGCTGGACCCGAACCAGATCAGAGATTTCAGAAATAACATTAAGCGTCTGGGAGAGACCAAAACGATTCTGATCTCAACTCATATTCTTCAGGAGGTTGAAGCCATAGCCGAGCGCGTTCTGCTGGTGAACGAAGGGCGTTTGATCTTCGATGGCAAACCGACCGAGCTGATGCAAGATGGCTCCCTGGAAGCGAAATTTCATGAACTGACCGGAGGCTTGAAACATTCGGCCACTCAGGAAGAGGGGAGTTCATGATGAACATAGATTTCAATGTGATTAAAGTTCTGGCCAAGCGGGATTTGAAAAGCTATTTCAATTCCCCGACCGGTTACGTTTTTATTACCCTTTTTATATTCCTGAGCGCCGCTTCGGCGTTCTGGCAGACTGAGTTTTTCAGAAACAATCTGGCCAACCTGGATCAGCTAAATGCCGTCTTTGCCTACTTGCTGGCTTTCTTTATTCCGGCCCTGACTATGGCCGTCTGGTCGGAAGAAAAAAGACGTGGCACAGATGAACTGCTTTTGACCCTGCCGGCTACCGATCTGGAGATCGTGCTTGGAAAGTATCTTGCCGTTCTCGGTATTTATGCGGTCTCATTAGTTCTCTCGCTCAGTCATGTGCTTGTTCTATTCTGGCTGGGTTCTCCCGATGTCGGCCTGCTGTTTGCCAACTATGTCGGCTACTTTTTCATGGGAGCCGGACTACTGGCTACGGGGATGTTGGCTTCGCTCTTGACCTCAAATGCTACGATAGCCTTTGTTTTTGGGGCGCTGTTTTGCTCCTTTTTTGTCTTCGTAGATTCATCGCAACTGGTGGTCAGTGACAGCCTGCAATCTTTTCTGTCCCCACTTGGCGTGGCCAGACACTTTGGAAGATTTGCACGCGGTGTGATCAGCGTAGGAGATATATTCTATTTTCTCTCGGTGGCCGGAATTATGCTCTACCTGAACGTCCTGCTTTTGGGACGGCGTCATTGGCCGGTGAGCGGCGGAGGATTTGGTTTTGGTTTGCACCAGCTGGTCCGCTCCATAGCGCTGGTGGTGGCTCTGATAAGTCTGAACGTTATTGTCGCACGGGCTTCGATACATTTCGATACCACCGCCGAACAGTTACACTCGCTGTCCGAAGAGACCAGTACTATCCTGTCAGAAATCTCAGATGATAAGCCGGTTCTGGTGCAGGCTTTTATTAGTGAAAGCGTACCGCAGGAGTATGTGGAAACGCGGGCCAATTTGATTTCCAAGCTCGAAGAGATCTCGGCAGTTGCCGGTGACAAAGTACAGGTGATGATTTACGATACGGAGCCGTATTCTGACGAAGCCAAAGATGCCCGCGAGAAGTTTGGGATTGTCGCCCGACAGGTGGTCAGTAGTGGCAGTGCCAGGAGCGAAGTCTCCAACGTCTTTCTTGGAGTTGCCATGACTTCCGGGGCGAACGAAGAGATCATACCTTTCTTTGATCGCGGGCTTCCGGTTGAGTATGAACTGGTACGAAGTATCCGCGTGGCCACCAAGTCCAAACGAGCCAGGGTTGGTATCCTGGCTACTGAGGGGGACATCCTGGGCGGTTTTGACTTCCAGGCGATGACTTCCAAACAGCCCTGGTCAGTGGTGGCCGAACTGCGCAAGCAGTACGAAGTTGTCCCTATCAGCGCGGAACAGCCAATTACCGAGCAGCTCGATGGCCTGTTAGTACTGCTCCCTTCGGCTCTTACTCAGCCTGAGATGGACAACCTGCAAGCCTATATACTCGATGGGAATCCTACTCTTCTTTTGGATGATCCCGTCCCGGCTTTTGATCTGACTCTTTCGGCCATCATTCCTCAGGTACAGGGGAATCCTATGATGGGGAACCAGCAGCAGCCGAAACAGAAGGGGAATATCGCCGCCCTCATGAGCGCTATTGGCGTCAGCTGGAGTCCGAGCCAGATTGTCTGGGATGGCTACAATCCGCATCC
>JARGFS010000124.1 GCA_029211095.1 bacterium | reverse complement strand
GAAATTCTACGAGTACGAGTATATTATCAAGAATCTTCTGGCGACTGTCCCTTACTATATCAATGTCACCGCTTTTGACTTTGGCTCACCAAAACAGGGGCTGCAGCCGCTTGAGACTTCGCGCACCGAGGGAGCGCTGAACAGCTATCCACTTGGAAGCCACTCTCAATTAACTGGCGAGAAACTGAAAGCGTATGTTTACCCGAATCCATACCGATTAGATTCTGACTACCGGTTGCACGGCTACGAAGGGCGCACGCAGGAGTTGTTGCCGGATGAGAAAGTTCGGGCGATCCATTTTGCCAATCTCCCGGCGAAATGCTGGATTAGAATCTACTCTCTTGATGGCGACTTGATCCGGGAGCTTCGGCATGAGTATGACGAAGATGACTCAAACCGTTTTCATGCGCAGTGGGATCTGGTTAATCGGAATCGTCAGATGATAGTTAGCGGGTTGTACTATTGGGTGGTTGAAGAGGACAACGGCGACACCCAGATGGGTAAGTTAGCGATTATACTGTAGCAATCACCCGTTCGACTCCGCTCAGGGTGACTGGCACAGCCAGGGTGACTTAGTGGCAAGAGCAGGATTTGCGGTTGGCGGACGCCCTCGTCCGCCAACAAGTGATACGCTGGTGCACGGGGGCGTACACCAGCCACAAAATCTGGCAATCAAGACCCACCACAGATGGTGCGCTACTGCAGAAATGAAGGCCACCTGTGCAAAAGTCAAAAGCAGATAACCCCTTCCCGCAACATAGGTACTACCGACACTGCATCCAGCTCCGCCGAGAACTCTACATCGGCCCCAAACCCCCGCTCAACCAACCACCGACCACTTGGGCAGTCGCGCAGCAAATTAGCAAGGGAGGATTCATGCTTCCTGAAATATGCTAAAGCGTCGGCAGCTTCCACCGATAAATCTCCATCAAGTCCTGAAAGAATTGCCCCCGCGCCCACCAAGTCTTCTTTGGCATGACGCAAAACCGGCTTCCCGTGTGCATCTCTTTCCCTCTCACCACAGGCGACAACCGTAACATCCGGAGCAGAATTGTTAACCAGGTAATTGCAATGATTAGCAACGGAACCGGCGTTGCGCAGGCAGCCGATAAACACGTTTGGTGCCCCCTCGCTCTCTTTGCAGCAGGTAGCACCGTTCGGTGAAAAAAGAGCAACCGCAATACCAGACTCAGTCTCTAAGAAAGTCAGTGGCGATAAGGAGAATCGGCCGTATTTAGGCACCCCCGGTCGCTTCACGGCCATTTCCGCCCCGGTCTGTTTGCAGAAGTCAGAAGCATCAGTGACCGACCGAAAAGGATGAATCTTCACACCCCGTTCGACTGCGGTGGTCGTGGTTGTCGAAAAACTGAGAACATCGACAATCACCACAACATCCCCTCTCTCAGCCGCTTCCCGGCAGGCGGCAGCGCCCCATCCAAAGCGAATCATAGTTTCGCTACAGCAGTATTCCGCCGCGAAGCATGACGTACGGATTAGAAGTTACATCGTACAATATCCCGCTGCCATCGGGGAGCATCCCCACGGAAAACTCAACCAGGTATGAATACTTGGGGTGCGATAGAAAAACCATCTCAACAAAAGCGCGGGCCGTAACCAAATTGACCTTCTCGATAAACCCCACTTTGGAGATATACCCAAACCCGGCCGAAATCCCAGGCCGATAGGCCAACCGATGGTTACGCACATAGATTGTCGCTTTGTATCCTAAATTGAGATCAAGCAGCTTCTCGCGATCATCCATCAGCTGCACGTCATGAAGTTCCACCGCGACCGAGACGAAATTCCCCCGCCCCAGCCTGATATCAAAAAACGGGCCGCCATTAAACCCGGCCTTCCAAATAAACTCGCGGTCCCCAATATCTGTCCTCTTGCTTTTGATATGCATGGTTGTTGAGTGAAACAGGCCCAGCTTGAGACCAACTCCCCCTCTGTCGAGGCGATGATCAAGGGACGGAACGGCTGAAACCGAACCGGCCAGGACCACTATATACAGCCCGACCAGAAATGATAGTATTCTCTTTGTCACTTTCTCCGCTCCTCGGCTTCGATTCTCTCGGCTATATTTAAGACGTACAAAAGGGGCCTGTCAACTAAGGAAATTTCACTCTCTTTTCTCCCCGTTGATCATTATATTTGCAAAATGAGCGACCAATTGAACGATCAAACTAACGAGGGCAAGCAATCAGGCATGGCTCGGTACCCTTCCCGACTGACCCTGCCCAACTGCCCCGACCCCAAACCAACCCTACTCGACTACCTGGATGGACGCTTTCCCAATGTTTCTCGTGAGATCTGGCAGTTCAGGCTGTCTCATGGCCGCATCTCCCAGAGTAACGGTCAACCGGTTAACCCGGACACAATCTACCGAGCCGGAATGGAGCTGTTTTACTATCGCGAAGTTGCCTCAGAAGAGAGAGTTCCTTTCGATGAAGAAATCATATTTTCCGACAAGCATCTCCTGGTCGCGTGCAAGCCACACTTTCTTCCCGTAACTCCGGGCGGCAAATATGTCAATGAGTGCCTCCTCTATCGGCTGCGGGCAGCCACCGATAACGATGAACTGATGCCATTGCATCGACTGGACCGGGATACGGCCGGACTTCTGCTGTTCTCCGTCTCCTCCAAAACCAGGGCGCTCTATGCCAACCTGTTCAATAGTCAACTGATTCAGAAGCGCTACGATGCTATCGGGAGCCTTCCGAACGACAGAACCAAAACCGATTGGCTGATTGAAACCAGGATCGAACCCGACCCGGACTCTCCGGTCATGCTCAATGTTGAAGGTGACATCAACGCCCGAACCAGAATCCGTTTGATTGAAACCAGAAATGATCAGGCACGTTTCGAACTGCAGCCGCTGACCGGCAAGACGCACCAGTTGCGACTGCACCTGACCAATATCGGAGCGCAGATTCTCAATGACCGGATGTACCCAACTCTGCTGCAAGAAAGTACTGTAGACTACACCCGCCCCTTAAAACTTCTGGCCAAATCACTCGCCTTCACAGACCCACTGGATGGCCGGTCGCGAAAGTTCACGTCCGGGCGAACTCTTCAATTCAGCCAGTAAACAGCCTGATTTCATAGTCAAAATATGATTTCCCAGCCCCTTTTTTTGTACTATATTGGTCGCTTATGAGTTATCTGATACTGGCCAGAAAATACCGGCCCTACACGTTTGAAGACGTTGTCGCCCAGGAACATATAACCAAAACCCTGGCCAACAGCATCGCCCACGACCGGCTTGGCTCCGGTTATCTCTTCTGCGGTCCGCGCGGAACCGGTAAAACCACTACCGCCCGGATACTGGCCAAGGCGATCAACTGCGAAAAAGGACCCTCACCGATTCCGTGTGGTGAGTGCTCCAGCTGCCGGGAAATAACCGCCGGTTCATCGCTGGACGTTCTCGAAATCGATGCGGCCTCCAACACCGGGGTCGATGACATCCGCTCTCTTCGCGAAAACGTTCGTTACATGCCTACCAAAGGGCTGAAACGTGTCTATATCATTGACGAGGTCCATCGATTGTCCGGAGCCGCCTTTGATGCTTTGCTGAAGACGCTCGAAGAACCCCCTCCTCATGTCATGTTCATTTTTGCGACGACCGAACCGGGCAAAGTGCCGGAAACTATTCTCTCCCGAACCCAGCGTTATGATTTCAAGCGGGTGTCTATAGATGATCTGGCCAACCATCTGAAAAAACTGTGTGATTCAGAAAAAATCGAGGCCGACCCGGAAGCCTTAAAACTTCTGGCCCGGAAAGCGGACGGATCGGTTCGCGACTCGCTCTCCCTGTTAGATCAGATTGCCGCTTTTGCCGGTAACAAAATCTCCGCTCAGGATGTTATTGAAGGGCTCGGTTTGGTTGATCGGAAGTTCCTCTTTGATTTTGTCGATACGGTCGCCGCCAAAGATGCCGGAAAAATCCTCGGCATGATCAAAAGTCTGCTTGAGTCCGGTACTGACATCAGGGACTTTGTCGGCGAACTCATGGAGCATCTCCGCATCCTCATGATCATCTCAGCTGCACCGGAAGCGGGTGATCTTCTGTCACTGACTTCGACCGAGATGGACCAGTATCAAAAGCAGGCCCATGACTTTGCTGTTGGAGACATTGTCCGCCTGATGAAAATGTGCGACCTCCTCTCCAGAGACCTTCGCAGCGGCCTGAACGAACGACTCCTGCTGGAGATGACCGCTGTCAAAATGACCCAGCTGGAATCAACCGTAGTCCTGAGTGAACTATTGCAGAAGATCAACGGTCAGACATCAAACATGGCCGATGACCTGTTCGGCACGGTAAAAAAAAAGAGTAGCCCCCAACCGGTAGAAAACCAATCCCGGGACAAACTAACTCTGACTCGTTCCTCGGAAGCTGCCCCTCCCCCGTCACCCCCGCCTTCCTTTACTTCCCGCGCCGTGAATTTCCCAATCGTTAGAGAGGGCTGGGATTCGTTTTTGGTGCTGCTCAAGCGGCGTTCCCCCATGCTTTCGGCCCAGCTGGCCATGGCCAAAGTCCAGGATGTCAGGGACAACCAGATTTCATTGATGTTTGGAGCGGCCGGTGAGATGGCCAAGCAGCTGGTTGAGAAAAAAGAAAACCTGGCCACTATCACCGAAACTCTGCGTGACCATTTCCATGCTGCCATCAGTCTCCAGATTGACCTCAACATGGATGACCATGAAAAGCCGCCCGGTACGGCAAAAGCGGAACAAGAAGAGAAGATAGATGTAAAAAACCTGGTCGACCGCTCTGACCGGATAAAAAGTATCATTGAGCGATTCGACGGCGAAGTTATCGGCGTCAAAAAAGTAGAATAATCTCAAGGCCAATAGATAAGGAGCCAGTGCGATGAAAGGTAATATGGGCAACATGATGAAGCAGGTGCAGAAGATGCAGGAAAAAATGGCCCGGCTTCAGGAAGAACTGGAACAGATGGAGGTAGAAGGATCATCCGGGGGCGGCATGGTGAAAGTTACCGCCAACGGAAAAGGGGACGTAACCGGGCTCACTATTGATCCGGAAGTTGTTGATCCCGAAGACGTAGAAATGCTCCAGGACCTGATTCTGGCTGCTGTCAGTCAGGCCAAGGAGAAATCCCAGGAAGCTCAGACTGAGCAGATGTCCGAAGTTACCGGTGGACTCAACATCCCGGGACTGAATCTCCCTTTCTAACCAGGAGACGGATAATAAATGTTCAAATCTGCCGGAACGGTTGAACGCTTAGCCAACAGACTCGCCCGCCTCCCCGGGATCGGGCGCAAGTCGGCCAATCGCCTCGCCTTCCACATTCTCAAATTGCCCAAGGAAGAAGCGGTTGAACTGGCTGAAATAATCTGCGAAGTCAAAGAGAAGGTTGGGTTCTGCTCGACCTGCAATAACATCTCAGAAACTGACCCGTGTCAGATTTGCAATGACCCCAAACGGGACCGGGCTGTCATCTGTATTGTCGAAGAAATCTCGGATGCCGCCGCCATCGACCGGGTCGAAGGCTTTGGCGGCCTCTTCCATATTCTGGGCGGTCGCCTTTCCCCGCTGGACGGGATCGGCCCGGATGATCTCAAAATCAGGGAGTTGCTGGCCCGGCTTGACGATGGCGTCTCCGAGATTATTATCGCGACCAATCCGAATGTCGAAGGGGAAGCTACCGCTGTCTACCTCTCCAAACTACTCAAGCCGATGGGGCTCAAAGTTACTCGTATTGCGCGCGGTCTTCCGGTCGGATCAGACCTGGAGTATGCCGACTCCGTTACCCTGGGCCGAGCGCTTGACGGACGACAGGACTATTAATCAACTGGTTTTATGATGTCTATCGATAAGAGAATTCTCCAGTCAATTATCGCGGTTGCAACGCTGTATATTCTCAGTCGCTTTTTTGGCAGCTACTGGTTTGACAACAACTGGACATTTACCCAATTCAGCCACCTTTCCATCTGGTACAAGTTAATCTGGGTTCTGTTGGGGGGTGGTCTCACCTACCTGTTTATCAAACGCTCTTCAATTGTAGAGCAGGCAACATCCAGCAAAAGGGCACTCCTCATTTCACTGGGAGGATTGGCGCTTCTACTCCTGCTTTTCCGATTTGATTCTTTCCTATTTGGCGGGACCAATCTCCTCGTCAATCGAATTGCAATCGTCGAGACCGGACTGATTCGCTGGTACGATTCCGGGAGCATGCTGCTCGTTGGCCTCTTTTACAACCTGCTGCTGGCTATCGGGGGAGTTGTTAGCGACAGTACATTGTATCGCCTCAAACTTGCCGCCGGGGTTAACAGCCTGACCATTTTCTCTTTTCTCGCCACCGCTGCTTCTCTCTGGGGCGCGGTGCGACTCACCCATCTTCTCTGCCGGGAGCAAAAGAAAATTCGCTGGGCCGTTTTCACGCTCCTGTTTGTCGGCCCTCAATCCCTGCTCTACTTTGGCTATATCGGGATGGAACCTGTCGTCATAAGTTTTACAATCTGGATTGCTTACTTTATTGTCCGGTTGGAGCAGGAATTCAAGTGGTCAACTCTGGCCGTTCTCTGGCTGCTCATGCTCTGCGCTATTCTGTTCTGGTTCCCCAACATCTATCTCTTGCCGGCCGTATTTTTCGCCGCTACCTCATCCTTTTTCAGGGCCAGGAACCAATTTCTGTTCCCCTATGCGGCAACCGTGCTGGTGTTCATTGTACTACTAATTATGCTCTACAGTGCGGTAAGCCGCGATTTCTGGGATGCCCAGTTTATTCTTGGTCTCAAAGGGAGAATGCCACATTCCGATTATGGCCTCTTCTCGGCGAGGCATATCGGAGACATGCTGCAGGCGCTCTGGGTGCTCTTTCCTCAGGTAATAATTGTAGGTCTGCTAATCTGGAACAAGACAATCAATCTTCAGAATCGAGTCTCTGGTGCTCTGATTTGTGCAACGATCTCAGGCACAACCCTGATCTTCCTGATCAACCCGATCAACTCCATTCCGCTCGATTTCCCCGGACTATCGGCCTACCTGACCCCCTACGCCGTTCTGATTGCGTACTTGATGGCTACGTCAAAGTCTGAGAGCAAATACTCTCTAAGTAAGATTATGGCTGCTTTTGCTGTCTCCATTCCAATCGGGTTGCTCCCTTCCTATGTCTCAATCGACAATTCCCAGGCTCATGTCGATCAATACACCCGGGAACATGAACTGTTTAGTATGCCTACCATTCATGCCTATCGGGATGCATACTTCTACAAAAAAGATTTTGACAAGGCCAACGAATGGGAGTGGCAGCTGCCCACGCGGTCCGATGCTTACCTGAATTTCCGGGGCTGCCAGGAACTGGTTACCGGGGGAAAAGTGAGCGATGCTCTTTCAGTTCTGCCGAGAATCATTCTTCAGCACCCCTATTGGACAGACCCGAGAACCCTGCTGGCCGACATACATATTACTGCCGGAAGATATAATCTGGCCCGGCCGCAGATCGACACCTGCATCCTTGCCAATCCATACAATCCCGTCCACTACCAGCTTCTCTACCGCTGCCTCCGAGACAGCCGTGACTACCACAACGCCCTGACTGCTATTTTCAAAGCAAATGAGTTGTCACCGGACAATCCTGACCTGTTGGTCGACCTGATGGTGATCAACCAGTTTACCGGCAACCTGCTGGTGGCCGACTCGCTGGCGACCCGAATACTTGACTTGGACTCAACCCAGGCTTTCCCCTACGCAATGAGGGGCTTTATAGCCGAGAGTCGTGGCGAAGATTCACTGGCGATGAAGAATTATGAACGGTTTATCAGAATGGCCCCGGAAGATCCGGAATCGATGAAAATCCGCAAGCGGCTCAATGCCCTCGTTGTCAGGAGCCGGGCCCAAAACCCCTAACGGCGGTTGTCCAACCGGGCAAACCCATCCAGAGCCGCCACTTTGTATGCTTCGGTCAGGGTCGGATAATTAAAGACAGTATCCACAAAGTAGTCAATCGTCCCACCCAGAGTCATAACAGCCTGACCAATGTGAATCAATTCCGTAGCCCGTTCCCCTACGATATGCACACCCAGAAGCCGTCTGGAATTCGGATCAAAAATGAGCTTCAACATTCCGTCATGATCATTGATGATCTGGCCTCTGGCTAATTCATAATAGCGGGCAATCCCAATCTCATGCTCCTGTCCGGCATCGGAAAGAGACTCTTCCGTCTCGCCAATCATGGAGACCTCAGGAATCGTGTATATCCCAAATGGGAGCGTGGTATTGATACAGGAAGTATCACCGTTCTTAAAAGCGTGCAGGGCGGCAATTCTCCCCTGGTCCATTGAAACCGAAGCCAGCGAAGGAAACCCGATCACATCACCAACGGCAAATATGTTCGGCACGGCCGTTCGGTAGGTTTCGTCAACTTTGATAAGCCCCTGGTTGTCGGTCTTTATTCCGAGTGCTTCCAGACCGAGGTTTTCGGTGTTTCCGGTT
>JARGFS010000123.1 GCA_029211095.1 bacterium | reverse complement strand
CGTCGGGGGAGACGCAAACCCGACGGCTCTTGCAGGAGCGCTGTCCTATAGCAACGAGAAAGTGGGAAACAGAATCTACAAACTAATCAAACAGTGACAGCACCGTCTCGGCGCTGACGGCCGAATGGGCCAGGAGCGCCAACCCCAGTCTTGTTTGGAACGTCTCCTGAATAAAATTTGTGTACTCAGAAGCCATATCGACATCACGGATCATCGACTCCGAGGCAACCAGGTTCTCTCTGGTAACTTCCATTGACCTTATGCTGCTTTCCAATTCATAGCGCTGCGTGGAACCAATTTCTACCATGGCTTCGTCAACGCCGGAAATGGCTTCGTCAATAACAGCCAGAGAAGCGGTCGCCGATGATGCGCTGGAAAGGTCTACGTTGGTCAAGTCAGGAATTGCAGCAAGTGAACCTTCCGATCCATCCAGCAGGGGTCGACCGTTGAATTCCGCCCCTGATATCAGTTCGTTGTAGGATGACATTATAGACTGAGCCTCGCTCTCATACGCCGCCTGTACTTCGGAAGAATTGAAACCTTCGTTGGATGCTCCCACCGCCAGACTTCTCAAATCGGTCAGGTAATTGCGAAGTTCCATCACGGCAGACTGCCCTGTTTCATATCTTGAGAGCTGGTTTCTGGAATTTTCGATCTCCTGCTGCAACGATGAAATCCGGGCGCGGAGTTGTTCTGAGATGACCAGGTCGGCCGGGCCATCCGAAGCTCTGTTGATACGATAGCCGGATGACAGCTTCTCCATACTCCTGTAAAGATTATTATTGTGTTGATTCAGCGAGTTGAGCAGACTGAGCGGCGAAGAATTAAGTTTTATGGCCAGGCTCATTGGATACCTCCGAAAAATCTTAAACGACATCACGGCCAGCATATAATTAGCACGCTATGTGCCACCGATACAATTATTTAAGCGTCTAAATATCAACGACTTACGAGGGTCCAGCGATATCAGCCGATCAAGGCATGGTCAAGAAAAGGGGGACTTGCCCATACTTTGTGGGATTGTTAGCTCTCTTAAAGCCAGGAGAGAATATATCTGGAGTAGAAACCGGGGAGGGCTTCTCCCCGGTTACACGAGACAGGAATCAGGGCATCAGATATTCTGGCGAACGGGGCAGTTCCACCGCCGCTTTGATACTAACCCCATCAATCTGAGTAGCCAGAATGGACTGCACCACTCGTTCAAAACCTATTCCGCAGCCGGATGACTGACCACTCCCCTCTTTCAGGACATCAAAGTACCAGTCAAACTGAGCCGGGTCCACCCCCTGGTCTTTTATGTGGTCAAACATGTAAGACTCTTCAAACTGCTTTTTGCAAAGCTCCGAAGAACCCTCTCTGACCGCACCTCCAACCGACTCGCCAACACGCGGGAGCAGCAGATCACAACATTCTGTTTTGCTATTATTCCTCTTCATGGAGAAAAACTTAATCACGCCCCCCTCTCTTGGTCTTGGGTCGGCCGGGTAGTGTGTGACGAAAGTAGGCAAACTGCCGAGATGGCCACAAATTGCTAACTCTTCGGCATGCCCGAGATCATCGCCGAACTCAACCGGGTGGCCATGCTTGAGCAGGGTTTCGATTGCCGAAGCGTACGAAATCCTGTTAAACGGCTTGTCAACCATCAGGTCCAGGGTCGGATTGGAGACAATCGAACTGGCAGCTTCGTACATCTTCTTGACCAATGATTCGATCAAGTCCATCAATCCGGTAAGTTCAAAGTCGCGCCCTTCAAACTCAATGAGAGTGAATTCGCACAGGTGCCGGTCGGTCACTTTCCTCTCCTGCCGGAAAGAGGGACCAATGGTAAAGACGCGGTTGTGTGTATGGGTGAAAGCCTCAAGGTAAAGCTGTCCGGTCTGCCGCAGAAACATATCCTGCTCCTTTCCCCCCTGGTCAAACATGGTGACGGGCATGGCATTCGGGAACCATTCACACGATCCGGTTGCGCCGGTAATGTGGGGTACCGAGATTTCCATGAATGATTCCTGGTCAAACCAGTTCCGGGCTGCTTTGAGAAGTTTTGACCTGAGAGTCGTAGTCTGAATAAAATCACCCTGAAGTACCTCATGATGGCGCATCCTGCACCTCCTGTATAAAAAGATTCAAAAAAAGCCACCCAAACCAAATTGGGTGGCAATAATAATATTGTCAGTAGTATGTCGAATAGGACGGGGATTAGCCAGCATAGCCGGTCCAACCCCAAGGGTTTATCATCAATAGTTTATTCATACACACAATCAAAGTCTTGCATCTTTTCTTCACGCACAGTTGTGCCCGGCTCATTTGCGGCCGCAACTTCACTGTCAGTACCCTTTTGATTCATTCTGAACTCTAAGTTTGCAGATTATAGACTTTAACGATCCTTGTCAATATTTATCTTTAAGAAGACACAAAAAAAATAGTGCCGCTGGTAGGGTAGTTAGACCAGCGGCACCGTGGAGGAACCAAAGAAAAAATAAAGCTATCTTAGTTGTTGTCTTCCAATCGCCTGATATAAGCGGGAATTGATGGGTCTTCACCGGTAAACAAAGGGACCCGATTCCTATGCGCCGACTGGCCATTGCCGTTTGAGTGGCTGTTGCCATTTCCATTCCCACGCTGGAAGGTCGGCTCAGTTTCAGACACTCCCACCGGTTCAAGAGATTCCATGCTGTTTTCAGAGGTGCTGGTCATGTTCTCCAGCTGGTCCCCGAACAGTGATATCGGCTTTCCTTCTTCCGGAACAGCCGCCTTCTCCCTGGCCGGTTTCACAACTTTCTCAGTCGCCTGACCAAAGCCAGTGGCGATCACCGTGACCCGCATCTGGTCGCCCATTTCCGGATCAATGACAGCCCCAAAAATGATATTGGCATCATCGCCAGCTTCTTCGTAAATGAGCGAAGTCGCGGTATTGACATCAAACAGAGTCATGTCTTCGCCACCCGTAACATTAATCAGCACTCCTTTGGCGCCACCAATAGAGACATTCTCAAGTAGCGGAGAAGCAATCGCCTGGCGGGCAGCATCAATCGCCTTCTCATCCCCTTCGCTAAATCCGGTTCCCATGATGGCATCCCCTTTTTCGAGCATGACCGTACGGACATCGGCAAAGTCACAGTTGATCAATCCGGGAATGGTGATAAGATCGGATATCCCCTTGGTGGCCTGGTAAAGAACTTCATCAGCGGTTGCAAAAGCATCAGAGAGAGTGGTTTTCTTGTCAACTATCTCAAGCAAGCGCTCGTTGGGAATAACGATCAGCGTATCCGCTTTGGCCCGAAGCTCATCGACACCATCGTTGGCCCGTTTGACGCGCTGGCCACCTTCAAACCGAAACGGCTTGGTAACGATAGCAACGGTCAGTGCGCCGGCGGCCTTGGCCTGCTCGGCAACCACCGGAGCGGCTCCGGTTCCGGTCCCTCCCCCCATACCGGCCGTGATAAACACCATGTTCGGGGTTCCCAAGGCGGTGGAGACTTCCTGGCGGCTCTCGTCCATTGCTTTCTTACCAACATCGGGATTGGCTCCTGCACCCAATCCGCCGGTGACATCATTTCCAATCTGAACTTTTGTTTCGGCCAGGTTCTGATCAAGCACCTGGGCATCGGTATTGATAGCCACAAACTCAACTCCCTTGAGTCCGGCCCGAATCATCCGATTGACAGCGTTACCACCGCCGCCGCCGACACCAACAACCTTGATATTGGCGTAGTTGGCGAAATCATCGGAAAACGTGAATGTGTGTACTTCCTTAGACATTACTGATTCCTCCAGAATTCCATTATTGACTACAATTTCTTTGTTATCCAATTTTCAAACCGTTTCAGCATCCCTTTTACTTTTCGAGAGCTTTTTTCACCAACCGGGTCGTTATTGAATCCGTAAATCAAAAGCCCGTGGGCGGTTGCGTAACGACTGTCGGCAATCTCTTCCGGTGTATGCTCCACCCGGTCACCGGTCCCGATTCTTACCGGCATATCAAATATCTGCTCCGCCAGGTCACGAGTTCCGGTAAGGAGACAACCCCCTCCGGACAAAACCATCCCACCGGCCAACAGGTCGGCCACGTTGGCCCGCTTAATCTCCCGTTGGACAAGAGAGAGAATCTCTTCCATACGCGGTTCAATTATCGAAGAGAGGACATTGCGTGACACCTCTTTCCCCTGGCTGCCATCGGCGGTGGGGACACTTATCATCTCCTCCGGATCGACCATCTGGGACATAGCCGCGCCACTCTGTATTTTAAGACTCTCGGCGCTGGCCAGGGGCGTGCGCAAACCAATCGCAATATCGTTGGTCACATTTTTTCCACCGAGTGAGACAACAGCGGTATGTCTGATGGCTCCTTCGTAAAAGACGGCTATGTTGGTGATGTCGCCGCCGAGATCCACCACCACCACACCGTTTTCGGTATCATGGTCGGTCAGGAGGGAGTTGGACTGGGCCAGCACCTCCAGGACCATGTGGTTTACTTCCAGGTGACAACGTTCCAGGGCACGGTAGATATTCCGAGCCGAAGTTACCGAGGCGGTCACGATGTGCGCTTCCACCTCCAGCCGTACTCCGGTCATTCCAACGGGGTCTTTTATCCCCCCCTGTTCGTCAACCGAATACTGCTGGGGGATTACATGAATGATTTCACGATCAACCGGGATAGCCACTGTCCGAGCCGCATCAATCGCCCGATTGACATCCGCAGCTGTGATTTCATTGTCAGAGCGATTCACGGCCACCACGCCGTGGCTGTTTATGGAACGAATATGTTCACCGGCTATTCCAACGGTAACGCCGTCAATCTCTGTTCCGGAAACCATCTGCGCATCATCAATTGCCTTCCTGATCGACTTGACCGTCCGCTCCATGTCGATGACGATACCTTTGCGCAGCCCTTCCGAAGGGGCGGTGCCGTGCCCGATAACGTAGATTCCGCCGTTTTCATCCATCTCCCCGACCAGGGCGGTTATCTTGGTGGTTCCAATATCAAGAGCAGCTATGATGTTTTCTTGCGCCATTTTATCCCCTTCTGTTCCGACGCACGATCATGTTATCGTTCAGGAAATCCAGGTACTTGGTTCCCTCAAGCATGGGATCAAACCTGGTGACAAATTCGGTGAACCGAAGCATATCGGTGCGGAAAGCATGGGTGCGGACCTTCAGCCGGTAATCAAGACCAACCACCGTGACAACCGCACAGGCTGATTCTGTCAGATCAATCTCCTCAATCAGGTAGTATAGATCTGTATTTTCCTCCCGAAGCCGAACCATATCCTCGATCAGGGATGGCAGCCGTTGATCACGACAGCGTTGATACAGTCTCCCGCACTCCGTCCCTGATATTACCGGCATACCAGCATCCTGATGATTGCTCGGAATCGGGATCACCCGCCCGGACTGATCAAGCGCATACATACGCCCGGTGGACTGACTGAGGATGAGACAGACCGGTTCAAAGCGATTGGTGGTTATGACCACCTTGTCCGGAAGAGTCAAAGAGAGGTCGACCTTGTGGACCCCTTTGCGACTGAGCATCTGGCTGGCCAGACTGTCGACCGGAAGACTCATGATGGGGGCGCTGGAGAGAAGGTTAAACTGCTCCGGCCAGTTTTCTATCGCGGCTCCGTCAACTTCAACCGCCTCAAGCACGAACAATCCGGTAAAGTTGACCGTCAGGGCCAGCGCCAGGCTGAAAATGATCAGACCAAACATAGCTGCCTTGACTCTCTTTATCATCAACGGATTCATCGGTTCTTTAACCCTTCCAGCAATTCCTGCCGGATATGAGTGATCGATCCGGCACCCATGGTGATTATCAGGTCGTTCGGCTCGGCCAACTCAACCACTCTCGGTGTTGCCTTATCCTTGGTCCCGACATACTCAAAGTCCCCCTTGCCACTCTTGGCGGCCCGGTCAGCTATGAGCTGGGACGTTACACCCGGAATTGGCTCTTCACGGGCCGGATAGATGTCGGTCAGAATGCATTTGTCAGCCAGAGCCAGTACTTCGGCAAACTCCGCACTCAGCAATTGTGTCCGGCTGAAAAGATGTGGTTGGAATACAACTACGATCCGGCGGGAATAGGCAGTGCGGGCCATCTCAAGAGTTGCTCTTACTTCTGAAGGATGATGGGCATAGTCATCAAACAGCAGCATATCATTTGTCTCGCCGACAAATTCAAAACGCCTGCCCACACCGCCAAACTTGGCGAGCGCCTCGGCAATAATCTTAAACGGAATTTCCAGTTCCGAGCAGGTGGCGATAGCGGCCAATGCATTTGACGCATTGTACTTCCCGGGCATGGGAAGAACCAGTTCGCCCAGTAGAGACTCTTTGAAGTAGACACTGAAAGTCGAGCGATTCTCCGTCAGCACCAGATCAAGCGCCTGGTAGTCCGCCTCGGGAGAGAATCCAAAGGTGACATGAGGTCGGGTCACCTGCTGGCGCAGCTCAACCAGATTGTCGTCGTCAGCTGAAATAACCGCCGAACCATAAAAGGGAACACGATTCATAAAGGTCAAGAACGAGTCCAGCAAGTCTTCCATGCCATCGTAGCAGTCAAGGTGATCCGCTTCGATATTGGTCACCACCGCTACAGTCGGGAACATGGCCAGAAAGGAACGGTCATATTCGTCCGCCTCGGCTACCAGGTAGTCACCATCTCCAAGTGCGGCACCGGTTCCGAGTTCGGATACGATCCCTCCGACGATAAGAGTGGGCCGCAGATCAGCCACCTGCATTATGCGCCCTATCATAGAAGTGGTGGTCGTTTTCCCATGCGTACCGGCCACGCCGATTGAGAACTTGAGACGCATCAGTTCCCCCAGCATCTCAGCTCGTTTTATCACCGGTATCCCCAGTTCGCGTGCCTGGACAACTTCCTGGTTGTTCTCACCGACAGCGGAAGAGATAATCACAACATCGCAATCGGCGATATTGGATCCGGCGTGGGTAGAGTACATCTTAACGCCCAACCTGCCCAGGTAATCGGTTACTTCACTTGGCGTGCTGTCCGAGCCACTAATGCTGAACCCAAGGTTGTGGAGTATCTCGGCAATTCCTGACATGCCTGATCCGCCGATACCGACAAAGTGGAGCTTTCTGAATTTTCCAAACATTGGTGTTCGACGTCCAAAGCCGCCGACCTTCCTCTTAGTGATAGTGTCTATATTCAAGCCGTGGCCAGTTTCTCTTTCTGTTGTTCAATTATCTCAATGATGCCGTTAGCAATTATATCCACCGCCGGAAGACGCTTCTTGTCGCCCTGGTGAAAAGCAGTCTTCATCCGCTCGAATTCCTGCGACTCCAGAATTGAAATTGCCTCGGCAATGATATTTATCTTTTCCAATTCCGGCTCCTCTATCATCCGGGCTATCTTTCTCTGTTGGAACCACTCTGCATTCTTCTTCTGGTGGTCTCCGGCCGCGTGCGGATACGGAATGAGGATGCTCGGAAGTTTACAGGCTTCAAGCTCAGCCAGGGTAAGGGCACCGGCCCGTGCAATCACAATATCAGCGGCCGCATAGACCAGTTCCATCTGTTGGGCGAAGGGGAACAGGGCGCAAGAAGCCCTCTTGCCAGTCTCATCACATACATCCGTGTAATCCCTCTTCCCCGTCTGCCACAACAATTGATACTTATCTTTAAGCGGGTCGTTTTTCAGACTTTCTAAAATGGCGTTATTGATGGCCCGTGCTCCCTGACTGCCGCCGAGAACGAGGATTGTCTTTTTGCCCGGGTCCAGATCATAGTGGTAGAGGGCCAACTTCCGATCTCCATGACTGATCTCTGATCTCACCGGGTTGCCACTCACCATCAGTTGAGCATCGCTCTTCAAAAACTCCGCTCCCTTTTCAAACCCGAGATAGATACGATCAGCAAACCCGGCCAACTGGCGAATGGTCAGTCCGGGAAATGAATTTTGCTCCTGAAGTACGATTGGGATAGAGCGAAGGGACGCGGCCCTGACTATCGGCCAACAGACATAACCTCCGGTGCCAACCACAACATCCGGCTTGATCCTTCCCAGCAGAAAGTATGACTTGATCAAGGCGCCAATGACCAGGAAGGGAACAATCAAGTTGCTCAAGGTAAGTGATCGGGACAGACCACGAATATTGACGAGATTCAGCTTGTAACCAAGGTTGTCCCGCATGCGGTACTCAATGCCTCTTTTTGTTCCTGCAAATTCAATCACAACTTCGTTCTTCTCTTTCAACAATTCTTTCAACCGGTTGGCAATCGCCAGAGCCGGGTACAAATGTCCACCGGTGCCGCCACCGGCAAAAACTATGCGTGCCTTTTCCATCGACTCCCTTTGCCGGCTGTCTGCCTTGAAAGGTTTAGAAGGATTCCGATCATGACCGAGGAAATCACCAGCGATGATCCCCCGTAGGAGAGCAACGGCAGGGCCAGCCCGGTCACGGGCAGAAGCGAAGTCACCACACCGAGGTTTATCGCAATATTAACGAACAGAGAGACGGTGATACCGGCGGCCAGGAGATACCCGAATTTGTCCGGCTGGGCATAAGCAATCTTCA
>JARGFS010000122.1 GCA_029211095.1 bacterium | reverse complement strand
ATTAAGTAATTTGCGGCGTTTGCGGCGGATTGGGTGATTATTTTGAGGTCGACCCGGTTCTGGTCAGAATCATCTGTGTCATGATGGCGTTTGCTTCGGGCTTCGGTCTGCTTGCCTACATTGTGGCCTGGATCATTATTCCCAAGCGAGAGTTTGGGCAGGCGCGGGCCTCTACAACCACAGAGTCAGAAGAGATCAGCCCCAAGCCGTATTCCCCCTGGAGCAGGTATTTGCCAGGTATTATCTTAATCGGTATTGGCACCCTTTTGTTGGTTCGGGAAAACTGGTATTGGTTTGACTGGGAAGAATTCTGGCCGGCCTTGTTGATAGTTGTCGGGCTGACCCTGATATTCCGCAAGTTCAAGCATTCTGACGCGGAAGAACCACTGGCGGCCCATGGAGGGACCAGTTCGCAGGCGGATAACAATATGAATCATAACGGAGGAACGGTCTGATGACGCCGACCAGATTTCGCTGGGGGCTGATTCTCATTCAGATTGGTATTCTCCTCATATTGAGGAATACCAATGTCATCAATGACAGTTTCTGGGAAGAGCTCATTGTCTATTTCCCGGTGGTTTTGATAGCGGTGGGGATTGAGAAGATATTTACCAAATCAAGACTACAGTTTATCTCCTACGCAACTTCGGTCCTGATCTTCTTTGGCGGTATTGCCATTGCCGTAACCGCCGGGCAGGATACTATTGACGGGAGCTTTTTCTCCGAGTCCAGTTTTGAATTTGAACGTAAGCCGGAGATTAATCGGACTTCGGCCGTGCTTAATCTGGAGCATGCCGATCTGACCGTGCGCGAAGCGGGCCGGGATTTGGTACGGGGGAGGTTTAACAAATTCACCCGGAAGCCAAAGATTGACTACACCGTTGATGGAAACGAAGCGGTTATAAATTTCACCAGCAGGAAGCACAGCTACCTGGGTGGAGTGGTCCGGATTGACACCGGTGATCCGCAGGATTGGTATATCAGCTTTTCAGAAGAGGTGCCGCTCTCTCTTGAGTGCTATGGCGACCAGTCGGACATTCATCTCAATTTGACTTCGACTCCCCTGGAAAAACTGAAAGTGGAAGCGGATGACTCCAAGATTTATGTGCGCCTGGGGGACCTTCTGCCGGAAGTCGGTCTAACCATCTTTGGTGAGGACTCCAATCTCCGTTTGCGGATTCCCTTTGAAGTGGGCCTTCGGGTTGACGGGGATGACTATGGAGCCTACCTGAAGGAGATCGGTTTCAAGGAGGAGGATGGCGGCTATGTCAGCGAAGCATATCCTGAAGCCGAGTCCAGAGTTAAGATCAATATCGATAACAACCTGAGTTCATTCTCAGTTGATTTTTTCTAAGCGGAAGATCGACATGGTGCAAACTCAAGGGGACTTCGGTCCCCTTTTTTTGTGGCTTAACAGCCGGGTGGGTCACCGCCGCCAAAGAGATAGTCTACGAAGAAAGTCAGGTCACTGATATTGACGCCATCAATTCCATCAAGGTCAGCAGTATTGATATAGACTGGCGGCGTGCCGCCACTGAACATGTAATCAACCAGATAGGTCAAGTCAGAGATGTCTGGAGAGGAGCCAGAGTTATCAATGTCAGCGCAGATGCATCCGACCGAGACATTCCCGATATTGACACCGCAAGAGTTATTCGCTGGAAGAAGGGGTGAGGTGGACATGACCAGAGGATACTTGTAGGTATTATCACAGAAGAGTGGATCGGCTGAGAAGTTGCCGTTGGTACCGACCGGGTCGGGAAGTATCCAGAAGATATTCTGGTTCTCGTAAAAATCATTGCACTCGGTGTCCACATAATGAGTCCACAAGTCCTCAAAAATGGCGTAGTTATTTCCGATGAACAAATTTCGTTTGAACATGAAGGAATCCGTATGGCTTAGGTAGAAACCCTCTCCATTGAATGCGAATACATTGTCAGTGATCACCAGCCCACTATCAGTATAAAACATGCCTGCCCAATTGCAGTAAGCAAATACAGACCGTCTTATGAGCCAGTCAGAATTGGCGGTCACATCAATGGCGACACCGCATTGGGAGAAATAACATGAATCAACCGAGCCCAATACATTGGGCATCTCGGTGACGTACGACGTGTCGTATATTCCCTTAGCGCAATTGATAAACTCGCAGTTTTTCAGTGATAAACCAATTCGACGACCACAGATAATCGTTTTGTGTCCGTTTTTGAATTGCAATCCTTCCAACATTACCACCGTCTGTCCCAAGCCAGCTGTGTCTGTTATTCTCAAAGCAGTTTCATCGTTTGCATCAACAAGTTGGAATACCGTACTGTCCGGCCCTGCTGAAGACAGTATTGTTAATGTAATCCCGTCTACTTGAACGTCGACAAAACCTGATCCACCGTAAACACCTGGTTCAATGACAATTGTATCACCTGATAGCGAAGCGCTCACTGCTTCCTGCAATGTTGCATATTGCGACGGTACTACGCGGGCGGCGAAGGCGGAAGTAAACGACAGAAGCACAACCGCAGCCAAAGATATTTTCAAACGATTCATGAAGAAACTCCCACGGACAATGTCCTATCACAATTTAGTTTACATGAGTCTATTCGCAAGTGGAAAACGATAAAGCGGGCCGCTTTGTCTATAAACGTCAATTGACGAGTGCACCCAAGTTCATTATCTTAGAGTACACAGGTACCACTTTAGTGAGTCAATCGGACGGGAGGACGGTATGAGACTTTTGGCTTATATACGCTACATGACATTGTTAATCCGATGGGGGGGGAACATCTTATCTTTTTGCGGTGTTTTTGTGGCCGACGTCGGCGCAGGCCCAGGTAAGCGAGGGCGGCAGGCCGCTGAGCTACTCGCTTGAGGCAGGCTTTTCGAGTATCGAGGCAAACCTACTTCCGACTGTTAATGTTGATTCTCTGCTTATCGTGGACGAAGAGCAGATTCAGGAGGGCTGGCCCTATCGATTTGGCCATGCTGTTGGGGTCAGCTACTCACTGGCTAATAGCGGAACCTAGGTTAATCTGGGTGGCGGCGACCGTTTGTGGCGGATGCGCGTGCTATCAGTCGGGGCCGTGACTATCAGCTTCAATTATGATAAGTTCTACTTACCGGAAGGGGCAAGGCTTTTTGTTTTCAACCCGAACGACACCTCCGAGTGTATCGGTGCCTTTACTCATAGAAACAACAAACCTTCGCTTCGCATGGCTTCGGGAATGGTACGAGGGGATGATATGATACTCGAATTGTATGAACCGGCAGTGCAGGCTGGTAAGAGTATTCTGTCAGTATCAAGCGTCGTGCACGGATATAGGGGTGTTTCATCACTTCAAAAGGGGTATGGTGACGCCGCATGGTGCCAGATTGACGTTAACTGTGAAGAGGGAGACCCATATTGGGATCAGATTCGGTCGGTGGTCATGTTTTCAATGAGCAATAACACAAGAGTCTGCTCCGGCTCGCTCCTGAATAACGAGACCGAGGATGAAACTCCATATATTCTGAGTACTGCTCATTGTTATCTCAAAGAACCTGACAGCATGGACCTGTGGACATTTTACTTCAACTATCAGTCGGCCCTATGTGACTCAGCTGACGACGGATCGTTGGACCAGTCACTGGTTGGCGCCACAAAAATCGCATCGTTCGATACAAGTTCTACTTATCATTATGCGTCGGACTTTGTTCTCTTTCTCCTGGATGACTCTGTACCAGACTCCTACAATGCTTTCTTTGCTGGATGGTCTAACTCTGACAGCACTCCGACAGCTTTTTACGTGATTCATCACCCAAAACATGACGTGAAAAAGATATCTTTTGGTGGTGGTATTGCGGAGTGTGGGTATTCACCAATAGGATGTGGCAACCAGACACATCATTGGTTTACATCTTTTCACGTTAGTCACGGTGATGGGATGGTGCAACCGGGATCCTCTGGTTCACCTCTATTTGATCAGGATGGTCGGATAATTGGACAGCTGTCAGACTCATCGCCAAAGGATACTGCCTTCCTTTGCTCAGGGAATGACGAATGGCAAGACGCAACCTTCGGTAAGTTTTCTGTCTCGTGGGATTCGTTGTCAGATACACTGAAGCAGTTGGCACACTGGCTTGATCCGGACAATACCGGTGCGACCTACATTGATGGTCTTGATCCTAACGAGAATTGCTGTAGCGGAATCCGTGGAGATGTTGATTACAGTCAGGGAGCAACAGAACCGCAAATTACTGACTTGACCTATCTGGTCGATTACCTTTACAACTCAGACGCTATTCCACAATGCACCGAAGAAGGGAATGTTGACGGTGATAGCGACGAGAATATCGACGAAGATGATAAGGACTATCTTGTTGCCTACTTGTTTCTGAGCGGACCGGCACCGCCCAGCTGCCCATAGAGGGTTTTGTCTATACCCAGCATTTCTTGATTTTCGTTGCCTTTCGGCAGGCATTCCGTTAGAATCTCCGGTATGGAAAACAAGCGACTAAACCTGTCCCGACTCAAAGGGAAGATTATCGCGATCGACGGCCCGGCCGGATCGGGAAAGTCTACTACCGCCAAAGCGCTGGCGGCGAGAATTGGTTATCAGTATCTGGATACCGGCGCAATGTACCGCGCCCTGACCTGGTTTGCCCTGCAACAGGAGATAGACCCGTCCGATGGAGACAAACTGACGGCTTTGGCCGACAGTCTGGCGATAGAATTCAAGACCGAGGCCAAAATAAACCACGTCTATATCAATGGACAGGAAGTAACCGAAGAGATCAGGACCCCGGAAGTTACGCAGCACGTTTCCGAAGTGGCCGCTCACAAGGGGGTTCGGCAGGCGATGGTGGAGAAGCAGGCGGAACTGGGTAAAGGAGGCTCTATTGTGGCCGAAGGGCGGGATACGACCACGGTTGTTTTTCCGCATGCTGACCTGAAAGTATATTTGGATGCTTCGGTATCCGAGCGGGCCCAACGGCGGCTGCTGGACCTGGCCCGGATGGGGATCACCACTACTCTGGAAGAGCAGAAAGCGGATATCAGCCGCCGGGATGCTTATGATAGCGGGCGGGAACATTCACCGCTGACCAGGGCCAAAGATGCGGTGATTGTTGATACCACCCAGTTGACTATAGAAGATCAAATCGAACGAATTGTTGAACTCCTCAAGACCTATGTCTGAAGGGCTTAATCCGATATTTGTTTTGGGCTGGTTGGGCTGGCGTATTGTCGGCCTGATTCTGTTTCGGATGAAAATACGGGGGCGGAAGCATATCCCCAGGAAGGGTGGCTTTATCCTGGCCTGCAATCATATCTCTTTTTATGACCCCCCTTTGCTTGGCTGCGCCGTCTATCGCTCGGTAAGTTTTATGGCTAAGGAGGAGTTGTTTCGCAACCCGATTTTTGGTTGGATAATGCGGTGGAGCCATTCACTGCCGGTTAGAAGAGGGGCTATTGACAGAGCGGCCCTCAAGAACTCCATACGGGTTTTGAAAGAGGGAGGCGGACTGATGCTCTTCCCGGAGGGGACCCGCTCCAAGACGAAGGATTTTCTCCCCCCCAAAGCGGGTGTCGGTATGATCGCCCTCCAGGCCGGTTGCCCGATAATCCCAGTTCATATCAGTGGCAGCAATGATTTGAAGGGCTGTCTGAAATGGAAAAAGCGAACCCGTATCACTATCGGCGAGCCGATTTCCCCGGAATGGCTTAGTCAACTGGAGCCGGGCAAAGAGAGCTACATGGCTGTGGCCGAGAAGGTCATGGGCCGAATTGCCGCATTGAGAGCCGAAGAAGAGGCGCTCCTGTCATAAAAAAACGGAGCAGATTTGCTAACAAAACTGTTGTGAATTCCGACTTTCTTTTTATATTCCATTTCTGCCCTGAAACCTGAAAGACTTTGGGGCAATGTTCGGCGGTTTTCTCAAAATGAGAAAAATCCAAAACTGCCGGATATCGTTAGGAGGTTCCCTTACAATTTAATGGCAGAAGCCAAGAAAACAACTCTAACTGCCGCCAAAACGTCCCGGCGTAAGGCGACAACAGGCAAGAAGTCCTCAAAGACAAAGACGAAACTGGTAAAGACCCAGGCCGCCGCTGTCAAAGAGGTTGCCGACAAAAGCAAGGCTCAGGCAGCCGAACGCGTGATGACTAATCGTCATCAGCGCATGATTGAAAAGGCCAAGGTTCGTTCGACAATGCCGACCACAGAGGTCGAAGTTGCCGAAGTAGCCGCGGTGCAGGTGACGGATGTCGCCGGTGTAGTGTACAAGCCCGAAGATTATCAGGCAATGGTGGACATGTATGATGCCACAATCCGTGATATCAAGGAGGGTGAAATTGTTGCAGGAAAAGTCCTGGGCGTCAGCCGGGATGATGTAATTGTCGATGTTGGATTCAAGTCCGAAGGTATCATTCCTCTGGGTGAATTCCCAACGCCGCTCAATATCGCCGTTGGTGATGACATTGAGGTTTTCCTGGAGCAGATTGAAGATGCCAACGGGCAGTTGATTCTCTCCAAGCAGAAGGCTGACTTCATGCGGGTCTGGGATAAGATTCGCGAAGTGCACGATGCCGGTGAGACAATCGAAGGGCGCGTGGCTCGCCGCATTAAAGGCGGATTGGTTGTGGATATTATGGGAGTCGATGCCTTCCTGCCGGGGTCCCAGGTGGCCTTGCGCCAGGTTCCGGACTTTGACGCCCTGATCAATACGATGATGGAAGTTAAGATCATCAAAATTAACAAGATGCGTCGCAATATCGTGATCTCGCGCCGGACTGTTCTTGAAGCAGAGCGTGAATCCATGCGTTCCAACCTTCTCAGCGAAATCGCTGTTGGTCAGGTTCGCCCCGGTATTGTCAAGAACGTTACTGACTTTGGTGTTTTCATTGATCTCGGAGGCGTTGATGGTCTGCTTCATATCACAGATATGTCGTGGGGCCGGATTCGTCATCCTTCCGAAATGGTCAATCTGAGTGAGAAGATTGATGTCAAGATTCTTGATTTTGATGACAATACTTCGCGCATCTCGCTTGGTCTCAAGCAGATGACGCCATACCCGTGGGAGAATATCGAAGGTAAATATCCGATAGGTAAAAAGATCGCCGGTCGTGTGGTTTCTATCACCGATTACGGCGCTTTTGTCGAATTAGAAAAGGGTATTGAAGGACTCATTCATATTTCTGAAATGTCCTGGACCCAGCATATCAAGCACCCGTCGAAAATCATGAATGTCGATGATTCGATTGAAGCGATTGTCCTGTCGGTTGACAAGGAGAACGAGAAGATATCGCTCGGCATCAAGCAGATGGAACCAGACCCCTGGGCCACTATCGACGAGAGGTTCCCCAGCGGCAAGACGGTCAGCGGCAAGGTCCGTAACCTGACCGCCTTTGGCGCCTTTGTTGAACTGGAAGAGGGGATCGATGGATTGGTGCATATCTCTGATATGTCCTGGACCAAACGGATCCAGCATCCTTCGGAGATAATCAAGAAAGGTGACGAGACGGATGTTAAAATCCTTCGCGTTGACCATGAAAACCGACGCATCTCGCTTGGGATCAAGCAGCTCACCGATGATCCCTGGCCGGAAATGGCCGGGAAGTTTGCGGTGGGAGCCGAATGCCTGGCCACGGTCAGCAAGGTTCTTGATCGGGGTGTTGTGGTTGATCTCACCAGCACGATTGAAGGCTTTGTTCCTGCGGCCCAGTTGGGGCATGACGGCCTGACTGATCCGACCGGAGTCTTCCAACAGGGTGAAGAGATACCGCTTCAGGTTATTGAGTTCGACCGCAGTCAGCACAAGATTGTCCTGTCAGTAGCGGCTTATTATGAGTCGCGCGAACAGGCCGAACTTGATGAGTTCCTGGGTAAACACCCGGTTTCCGGGGCCCAGGCGATGGCTGATTCGATGCCGGAAGAGCTGAAGGCCGCGGCTAAAGAAAAACCTGCCCCGGCAGCCGAAGAGGCCGCACCGGTGAAAGCTGAAGAAAAACCGGCCGAGCCGGCTGAATCGGAAGCTGCAGATGCATCTGCTGATTCTGAAGAGGAGAAGCCTGAATAACGGTTTAGTCTCTTACTGTTTGTACATTACACGGCGGTCCGGGTTAACCGGATCGCCGTTTTATTATTATATAAGTCAGCTGCAACCTCTTTCATCTCAGGGGATGATTCGTATATTGACCTAACATGCCAACCGCACAGAAAAAAAAGATATTGGTCCAGACAATCGGTTGTCGGCTCAATCAGTATGAGACCGAAAAAATGGCCGAGGCACTCCAGCCATACGGGTTCGCCCGCGCCCAAAAAGGGGAAGTGGCCGACCTGTATGTCATTAATACCTGCACCGTGACGCACCGGGCGGACTCCGATGCCCGCAAGCTGATCCGAAAAGCGGCTCGTGAGAATCCGAACGGGCGGATTGTGGTGGCCGGCTGCTATGTCGATAACGATCCTCAGAAGGTGGCGGGGATGGAGCAGGTTGATGCGATCATTCGTAATGCGGAAAAAAACGAGATTGTCTCCATCCTGAAAGAGAAACTGCCTGACCTTCTCAGCGAGGAACCGGACAAGAGCTGCTCCGATG